>JBCBDN010000360.1:0-3629 GCA_038529685.1 Cyanobacteria bacterium J06598_1 | reverse complement strand
TTCTCATTGTCATCCATAAAGATGCGATCGCCGCTGAAAGCGAGATAAGAAGGCAACGGCGCATCGCGATCAAAGCTGTAGGACTCTAGCTCAATCAATTCACCGAGGGGGTCGCCACTATCATTCCAATACTGTAGGTAGGTTCGCCGAAAGCCGTCGTAGCTAAACCGTGTGGCATATACGCTGGCATCTTCGTTGAACCAAACATCGACAACTTCTTGCAGCGATATATCTTTCCCGTAGGAGAGAATAGCCTGCTTGGGCATTTGGGTAAGCAGCGTTTGCAGGGCCAAAATGGGCGCTGTTGCAGGATACGTGAGAACAGATCGACCTTCGGAGACAAAAGGCTGTAGGGCCTTGCCTAAGCCAACCGCTTCTACCAAATCATCTAAATCAAAAGCTGTTGATGCTCTGACGATCGCGAGGGCAGAGCGCTCTAGCCGGGTGCCGGTGGTGAGTTCGTTGCGTTCTGTTTGTGCGATCGCAATTTCCTGATTGGCCTGCGCTAACTCAGCTTGCGCCTGTTCTACCTGCCGTTCGGCTTGCTGTCGCTGCGCTGTTACTTCCGCCGTTTCTGCCCTGGCTGTTTGAGTTTCTTGTTTGGCCGTTGTTGCTGCGTCTTGCGCCTGCTGTGCGATCTGCTCAGCTGCAACGGCTTCCTCTAGCGCCGCCTGCGCTTCGAGCAGTGCCTGCTCCGCGTCTTCTCTGGCGAGCTGAGCCGTTTCAGTCGCCGCTTCGGTTTCACGATTCGCCGCTTTTGTTTCGCGATTCGCGGCTTCAGTTTCGCGTTTTGCGGCGCTGGCCACCTGCCGCGCATTCTCTCGTTCTTCTTCAGCAATAGATTGACTCTTCTGAGCCTCTATGCGAGATTGCTGTGCCTCGTTTTTCGCGTCTGCGGCTTCGATTCGCGCTGACTGAACCGTCTGGGACGAAAATGCCAGAGAGCCTGCTAAAAGTACCGCCGCGAGGCCCAAGATGCCAGCGCCTTGTTTAATTCGACGGTTGGCTTTGCGGTTAGCCTCAGCGAGTAGTGCCTTCGCTTGGGCTTCTACCGCTAAGGCTGTCTCTACCTTATCTTGCTCTGCCGCCTGACAAGCCGCCAGATAGGCATAATCTTGGTCGCTCAAGCTTTTCCCCGTGGCCCAAGCCTTAGCGGCCTCTAACGCAATGCCTGTGAGGAGAGCGGCGGAATCTGCCCCGCCTGAAGCCGTCCA
Source organism: Cyanobacteria bacterium J06598_1 (assembly GCA_038529685.1). GTDB lineage: Bacteria > Cyanobacteriota > Cyanobacteriia > Phormidesmidales > Phormidesmidaceae > Phormidesmis. The sequence goes on along the minus strand of JBCBDN010000360.1, from coordinate 2,415 downwards.
CTCATTAAATGATTGAGCATAGGGGCGAACATTTGCCAGCGCTTGAGTCACCCAGCTCGCATCAAAAACGCTGCCGTAGATCGGATTGAACACCTGAAGCTGATTTTTTCGTTTGATAATTGCGCCAGTGAGTCTGAGTTCCCGCTGTTCCGGGCTATCGTCACCTTTGAGGCTGCCTGCTTTTAATATCTGTTGATAGAGTCCCAGGAGTCGATTTGTTCTTTCTGGATGGGCGTAGAAGCGATCTCGAATTGTTCTCAAATGTTCTGGCTCATCTTGACTTTCCCAATTTGTCAAAATGTAAGTCTGCACAATCGCTTCGACAGATGAACTCGGATTAGATGCCGAGGCTGACTCTGGTCCTTCCTTGGTCCAGTGCGTTGTCACGAGCTGGCAAAGCTTTTGGGTGAGGAAAGGCTGCCCTCCCGTCCATGCTAATATCTCGCGTAGAACGCGCTCTGGATCGGGGATATTCGCTTGGGTTAAACCGGGCTGAAGCGGGGCTTTGGCCTGCTTAAACTCGAAACCATTGAGTGCGATCGCCTGGCCGATGTTGAAGGGTGTTCGCTGCTTATCTGCAATCAAATCTGACGGTGTGGCCACCCCGAGCAGGCAAAAGGTCAGGTGTCTGTAGGCAACATTATCAGCTCGATGGTTGTAACAAGATCGAATCCAGCTAAAGAAATCATCTGTTGAAAAATCCAATCCTAAAACGCTATCAATCTCATCAATAAAGACAACAACGTTACCGTTCATCGCTGGGAGCAAGCAGTCTTCAATCAATGCGCCCAGCTGCTGAACGGGTGAGAGAAAGTCATGAGCTTTCCACCAGCCTCGCCAATCAACCGCGCTGCCATCAGGAGACCTGAGCGCGCGAAAGTTACGCATAATGCGATAGGCCAGCCCTTTATACCAAGCACTCTGCGTACTCTGAGTCCCCATTGCGGATAGATCCACTACACCGCAGGTAATGCCTTTGCTCTGTAGGCGCTGCATGGTTCTCACCCTCAGGCTCGACTTCCCCATTTGCCGAGAATTAAGCACGTAGCAAAACTCGCCTTGCCGTAAAGCCTCGTACAGCTGTTGGTCGCCTGCCCGCACCACATAGGTTTGATCTTCTAGCGGCAGCGAGCCACCTAAATGACGATAGGGAGAAGACGTTGACAAGGTCATAGTAATCGCGGGCTTTAGCGGATAAGTGACGAAGCTATGCACGCATCATAGCGATGCCTTTCCCTGAAGCCAAGGACTATCCAATGTTTTCAAACTTTTGGTCAGGCCTTGAAAAAATAAGTTTCAGGCATCCTATTTAATCCAATGAAACCATCCAATGAAATCCTATGGGCGAACCGATGTCAGATTGCGATGATGAGCACATCGAGGTTGAAGCGCTAACCGCTGACTCACTCGGCGGCGATGTCATGAATACGACATCACGATGCTCACCTCAGCTCACCTCACAACGACACAAGACAACAACAGGTAAAAACCATGAAAAAGATTGCACACAACGTTCTGAGCGCTAGCTTCATTCTATCGACTGCTCTAATGCCTATTTTGGGGGCTGCCGCTCCGGCGGAAGCGGCTACTCGACACTGCAAAGATGTCACCTTAAAAGTTGAGAATGACTCAGGCGAGGAAATCAAAATTACAGACATCGACTATTACGATCCTGATGCCATCGGCGATTGGCGCTCTGAACCGATTGGCAGTCATCGGGTAGACAGTGGCGATACTTGGGAAAAGACTCGTCGGCTTGAAAAGGTGAACGGTCAGCGGACAAGAATTCGTGTGGAATATAAGCTACGTGACGGTGATGGAGACTGGGGATGGACACGGAGAGTGGAGTCTACTTCTGCTGTGTGCGATCGTGGTGACACCTACACAGTAAGCGTGCAACCCCCCGTTGAGTAAGCATGCCGCTGAAATCTGGAGAACGAGAAATTGCGCTCAGGCAAATCAGGGTAGATGCTTTTCAGCCTGGAGAGCGCGAAAAAGTAGGGAAAATCCCGGAGAATCGCTGGTCAGTCCCTGAGATCAGCGATTAAATCCCTACTGAGGCTTTCGTATCGATAGTACATTTGGCCTTCTTATAGTCTGCTGACGCAGAATATTTCGAATACTCCAGCAAGCCGCACGGTTCGGCGGACCGACTGTATTTAGTACATTTGATCTACTTGGATTTTATACGATACTGTTGGCGAACTTCAAAATAGTGGCTCAACCCCAGTAAACTCACTCCTAGTCTTTCATCTACAATAGACACATTATTGAATTTTTAGATATGAGCAACCAGACCTATGCCTGAAGTCATTGAGGTACCTGTTGAACTGACTCAATTCCAGCTGCCGGAAGCGGTTCAAGCCCGGTTGCATCAGCTTCTCGATCGTCAGGATGAGGGGCAATCGCTGATCT
>JBCBDN010000359.1:0-3632 GCA_038529685.1 Cyanobacteria bacterium J06598_1 | reverse complement strand
ACATCATCGAAACCCTTAACGCCACAAAGGGAACTGGGCAAGACTTTATTAACTTCTAGCTGGTCAAAATCGGGACGATACTTGAAGGAGTGCGCGTCGTCGCCTAGCTCAATGAAGGGGCGATAGGACTTGACGGCCTCTGGATAAAGCGTAACACCGCCATAGCCTGTGTAGTCCGGGCTAAGGGGAAGCACAATATCTTTCAGCTGGCCATCAGAGTTATAACCACCCAGTGCATTGGCAGCCAAAAAGTAAAGGTTCTGGCTACCGGGCGTAATCAGAATATTGCGGGAAGTAAGGTTAAGTCCATAGCGCCGATTGAAATCATCACGCACGGCTTCGATTAGGGGTTCGTAACCTTGGCTCGCACCGTAACGACAAACAACTTCACCATACTCATCGCTGGCCAGCAGATCGGCGGTGCAGTCCCGCCATAGCTGCTCTACTTCCGGCAAAATAACGGGGTTGCCTGCACTGAGGTTAATAAAGTCTTGCCCAGTTCCCTTTGTGGCGTTAAGGGTTTCGATGATGTCTTTCATAATGGCACGCACCCCGGTCAGGTGAGACATGCGATCGCCAAACTGGGTAAGAGCAAGAGTCATGATGAATGCAAAGTTGAGTAGAGTCTATCTAAAAGGAAAATGCAGTGGCCCACAGGTTAGCGAGGTGTCTGCCGAAAATCTTTTTTCTTAGCTTATTCGATTCAATATAACCTTATTTAATGAGCAAGGTTGACTGCGATTTCGCGATAGTGGCGTCTTTCTAGGCTACAGGCAGTACCGACCTCACCCAAGTTTTCTAGTGTTTTCTATAGCCTTTTGACAATTTCTGTACCCTGGCAACTCGATTTCTACCGTCGCCCGCTGCAAGATCCTGATGGCAATCCGCTGTGGGAATTGCTCATTTGCGATGCAGAGAGAACCTTTACCTACGGCGAGTTTTGTTCGCAGCCAGACGCGAGCGCCCCTTGGATACGCAAGCAGTTGCAGATAGCACGTGATCGCGCTGGGGACTGGCCTACTCACATCGAAATATTTCGACCACAGTCTATCAGTCTAGTAGAAGTCGCCTGCCGTGAGCTTCCCGTCAGCGTACAGCCCAAACGCGACACGCCCGCGCTCAAGCAGTGGCTAAAGCAACGGGCGGCTTGGTATCCCACACTGAGCCATTACGTTCAGCAGCCGTATCAACCGGTAGCGCTAGAGCGGCCTGCCCCTGTACCAATGGCTGACCATCTGATGGGCGATCGCTGGCAGTTTGCAGCGGTCAGCACTAGCGACTTGCAGAGACTACAGCAAGAACCCATTCCGGTACAGTCTGTCCCAGCTGAGCTGATGCCTATTAAGCTAGGGCTGCCCAGCACGCTCCCCATTCCAGGCGTGATTATTGATGGTGGACGGCAGTCAATGAGGCTTGCACAGTGGCTCCAGGATTCTCAGCCGGTCATGCTGCAATACATTGCAGGCGGGCCTGATGGGCTGCTGCTAGAAGCAGGACTAGCCGATCGATGGATTATGGCTACTTTTGAGGATGGTGAGGTGGCCGCCGCCGCACGGACCTTTACCGAGCGCAAAATTGCGGCACAAGGACTTCACTTTTTACTCGTACGGCCCGATGATTCTGGCGTCACCTATACCGGGCTATGGCTGCTGCAATCTACGCCAGGAAAAGCAGTAGAGATGCAGCAGCCACAACCGTAAGGCACGAGATGCGGCTAGCACAGATACGAATTAGCTCTCTACGCCGACCCAATTATTTAGATCAAGCCCAATACTTGCTGAGCTTCGCTGGTGCGGTCCAGCTGTTGGAGCAGTGCTGCTAGCTCGCGATAAGCCGCTTCTAGTCGCAAAGGCAAAGCTTCAGAGGCTTGCTGTTGGCGAATGCCCTCTGACAGGCTGACAACTTGCCGAAAGGCATCAATCGCGGCATTAGGTCGGCCGGCATTAAGGTGAGCCTGACCGATGTTGACCCAGAGATGCGCTTCTTGAACAGGGCGCTCTAGGGCTTGGAAAATGACGAGAGCTTGTTCGTAGGCGTTGAGCGCGGTGTCGAAGTCTTCGTTAAAGGCAGCTGCGCGGCCTAAGTTGTTGAGAACGGCAACTTCTTGAGTGCGATCGCCCAGCTTTTGAAACAGCGTCAGTGAATCTTGGTAGTAGCTCACTGACTCATCATGATAGTTCAGGACAAAGTGAGCATAGCCAAGTTCTGAGAGGGCTTCGGCTTCTACTTGCGCATTGCGAGTGCTGCGGGCAATGGCAAGTACCTGCTGCTGAAATATGATGCTTTGAGGATAGTCTTCAATCTCGCTATGAATATCTGCGAGCAGCGACAGAATAATCCGCTCGCCCACAACATCTTCGGTTTGCTGGTAGAGATTGAGGCTGGTGCTGTAGGCTGCGATCGCCTCTTCAGATTGCCCCGCCATTCGGTAAGCACTACCCAGGTTCAAAAAAGCACTGGGCTGTTCATCTACAGTCCCTAGGCTCTCATAAATGCTAATCGCCTGGCGACTCATCATAATCGCCTCGGCAGGGCGCTCAGTTAGGCGATACACCACGCTCAAATTCTCTAGCATCCGCGCTTCCTTTTCAGGCACATCAGCCACCCGGTACAGCAGCATCGCTTCTTGCCACGCATCGAAGGCAGCAGATTCGTTGCCGTCGGTAAATGCCTGCACGCCCAAATTCGCTAGCTGATCGGCTCTGTATAGGTCTGTGCTCACCACAGGAATAGTGTCTGCGGTACTTCGCATCAGCGCTGGACGAAAATCTGTAGAAGAAACCGCGTTAGCCGGAAGTGCCTCTATTCCTAGCGCAAATACACCAATACCAAAAGCGCCCATTGAAAAAGCCAATCGCTCAAAGATGCCCATTCTTAGAGTCTTGGTCGAAGGTGCTTTGATGGTGTTGGAGAAAATGCTGGGACGGATAAAAGGGATCATAAGATGGCTACCGTATGGAGAAGTCGTAGAAAAGCAACAGTGGAACAGTGCGTTTCGGTTGGGGCGTCCGTACTTCTGGTTATGACACTGGGCTAGCCTCTGTGAAATCCGAGGGGCGATGAGATTGAAGCAAAAAACATTTTCAGCTGTGTGCTGTTAAAGGTAGATGTGAACGGTAGAATTCCTCTTGACAGAGCAATAGGAAAAGTTGATGGTTGATTCTGCAAATAGTGCGCCCGTCAAAATTGGCATCATTGGCGGCAGCGGCCTCTACCAGATGGATGCGCTTAGCGATGTTCAGGAAATAGAAATAGAAACGCCTTTTGGGTCACCTTCTGACGCACTGATTGTGGGAAAGCTCAACGGCGTTTCAGTCGCCTTTTTGGCTCGTCACGGCAGAGGGCATACGCTCATGCCATCAGAGCTGCCTTTTAGGGCCAACATTTACGCGATGAAAAGCCTGGGCGTAGAGTATTTGATTTCAGCATCTGCAGTAGGCTCACTCAAGGCAGAAGCTAAGCCGGTAGACATGGTGATACCCGATCAGTTCATTGACCGCACCAAAAATCGAGTATCTACCTTTTTTGGAGAAGGCATTGTTGGACATATCTCGTTCGGCGACCCGGTATGCAACACCCTAGCTACGGTATTGGCTGATGCCGTAGAAAGTCAGCAGCTGGAAGGGGTAACG
>JBCBDN010000358.1:0-3644 GCA_038529685.1 Cyanobacteria bacterium J06598_1 | reverse complement strand
TTACGGAATCTGGTTGGCTACAGCCAGCAACAAGACCAGCAACTAGGCTGATGGCTAGATACGAAAATTTCATAGTGCAAACCAAATCAGAATTTGTGTGTCTTGCAGGTGTATTTAGTAAGAATTTATAGTATTTTCTTCATTTTTCCCACGTAAATCTAGTGGGCCTATGGCATTGGTTCTGGAGTAAATGGAAGCAACCTATCAATTGATGTACGGCTAGTTCTCATCTGCGCCGCCATTTGAGGCTTGTTCAAACCCAGGTTGCTCATTTTTTGAGCCACTTGCCATTCCAAAACTCTCTTGACAGCGATCGTACTGACTTCGGTTAAGATACCTTCTTCTTCTAGTAGCTCATCAAGAGAAGAACCAATATGTGGATTGTGAGTCATTGACTTGCCTCAACTGTGTTCTTTCTATCGATTTCAATAGTGCCTAAAAAGCGTCAGATGGTGGTGTGACGGATTCGATTTGTTCAATGAAGTAGTCTTGCCGGAGGTTGAGCTGGTCGGCGAGGACGAGGGCTTTTTCAAAGGCTTTAAGGGCTTCGAAGGCGTTGCCTTGGCGGCGGTGGAGCTGGCCAAGGCTGTCGTAGGCGTTCATCACGCCGTAGGTGTTGTAGGCCTGCTGCTCAACGGGGACGAGGAGATTGTAGGCTCCGAGGGCTTCGGTATTGAGCGCTAAGGATTCGTAGAGGGTGCCGAGGTCGGTGAGGACTTGGGCGGAGAAGCTGAACTGGTCGAATCGCTGGGCGGCGCTGTAGGCAGAGCGGTAGTAGGCGATCGCATTTTTATGCAAGTTAAGCGTGCGGTAGTTCTGCGCGATCGCAACCAGCAGCCCGGGCAACTTCTCCACGTCCCCTTGTGCCTGATACAGCGCAATCAAATCCGTCTGCGCCCGCACGGCATTGGTGAATGAATCAGCCTGCTGGTAGCTATAAACCAATCGCTCTAGATAATCTGTTTCCTGTGCTTGGTTGCCCTTGGTGCGAGCGTCGCTGAGCAGCGCTAAGTACACATCGGCAGCATCGGCAAATTGAAACCAGGCTAAGTGCAGCTCAGCGAGTTCTTTACGCTGGGCGGTAGGGTCACCGTTTTGCTCGGCTGTGAGGGTGATCAGCTGCTGATACACTTCAACCGAAGCGTCAATATCGCGGAGCGTGGCGAAGGTTTGGGCCATATTGAGCAGGACGGCAACATCTGAGGCGCTATCCCCATCCATCAGAATTTGCTCAGGATTGTCGGCCAGCTCTTCCGGCTCGCGATCGCCGAGCCTATTGTCTTCAGCGCTCTGTTCTGTGGCTTCAAAATTGTTGAGGGCCGCTGCGACAGTTTCCCAAATTTCTCGGGTGCGGAGGGTGAGGAGCTGAACTTCGACGGGGCGCTGTTGCTGCCAAGCGAGGGTGGCCACTCGGCTGATGGCGTTTAATTCTTCGACAGGGCCAAAGACTCGGCGCAGGCGGACTTCTCTCTGCCAGAGTTCAAAGGCGGCGTCTGGATTGCCGTTGGCGAGCTGCTGCTGCGCAGTTTGGTTGAGCTGGGTGAGGCGGGTGGCGATCGCACTGAGTTCTAACGGACTGTAGGGCCGATCCAGCGCTAGGTCTGGCAAAATCGGGTCCAGGGGCTCTGTGCGCGGATCGGCTAAAAACTGCTGGCGAAGTTCAGGGCTGATTTGCTGTGCGATCGCCGAACGGCTGAAGGGATTGGCGACAGGACTGGCCCATAAGACTAGGCATGTGGCCAGTCCAGAGAGGCCTTTTTTGAGACGGCCTTTGGGGAAGGATTTAGGCCTAGGGGCTGGCAGCGTGCGTAACGAAAAATACACAGTTGTTTGCAGAACTTTATGTTTGCTGGGGCGCGGGGTTTGGACGCTTCAACGCGGACTCTTCTTGCGGTAGGCTGGAGGCCTTGCGCTGTTCTTTAAGCGCTTCTACTTAGCTTTTAATTTGTCAGTTTAGTCACCATAGCAAACGCCTGCTTTAGTATGTCTTCTAACGTTGCCACTCGTACGGTTCGTATCGGTTCTCGCAAAAGCCAGCTCGCTCTGGTTCAAACTCACTGGGTTCAAGCTGAGCTAAGCAAAGCCTTTCCCGATATCACCTTTGAAGTCAGCACGATGGAAACCAAGGGTGACAAGGTGCTGGATGTGGCCCTTTCAAAAATTGGTGACAAGGGCCTGTTCACCCAAGAGCTCGAAGATGACATGCTCAGCGGGGATATTGACTTTGCAGTGCACTCACTCAAAGATTTGCCGACTAACTTGCCAGAAGGCCTGCGGTTGGGCTGTGTAACTGAGCGGGAAGACCCGGCAGATGCGGTTGTGTTTAATGCAAAGCATGCGGGTAAACAGCTCGATGGTTTGCCAGACGGCGCGGTGATTGGTACCTCTTCGTTACGTCGGTTGGCTCAGCTGCGTCACCACTTTCCTGGTTTCCAGTTCAAAGATATTCGCGGCAATGTGAACACGCGCCTGCGCAAGCTCGATGAGGGCGAGTACGATGCGATTATTTTGGCGGCGGCGGGTTTGAACCGGTTGGATATGGGCGATCGCATTCACCAGCTGCTTCCGCCTGAAATTTCACTGCATGCGGTGGGCCAAGGTGCCTTAGGCATTGAGTGCCGCGCCGGTGACGACGATATTTTGGCCCTGCTCAAAGTGCTAGAGCACGAGCCCACCGCCCAGCGCTGCTACGCTGAGCGCGCCTTTTTGCGTGGGTTAGAAGGTGGCTGCCAGGTGCCGATTGGTGTGAATACCGTAATTGAAGGCGATACGCTGACGCTCAAGGGCATTGTGGCGAGCCTTGATGGTAAGCAGCTGATTACCGATACGGTGACAGGCTCACCCCTTGATGCTGAGAGCATGGGCACCGAGCTTGCCAAGCGCCTGCGAGATCAGGGCGCTCAGGACATTTTGGATGTGATCAATGCTGAAAATCGCGCCTGATTGTTGCGCTTGATTTTCTCTTTCGGCTAGATTCAATCTTGATCATAAAAAGGAGCGGGCTTTAGAAGGCCCGCTCCTTTTTGCTATGGCGCGCGTAGAAATCTATCTGTAAAAATCTATCTGTAGAAATCTATCTGTACAAATCTATCTGTACAAATCTATCTGTAAAAATCTACCTATAGAGAGTCTCTTTAAAGGGCGACATGGTCCCTTCTGGTAGAGGTTTTTGAGTCAGTATCTCGATACGTTTGTTTGTAAGTTACATCCAAGGACTCAACTTAATTTATGAGAATTGCTCCCGAAATTTCCTATCGCGGTATTCAAAAAACAGAGGCTCTAGAGACTCTGGTTGCTCAAAAAATCAGTAAGCTAGAGCAGTTTTACACGCAGATCAGTAGCTGCCGGGTTTCTATCGAAAAGGTCCACGATCATCCTGAGCACGGTTCTCCCTGCCGAGTGCGGCTAGATATTACCGTGCCTGAAAACCGTGAGATCGTCGTGGATAAGAATCCCGCTGAAGGGGCTAAGTCTTCCTTGGAAGCGATTATTCGAGATGCCTTTGACACAGCTAACCGTCAGCTTAAAGAACTCAATGAGCAGCAGCATACTCATATGAAAACCCACATTCCAGGCCAGCGGGAAATCGTTCTAGATAAGCTGCCTAACCCTGAGATTGAAGTACCGCCTGCGGATGTTGCGGC
>JBCBDN010000357.1:0-3652 GCA_038529685.1 Cyanobacteria bacterium J06598_1 | reverse complement strand
GCCTAGGCCCCTCAGTTCACCACTCGTTATCCGGCGCTGCTGGCTATTCTGACGTTGGCAAAAGGGCGCTGTGCTTACGTTATTGCTTTATCGGCGCATCGTTGTGAAGAGATCTTTTCTGTTGGTTGGTTTATTGCTCGGCGCTTTGGCAGGGCTACCGGCCTGCAAGCCTACACCCGAAAATCCAAACGCCTCAGAGAACCCAACAGAAATCATCGGCCCCGAAGCCTCGGTCCTGCGATTGCTGTACAGCCGTATTCCTACCACGCTCAATCCTCACTTGGCTAGCGGCTTCCAAGATTTTGAAGCCTCGCGCATCGTATACGAACCGCTAGCCACCTACGAAGCTGACGGCAAAATGGTGCCCGTGCTCGCAGAGCTGATTCCTACGCCCGAAAATGGTGGCCTGTCAGAAGATGGACTTTCAGTTACATGGAAGCTCAAGCCCGAGGTTCGCTGGTCAGACGGTCAGCCCTTCACCGCTGAAGATGTCGCCTTCACCTACGAGTTTGTGAGCAACAAGCAGGTGGCGGCGGTGACTGAAAAGTACTATGAGGCGATCAAAAAAGTTGAGGTGGTCGATCCGCTTACGGTGAAAATCACGTTCAAAGAAGCCAATCCTTCTTGGGCCCTGCCTTTTACCGGGCAAAACGGCATGATTTTACCGAAGCATATTTTCTCTCCGTTTCCGGGGGCCACTGCCCGCCAAGCACCGGCCAATCTTGACCCTATTGGCACTGGGCCCTATCGCTTTATCACCAAAACCGATGGGATCTGGACGTTTTCCGCCAATGAGCAGTTCCGAGAGGGATCGCCAGGGTTCGATATTGTGGAACTGCAAGGCGGGGTCACGCCTTATGTGGGCGCGCGACGGGTGCTGCGCGATGGCGATGCTGACTTTGTGCACAATTTGCAGCTAAGCATCGAAGACCGAGTAGAGCTGGCCTCTGGCGGTGCCGGACGAGTCGTTGCCACTTTTGGTTCTTATGTTGAGCGGATTATGCTCAATCCGACAGACCCGAATAAACCCACGAAAGACGGGGAGCGAGCGAGTGTTGAGAATCCGCATCCTTTTTTGAGTGAGCTGGAGGTGAGACGCGCGGTAGACCATGCAATTGATCGCAATGCGATCGCCAGCCAAATCTACGGCAACGCAGGACAAAGAGCCAGTCAGCTCTTGCCCTTCCCCAAAGAGTACGTGAATCCAAATCTCTTTCACCGCCACGATCCTGACAAAGCCAATGCGCTACTTGACGAAGCCGGGTGGATAGACAGCAACAACAACGGCATTCGCGACAAAGACGGCGTCGAAATGCGCATGGTGTTTCAAACGCCGATCAATCCGGTGCGTCAGCAAACCCAAGCAATGGTAAAAGCAGACCTAAAAGAAGTCGGCATTGATGTAGATAATCGCCGGGTGATTGTTGATGATTTCTTTTCGGCAGACCCAGCGCAAACCCGTAGCATCAACCACTTTTACGCAGACATGCAGGAGTACAACGCAGGTAGCGATACGCCTGACCCGGCGATTTATATGAGCTGGTGGCTATGCGATGAAATCGCCACAAAAAAGAACAGCTGGCAGAAGCCAAACAACGCCCGCTACTGCAATGAGGAGTACGACAAGGTTTGGGAAGAGGCCAGTAAAGAACTCGATCCGGAGAAGCGAGCGGCGCTGTTTCAACGGCTCAACACTATTTTGATGGAAGATGTGGCGGTGATTCCGCTGGTGAGACGGGCGGTGACTAATGGCGTAAGCGATCGCATTACAGGCGTAGATACCACCCCGTGGGACGCCAGCACCTGGGACATTGGCACGTGGCAACTCGCGGATCAGCCCAAAGAAGTTTCCGAAGAAGACATTCCGAAGCAAGACACTCCCGCAGAAGACACTCCCACAGAAGACACTCCCACAGAAGACACACCTGAAGAATCCGAGACAGCAGCGCCAGCTGAAGAACCCAAAGAAACCGCAGACGACGGTGAATCTCCCCCACCAGAAGAGTCTGACACCATTCAATCCGATGGCGAAGAGGATTGAATTGGGACCACAGTGCTGTCGGTTATGTTGAAATGAACGGATTCCCGGGATTGATTTAGCCTTAGACTGAGCGATCGCACCTCCATGCGTAGCTCACTGTTGGGCGGTGCAATCACGCCTTGATTTGCTCGTGGGTTGGATAGTCTGTATAGCCCTCAGGACCAGGCGTGTACCAAGTCTCTTGCGGTGCGTCTGGGTTGAGTGCCCAATTATTGGCAAAGCGAGCAACTAGGTCAGGGGTACTAATGTAGGGGCGGCCATAGGCAATCAGGTCTGCATCGCCTTCGGCGATCGCCTTCTCTCCATCCGCCCGGTCGTAGCCACAATTGCCAATAATCGTCCCGTCAAACACTTTCCTAAACTCGGCCAGCGTCATAGGTTCACCCAGCTCATGAAAGCCAAATCCTAAGCCATCCATGACGTGCAAATACGCCAGTCCATAGCCGTTCAGCTGCTGCGCAATGTAGGTATAAGTCTCTTTATAGTCGGGCGAACCCATATCGTTGAAGGCTCCATTTGGAGAGAGCCTCACACCAATGCGGTTAGCTGGCCACACAGTCATAACGGCGTCCACAATCTCTTTGAGAAAGCGATAGCGATTCTCTAGGCTGCCGCCGTATTGGTCGGTGCGCTTGTTGGTTTTGGACTGTAAGAACTCAGCGATTAAATAGCCGTTGGCACCATGAATCTCTACGCCGTCAAAGCCTGCTTCCCTAGCGTTTTCAGCGGCTTTTCTGTAGTCTTCTACCACACCTGAAATTTCTTCTGTTTCTAGGGCTCTAGGGGTTTCGTAGGGCTGCTTTCCGTTAGATGTATGCGCTTCACTGCCTTCAATTTTGATGGCAGAGGGTGCTACAGGCAGCTGACTGTTTTCTTGAAAGCTGCTGTGAGAGGCTCTACCGGTGTGCCACAGCTGTACGAAGATAGGTGCGCCGCTGTTGTGGACAGCTTTTGTAACCTGCTTCCAGCCTTCTGTTTGTGCTTCGTTGTAGATGCCAGGGGCGTTGACCCAGCCGTTGCCTTGCTTAGAAGGGGCGGTCCCTTCTGAAATGATGAGGCCAGCACCTGCTCTTTGGGCGTAGTATTCGGCCATCAGCGCATTGGGGACTCTGTTTTCTCCGGCGCGGCCACGGGTCATAGGTGGCATGACAACGCGATTTTTTAGAGCCAGGACGCCCATTTGGTAGTGACTGAGTAGGTGGGGGACATTGGTTGGATTAGTCATAATCTGTTGTTTTTGTAGATAAAAAGAATGAGCAGTGGGTTATTTAGCCGCAGATCGCTTTTACGCTGTCTAAAGTTTGTACCTTGTTCCACCAGACTTTTAGTTTTGGCGTGCTAGCGGTGATGGTGTCGAATTGAGGCGTTTTGGAGATGTAAACAAAGATGGGAATGAGGTAAAAGTCAGCAAGGGTAAGATCGCTGCCGAGAAGATAGGGCGTTCCAGTGAAAAGTTCTTCGATGGCGCTGAGTGCTGTTTGAGCGGGTGCGATCGCTGCCTCAACTGCTTTTTGATCGGTTTCTTTTCCCTGTCCTGGCTTCACCACATTCTCCATGGTCAGTGCGCCGATTGCTGGCGCGTACAAATAGCTGTTTACAATTGCCATGACC
>JBCBDN010000356.1:0-3671 GCA_038529685.1 Cyanobacteria bacterium J06598_1 | reverse complement strand
CAAGCCACCGGCCAGGAACCACGGACAGCTGGGTGAAAAGGCTTTGAGCGATCGCCAATCTAAGGTGGTGCCAGTGCTTTCTAGCCGCGCAACTAGGTCATCACCAATGTAGTTGCGGTAATAAGGCTCGTGGAACATTGCAGGGAAGTTTTCCATGAGCGGTTCAAACTCAGGAGAATCCATTGCCTGTACCGAATCGCAGATGACAAAGATGCCACCGGGCTTCGTTACGCGGAAGGCTTCATTAATGACGTTTTGGCGAGCCTCTGCGGGCAGCTCGTGGAAGAGGAAGGTGCTAGTCGTTGCCTCGAAGAACTCATCAACGAAAGGGAGCTCTTCAGCATTGGCTTGGATGAGCTGCGCTGGGATAGTGCCTTGGATATCAGCCAGATTTTCATTGGCCTTGCGGATGTATGCCGGAGACAAATCTACGCCGTATAAAGACGCTTGCGGCATAGATTGGTTAATCCATTCCAAGCTGTTGCCCGTGCCACAGGCGATATCGAGAATTTTTCTGGGCTGAGGCGTGCTGGCTGTATCTACCGGCATCGACATCAGGTGCTGCTTTAGAGGCGCCAAAATACGACGTCGCATGGGAGCTGCTGTGCCATTGAAAAGCACTTCTACTTGAAGGTCGTACATATCAGCAGAGATTTTGCTGAAGTAGCCGTCAGTTTGGTGATGAAAGTTTTGAACGTAGTAGGCAGGGTAGCCAGAGGTATCGATATCGTCGCTAAATTCTTGGTGGCGCTTGTTGGTAGCGCGGTCCCAAATTTTGGGTAGGTCAAGCCAGAGTTCAGGGTAGTAGCGAAAGAAGTCATCCCAGCGGTTGGCAAAGAGCGCTTGCCTAGGATAAACGTTCATCTCGGCGTCTTCCCAGTCGGCGGCGAGGAGGTCTTTGATGCGGCTCTGGAGGAGCGCCAGTATTTTAGGATCAGGTGGGTTGGGCTCTTCGCGCTTGGTCTCGGAGAACGTGTTGAGGAACTGAGTGCTCAGCGTTTTGTGGGCAAAGCCAAAAACCTGCTTGCTTTGTTGAAAGGTTTCGTAGGCAAACTTAGTAATCGTATCCGGCGTAATTTTGTCGGGGGTAAGCGTATCTGGCATGGGTAGGCTGAGCTTTATTTCTACAGAGAGTAATTAACTCTATTGTAAAAGAATGTTACGAAGTATGTGTCGGTTTATTCAGGAAATACGCGTCTGGAAATATGTCCTTGGATGCAAAAAGCCGCCTCAATGAATCCATTGAGGCGGCTTTTGAAGCATTTACCTAAAGCGTAGACTTATCGACTTACTTAATAAAGAGCATCTCTTCGTAAGTAGGCAAAGGCCATAGGTCATCTGCAATCTCACCTTCGAGTGTGTCGGCAGCGGTGCGAACTTCGTTCATCAGATCGCGAATGTTGCCCGCGCAGAACTGCATGTGTTCTTCGGTGGAGCCAAAGTCGTGCTTGCTGCACGCTTCTTCTAGCTTGCTGGCACTGCCGAGCAGGGACTTCGCCAAGTCGGCTACCTTTTGGACGGGGGCTTTATCGACTTCGATTTCGATGTCTCTGAGGTTAGCGATCGCGCCTGCACTCTCACTCAAATGACGCATCACCGCTGGATAAATCAGCGTTTTCGCCATATCTACCACTAGCTTCGCCTCTACATCAATCGAGAGCGCGTACTGCTCGGCATATACCTCATAGCGGCTTTCAAGCTCAGTGGGCGATAGAACGCCTGTGCTTTCAAACAGCTGCTTGATGCTGTCGCTCTTGAGGTATGGCAGGGCATCTGCCGTTGTTGGAATATTCAACAGGCCGCGCTGATCGACTGCTTCCTTATGCCACTCTTCAGAATAGCCGTTACCGCCGAACACAGCCGCGCCGTGCTTGTCCATGATGTCTTTGAGCACCGCCTGTACTGCGTTACCCAGGTCGCCGCCGCCAGAGATCTTACTTTCTAGCTCACCGGCAATCCAGTTCAAGGAATCAGCCATCATGGTGTTGAGGGCAATTAAAGGACCTGAGACAGATTGGCTAGAGCCCACTGCGCGGAACTCGAAGCGGTTGCCAGTGAAGGCAAACGGGGAGGTGCGGTTGCGATCGCCCGCATCTTTAGTCAAAGGTGGCAACGTATCTACGCCCAAATGCATCTCGCCCTTATGGCTAGATCCTTGAAGAGAGCCCTTTTGAATCTGGCTGAAAATATCTTCGAGCTGGCTGCCCAAGTACACAGACATAATCGCCGGGGGCGCTTCGTTAGCACCCAAGCGGTGGTCGTTACTAGCATTGGCAATCACCGCACGCATGAGTGGGCCGTACTTGTGCACCCCTCGGATAACCGCGCCGCAGAAGGCCAAGAACTGCATGTTGTTCTCAGGCGTATCGCCAGGATCCAGCAGGTTGCCCTGAGTGGAGTTCCCAATTGACCAGTTGACGTGCTTACCCGAACCGTTGATGCCCGCAAAGGGCTTTTCGTGTAGCAAGCAAATGAATCCGTGGGACTTAGCCGTGTCGCGCAGTGTGGTCATGATCATCTGCTGGTGGTCGCTGGCGACGTTAGCAGACTCATACACAGGCGCAATTTCAAACTGGCCAGGGGCAACTTCGTTGTGACGTGTCTTTGCCGGAATGCCCAACTTGTAGAGCTTCTCTTCTACGTCGTGCATGAAGGCTTGAACCCGAGCTGGAATCGCACCGAAGTAGTGGTCATCGAACTGCTGACCTTTCGCGGGGGCCTTGCCAAATAGCGTGCGGCCTGCAAGCAAAATGTCAGGGCGAGCATTGGCAAAGTTGGAATCGATTAGGAAGTACTCCTGCTCAGCACCGCAGCTGGAGCTAACAGGGGCTACATCGTCATTACCTAGCAGTTTCAAAAGGCGATTGGCGGCTTTATCTACAACAGAGATAGATCGCAGCAGCGGCGTCTTTTTGTCGAGTGCTTCACCGGTCCAAGAGATAAAGACCGTCGGAATGCAGAGAGTTGCGCCTTGCTCAGTTTCTAGGATGTAAGCGGGGCTGGTGACATCCCAACCGGTGTAGCCTCTCGCTTCAAAGGTGTCGCGGATGCCGCCGTTGGGAAAAGAAGAACCGTCGGGCTCACCTTGAATCAGGAGCTTGCCAGCAAATTCTGAAATGACTTCACCGTTGCCCTGAGGCTCAATAAAGCCATCGTGCTTTTCAGCGGTGGCGCCTGTGAGCGGGTAAAACACGTGAGCGTAGTACATTGCCCCTTTGGAGATGGCCCAGTCGCGCATGGCGCTGGCGACAGTGTTTGCCACAGAAGGATCTAGCTTTTGGCCCGTTTGAATGGTCTTTTTGACTGACTTGAAAACGTCCTTAGGAAGACTGGCCTTCATCTTATTGAGATCAAAGACGTTCGCTGCCCACAGGTCTTCTAGCCTTTCGGGTGCTTTGGGCGTGATGGGCTCTCTGTTTGTGATTTCGTAAATTGCTTGTGCACGCGACTCGTTTCCAGTCATATTCGTCTTTCCTAAGTGTTTCGGATCCGGCTATCCTAGATCGTTAATAATCGTATGGATAGCGTTTGATCGATTTTGTATACGCCTATACGGAATGCTCAACAAGTTTTGTTGAAGCTCATTTACACATACATTTCAGAGTTCAAATCTGACCGAAATCTCGTCTTTTTATTTAGGATCTTGTGAGAATCTTGATGGCTTTTTGAAG
>JBCBDN010000355.1:0-3680 GCA_038529685.1 Cyanobacteria bacterium J06598_1 | reverse complement strand
GGATCCCGAATGCGATCGCTATCTGAGAGAATTTAAGCAGATGCTTACGCCGCTTTGGATATGACCCGCCCCGCTAAGAGCCAATCCACCGACTCTAACCCGACTGCCTCTAAACCTACCGCCCTTTCTGAGTCAGACGCTGACGCCCTGATTATCAAAACCCAACGGCAGCTGGCAGCGGGCACGTTTGATGCCACTGACGAGTGGCTGTTAGTGCAGCTAGTAGAAGGCTTTAATGACAAGCGGGGCATGAAGCGCTTTGCCTTTGCCGAAATTTTAGATCAGGTCGGCAAGCCGGCCACACCCGCCCTGATAGAGGGCCTCGCGAACCACGAAAATCCTGCCGTGCGCCGGGCCTGCGCCAAAACCATCACCCTCATCGCCGATAGAAGAACGATTCCGACGCTGGTGCACTCACTCCTTCACGATGAGGACACGGTGGTACAAGGTTCTGTTGTCGGCGCACTGGCCGTAATGGGCGAAGAAGCCGCGCTGGTACTCATCGACATTATTGGCTCATCGGACTATCCAGACAGCGCCAAGGGATTGGCCACCTGGGGCCTTTCATTTGTAGGGGTAGCGGGCAAAACGCATTTGTACGAATCGCTCAATGCCGAGAAAGAAGAAGTGCGCAGTGCGGTCGTCGGTGCGCTCACTAGCCTGGTGCAGGAAGAAAGTGATGAGCAGGCGTTAACTGCAATTTTGAGGGCACTCAAAGATGATTCGGCGATGGTGCGATCAGAGGCGGCAGCGGCCTTGGGGAAGTTGAGTGATGCCACCGTTATTCCTCAGTTAGCATCGGTGCTGAGTGATGCCGATAGCGATGTGCGTAAGACGGCGGCGATGGCGATGATGAAAATTGGGGATGGGAGTGCGATCGCCCCCATTCAAGCAGCCTTAAAGCAAGAAACCGACCCAGCCATTCAACCGGTGTTCAAATTAGCCATTTCCCAGCTCGAAAAGAAGCAGGAAGAGGAAGACGATGGCTGGGATTAAACTGCCAGAAACAGGCTTTTGAATACTAAAGCTAAAATGGGTTACGAGGTAGGTTTACGAAGCAACCTAAAGCGGAGGGTTTTAGATGACGCCACAATTAGAAAATGCGATCGCCGCCATTCAACCACTATCACCGACAGAACGTGGCCAGCTTCTTCAGCTTCTGGCTCAAGAGAATGCGAACCTAAATCAGTCAAGACCATTAAACGCGCTTAGCGCCCAGTTTTGGCAAGGCGAAACCATTGAAGAAATTGTCTCGCGTCAAAATCCCGTTGCCTTCTCTAAAGAAACTCATCTCCAGGCCAACTTTTGGCCCGAAGATGAATCTGATGAAGATTTTCTACATTTTCTAAGGCAGCAACGCAAGGAAATAACAAGGTCAGATAATAATGAATCTTCTTCTGATTGATACTGATGTTGCTTCTTTTGTATTCAAAGGCAGTGATTTTGCCAAACCCTATCTACAAGTTTTAGACGGCTATCAGTTATCAGTTTCGTTTATGACGGTTGCAGAGCTATTCCAATGGGCTTTTCAACAGAAATGGGGTGATCGCAGAATTGATCAGCTAGAACAATACCTTCTCATTTACACAACAATCCCTATCGATGAACCACTCTGCCGTGAATGGGCAAAAGTTCGGTCTGAGCACCGAGCAATAGGGCTTGTCATTTCACCTCAAGATGCTTGGATTGCCGCAACAGCACTGAGGTACAATCTGCCTCTGGTCACGCATAACATTAAAGATTTTCAACAAATCCCAAACTTAAAGCTTCTGAAACCAGAGAATTGAGCGAGCGCTCGCACCTAATTGGGTAATTTCATTAGAAGTTCGGCTGCATCAACTATCGCGATCGCTCCCCTTCGCGGCCCGGTTCGTCATAATCTGCTCCAGCCGTGGCAACGCACTCTCAGCCGTTTCCCTCACATAGCTATCAACAGACTCATCCTCAATCAGCTCGCGCAACACATCTACTGCGCGCGGGTCACCGATGGAGCCGAGGGTATTGGTAATGGTGAGTGCGATCGCCACATTGTCCGTGGTTTTCAGCGCATCCAGCAGCGTCTCTACCGCAGGCATGCCCACTTCGCCCAAAGACATCACCGCCGCAATCTGCACCACAGGGTAAGGATCTTCCATGGCCTTCCGCAAGCCTTCTAACCCTTCTGTGGGGAAAGGCTCATCAGGATGCCATACCGCAATTTGGGCCATAGCTTTCGTACAGCTCGCGCGCACCGTGTCATTTTCATGGCTGAGCATTTGTGCCACCACCGCCGGGACCGAGTCCATGCCAATGGCACCGAGGGTTTTGACCGACGCCCGGCGATACACCACATCCTCTTCCCCCAACGCAGCCATCAGCCGAGGAATTGTCTTATCATCTCGGGTTTCCACAATTTCTAACAGCGCTCGCTGGCGCATGTGGGGATTGGGATGCTTGAGCTGTTCAAATAGGGAATCGGCAGCCATAGTGAAAAATCGAGGTCTAAAAAAAATTAGGTCAGCGCTGGCCAGCAAAACTGGTCAGTAAAAAAGACTCCTGCTTGAAGCCTTTGTAAACAAAGTATCAAATCAGGAGCCTTTAATTTTTACTCAGCTTCGGTCCAGCTTATACAGAAGGGCCCGAAACTGCTTCGTAGATCTATCAAAGACCTAGGAAAGGGAGTTGATTACATAGTCCAACAGCGCTTTGAACTCAGTCAAAGCTTGAGGAGACATGTCGCGAGGAGCGCAAGCGCGATCGCGAGTGTACTGCATAGCCGCTACGTAAGGCGCAGTAGGCAAGTTGAGTGTGCGATACACTTCACGTGCACCGGCAATGCCCCACTCGTCCAAAGGACCTGTGCCGCCAACGACCAAAGAGTAGTTGATGAGGCGGAGGTAGTGCTTGATGTCGCGAAGGCACTTGTCCTTCTTAACTTGAGTTGAACCAGCTTCTTCGCCGCTAGTGAGGTAAGGATACTTCTTGAAGCAAGCATCGTATGCTTCTTGAGCAACCTGGTCGATACCAGCGTTGAGCTTTTCAGCAGCTTCGAGGCGAGCGGCAGCACGCTGCAATCCACCTTGAACAGCCTGAAGGTCAGCAGCTCCAGGGAAACGGCCAGCTGCATCAGCCGAAGCGATTGCAGAGGTAACAACTGATTTCATGATTTAATTCTCCAAAATGATGATGTTTGATCGTTCAACTAAATAAGTCGATTGGGAAAACCCATTAGAAAGTTAGGAGCCAAAGCTCCCAAAGACTAGCTAAGAGCAGACACAACGCGATCAAAGTAACCAGCAGCTTCGGAGACTAGCGCAGAGCAGTCGCCTTGAGCAGCATCGTTCTTGTTGTAGCGAGCGCCACCAGCAGCTTCGCTGTTAGTACCCGCAATGTGAGCACAGCTGGACGCTTTCATGATGTTAACTGCACGTGCAGAAGAACCAGCGGGGACGCCAAGTGCAGCGTAAGTTTCTTTGAGACCGTTCAAGCAACGATCGTCAAGTACGGAAGCGTCGCCTGCGAGCAAAGCGTAGGAAACGTAACGTAGAACGATTTCACCGTCGCGGAGGCAAGCAGCCATGCGACGAGTTGGGTAGCAGTTACCACCAGCTTGAATCAAGCCAGTGTTCTCACAAATCATGCCGGAAACTGCGTCAGAAACGATGCAGCTAGCGTTGGAAGCAATTGCGTTTACAGCGTCC
>JBCBDN010000354.1:0-3685 GCA_038529685.1 Cyanobacteria bacterium J06598_1 | reverse complement strand
TTTCATAAAAGCTTGATGAAAGCTTCGTGATGCGCCCTGTGTTCTTGCTGATTTCAACGATTGCCATCCTACAATCGACTCACCTGTACTTAGGGTATAAATACTGACTTAAGTAAGTAGTTTTTGATACTGGTTTTGCCAGTTAGCTGCTGGTCAACTTAATCAACAGCCAGTCAACTGTTGTGGGCTGACTTGGTAGGCCAGCTTAGTGTCTGTCAAGGTCAAGGCCCTTTTGATAAATGTATATCGCCGCCAGGTTCTGGCGGGTGGAGGAATACAGGCTCTCATGTCTTTTTTTAAGATGATTTTGGCGCTCGTCGCCATGCCCGCTTTTTGGCTGTCGGTGGATGCGTCTTTTGCAGCGCTTGAGGCTGCCGCGCAGGCAGATACGCTTCCTCGGCTTCTGCCGGCTGCTGATGGTGGTGAGCTGCCTGATGATTTGCCGTTAGATGCTGTGAGCCAGGGTTTGGTTACACCGACGGTTCAGCGAAATGGCGTGCTGCCGACTATCGATCGCCAGAGTTTGCCGCTCTCTCCAGGTGATCGCGTCAAAATTCAGATTCCAGGCGTTGGTGGCGAAGAGTTCAGCGGTGAGTACGTTGTTAACTTCAACGGCAGTCTGGAAGTTCCGCTGCTTCAGCCGCTACCTGTTCTCGGCTTGACGCCGCCCCAGGTAGAAGCAACGCTGAGCAATGTTTTGCTAGAGCAGGGCTTTTTCCGGCCAGAGCTTTTAAACGTGAGCGTTCAGGTGCTGAACTTCTCCCCGATTCAAGTGGCGATTACGGGGCAGGTGTTTGAGCCTGGGCGGGTGTTGCTCTCTAGTGAAGCCTCCGAAGTCGCCGTTAGAGAAGATGATGTTGCGCTTCCCGGAGACTACCCTTTGGAGCGGTATTTAACCGCTGCGCTCAAGGCCATTGGCGGGGTCAAGCCTACGGCCGATATCACCCAAGTTCAGGTTTTGCGGGGAACAGAATCAACGGTCGTTGATCTTTCCGGTATTTTTTCGGGGTCTGCTGTGACGGACTTCCCCTTGGTCTCTGGCGACCAGGTGATTATTCCTGATGCAGGTCGGTTTCAAGAGGGCCTGGTTCGCCCTTCTCAAATTACGCCTGATAGCGTTGAGCTCTATGTCTCTAATGTGACAGAGGGGAGTAACAACAACGTAGAGAGCAATGGCGGTATTAATTCGGCAAGCTTTAAATACGGTACGAATTTGGCTCAAGCGTTAGTGGCCGCGCAGTGTGTTGGCGGGACGGCCTCTACCAATGCCAATCGCCGGGCTGTATTAATTCAAACCGATACGGAAACCGGTGGACTAACCACCTCGGAGTACAGCGTTACGGATTTGGTGAGTTCAACGACCAAGTCTGCTGAGTCCAATCCGTTTTTGATGCCCGAAGATGCGATCGCCTGTTACGATTCGCGCAATGCCAACGTTCGCGGCGTTTTAGGGACGGTGACTAACTTCCTAAATCCGCTGAATTTGTTGATTAATTTGTTTGATTAATTTGTTTGCTTAAGGATCGTTCGATGGTCCTGCCGTCTCACCGCTGCCAAGCCGCTGGCTGCTTTCCCAGATTGTTTTAGGTGCTTCTTTTAGTTCTTCCCGTGTCCCACAAACGCTCATAAGACCTATCCCCATGTCTGATTCCTCTCTTCCTCAGCTGCCCCCCAGTCGCTCGTTGCTCGCCAGGCGCAATGAGCCGTCTAGAGCCTCTAAGCTAGGCTACTTAGGCGTTGGCTTGCTTGCTAATACTTTGATTTGGGGACTTGCGATCGCCTACCTGAGCCTGTCACCTAAGACGTACAAAAGTGAGTGGGGCATTAAAGTGCTCAGCACGGGCCGGGAGGTTGATGTCTCCTTGCCAGACGGCTGGAAATCCTCGGCCTCAGCAACCGCTTCAAAGAAACTGACCACGGAAGATCCGCGCTCAGACTATGTTTACTTGATCCAAAGTCCAGACCTGATGAAAGAGGCCGCCAGTCAGGTGGGTATTCCCATTGAAGACTTTGGTGAGCTGGAAATTACCACAAACTCCCAGAGCTCTTTGATTGAGTTCGTCGTTGTCGGCGATACACCCGAGATGGCTCAGAAAAAGGCAAGGGCGCTCCACGTTGTGCTCGATCGCCGAGTAGCTCAGCTCAGAAAAGCTGAGCTGGTGCGCCGTGAACGAGACACTCGGGAGAGTTTAGAGACCGCCAGAGAGCAGGTGGAAGTGGCCCAGGCTGAACTTTCTAACTATCAGGCGACTTCGGGGTTGAGTTCTGATTCGCAAATTGAAGATTTGGCTGTGGGCATTGAGCAGCTACGCCGGGAGTATGCCCAATCCCTCGCTCAAGAAAAAGGGTTGGGTAGCCGTGTCCAGCAGCTAGCCAATGACATTAATGAATCGTCTGCTGGGGCCGCCGATGCCTATCGCTTGCAGAGCGATCCGGTTTATCAAAGTCAGTTTGAGGCGTATGGAAATGTAGCAGCAGCCTATGCTGATATTTCTGCTCAGTTAGGTGATAGGCACCCTCAGGTTGTCTCTAAGCGAGCAGAGCTAGATGGCCTTGCCGCAGCCGTTGAAAGCCGAGGATCCTTCTTGCTGGGACGCCCTGTTGATCAAGCGGTATTGACTCAGCTAGCGCCCATTGGCCTGGACCCCAGAGTGGAAGCTTCACGGGGTGCCCTGTTTCAAGATGCGGTCACCAATCGGGCCAATCAGGTCGGCTTGCAGTCGCAAACTCAAGAACTGGCTAATCAAATGGCGGTTCTGGAGGAGCGCTTGCGTCGATTATCTCAAGAGAAAGTGAAAGTTGACCGGCTAAAGCGCGATTTACAGACCTCAGAAGCGCTGTTTGCGTCGTCTGTCGCAAAGCTCAATTTGAACGAAAATGATATTTATGCCATTTACCCGCCCATTCAGCTAGCGACAGAGCCCACACTTGCTGAAGAAGACAAGTACATTTCTCCAAGTCCTTCAACTGCGATTGTGGGCGCACTCGCCAGCTCTTTTTTGGTGATTACTGGCCTATTGCTACTGTGGGTGAACACCGCACGGGATGACGATGACGAGTTCGAAACGGCTGATTTCCCGTTTCGTGTATAAGCTATGACCCCTGCATCTACTGCCAGTAGCCTGAAAGCCAAGCTCATTAAAGGCATTGCTGGCGCGTTCGGTTTGAGGTTGGTCTATACAGGGCTGACGTTTTTGACCAGTATTTTGCTTGCCCGGGTACTGGGCACCTCAGGGTTTGGTACGTATTCCTACGCAGTCGTGTGGGCGTACTTACTGAGCATTCCAGCCACGCTGGGGTTTGGTAATTTTATTGTTCGTGAAGTGGCTGTCTACCAAGCTAAAGAACAGTGGTCATTGCTCCGAGGAATTTTGACTTGGTCTAATCGCAGCGTGCTGGCGGCGTCTGTGGGCATTGCGCTGCTGGCTATGGGGGTGGCTTGGGTTATTGATAAGGGCGCTTATTCAGAGCTTTTCCTAGGATTTTGCTTGGCGATGGCGCTGATGCCCGCGATTTCTTTGCGGAACATTCGTCGTGGTGTTATGCGAGGGCTGCATCACGTGACTAAAGGGCTGCTGCCTGAACTGTTGATTGACCCGCTCATTTTAATCACGCTGAGCTGTTCTCTTAGCAGCAGATAAGCCGCAACCGTCAGCGTGATTAAAATGAGCGGGTCAATCAACAG
>JBCBDN010000353.1:0-3704 GCA_038529685.1 Cyanobacteria bacterium J06598_1 | reverse complement strand
ACGCTAAAAAAAGATGATCAGCATCTCAGCATTCCTTTTACTGAAGGCGAGCTGACTCAGCGGTGGTATGAGTTCATCTGCAAGACATGGCACTTGTAAAATTGTCTAGCCAGTTTCTGTTAAACAGCTTTTTCACTCAGTATTTTTAGAGCACCTTGATTGTTTTCAAGCGTCTGTGGGTAGGCTGCTGAACGACTGGGTCTCACTGTTGCCTTTTTGCTGTTGTCTTTTTGTTATGTGCGCCTGTTTCATTATGTATGCGCCGATTTGATTATGCTTTTACCTCACACTTCAGCTCCTAACACACAGGATTTGGCCCACAGAAGGCAACAGCTGAAGGCTAAACGAAAAATCAAGTTTTATAAGATGGCTTGGCGCACTCTGGCGATGAGTGCATTGGCTTTTGGCACTGTGAAGATTGCCACTTCACCGATTTGGCTAATCCGTAGTGCCCAGCAAATAGAGGTGAACAACCAGCGGCTGCTATCTGAAGAAAACGTCCAAGCGCTTGTGCCTGTACCTTATCCACAGTCTTTGCTCAGTATCAAGCCTGAGGTTTTGGCAAACAGTTTAACGGCGCATGCCTCTATAGAAGATGCGGTAGTGCGCCGAAAGCTCATCCCGCCCAAACTACAGGTGCAGATTACGGAGAAAAATCCGGTAGCGATCGCACTCCCAAACACAGAGCGCCCCCTACAGACTATCCCCGACAAACCCGAACCCTTCCAAGAGCCTGGATTAATTGATGCTGAAGGCTACTGGATGCCGCGCAATAGCTTTGCCGAGCTAGGTGCGATCGCCAATCCTCCCTTACAGATCACCGGCATGCGCGCCAGCGACATTACCGCTTGGCAAACCATCTATAAAGAAATCGCCCGCAGCCCAGTCTCCATCACTGCCATCGACTGGCGACGCTCAGACAACCTAGTGCTACAAAGTGAACTAGGCGCTGTGCACCTAGGCCCCTACAGCAAGCACTTTTCAGAGCAGCTCTTAGCACTAGACCAGCTTCGGCAACTCGAAGACAAGGTCAACCCCAAACAAGTCGCTTTCATTAACCTGCAAGATCCAAAAGCGCCCCTGATCGAAATATTGCAGGCAACTAGCGACCCCTTATCTAGTCCGCCGTAGGGGATTGCATCGCATAACGGCAGAGTTTGGCTTTTTTAGCAAGTTCCCCTATAGTTGACTCAATCCATACCCTTGTTAAAGTTCAGAAGTTTTTTGCTCAGACGGGTTGTCTTTTGACAGATTGATAGAATCGCCTAAGTCCTGCTATTATCTTCTGACTTTAATAGTTTTCCACGAGAGTTTAGTGAGTGAGATTTACCAGCTTCGCCGTCTGAGTGAGCGCGTTAATCCATTTTGCTGATTATCTACTTATACATACATACCAAAAACATCAGCTCACCCTATGAACAACGCATCCCCTTCAACAAACTCACATGCGAACGATGGGTCAGGTGTACAATCAACTCTTGCAGCTAGTAATGGCAGTACGCTGTCAGCGGAAAGGCAGATGAGTGGCGAAATAATACCGAGCAGCGTTGCCAGAATTAAAGTGATTGGGGTTGGCGGCGGCGGCTGTAATGCTGTAAACCGCATGATTGACAGTGGATTAGCTGGCATTGAGTTCTGGACGGTCAATACCGATGCTCAAGCGCTGACATACTCGAGCACGACCAACACCATGCAGCTGGGTCAAAAGCTCACCCGAGGGTTGGGGGCAGGCGGTAACCCATCCATTGGGCAAAAAGCAGCGGAAGAATCTCGTGATGAAATTTTTCAGGCATTAGAAGGATCAGACCTTGTCTTTATTACCGCTGGTATGGGCGGCGGTACAGGTACGGGCGCAGCACCTATTGTGGCCGAATGCGCCAAAGAAGCAGGCGCGCTAACAGTAGGGGTGATCACTCGCCCTTTCACTTTTGAGGGCCGACGACGAACCGCTCAAGCAGATAGCGGCATTGCAGCCTTGCAGGCAAGCGTCGATACACTCATCATTATTCCAAACGACAAGCTGCTCTCTGTTATTTCTGAGCAGACCCCGGTCCAAGAAGCTTTCCGGGTCGCTGACGATATTCTCAGACAGGGTGTACAAGGCATTTCAGACATCATTACTATTTCTGGCTTGGTGAACGTTGACTTTGCAGACGTCAGAGCCGTGATGGCCGATGCGGGCTCGGCACTGATGGGGATTGGTGTGGGTTCAGGCAAGTCTAGAGCGAGAGAGGCTGCGATCGCAGCGACCTCTTCCCCGCTGCTGGAAACGTCTATCGACGGTGCAGGCGGTGTTGTCTTCAACATCACTGGCGGTAGCGACCTCACGCTGCATGAGGTCAATCAGGCCGCTGAGATTATCTACGAAGCCGTTGATCCTAATGCGAACATCATCTTTGGTGCGGTGATTGACGACCGTCTCCAAGGAGAGATTCGGATTACGGTCATTGCGACGGGCTTCAGTTTAGAGAGTAAGAGCATCCCTTCTATTACGGGCGTCAGCAAGGTAACGCCCATGACGAGAGCACCTGGTACAGGCGTCTTTGATGCTACGGGTACAGCCGAACCGGCTGAAGAGGTCGTGGCTGAAGATGCGACTAATCAGCCGGTTATTTCACCTAATCTCGATATTCCTGAGTTTTTACAGCGGCGGCGTAACCGGTAGATCTGCACTGGCTTCGGCTCCGCTCAGCCACCGGGATTACGAGTAGGTTATTAATTTTTTTGGGGCGCTGACAAATTTGTTGTCAGCGCCCCAAAAAAATGTTGACGCCCAGCCGTAGCCTGAGCGGAGTCGAAGGCTCATTCTCTAAAAACGTCTTTCTTCTTTCTGCCTTTCATCTCTATGACTTCTTTCACTCCTCCGACTGCGCTCACTATTGCCGGTTCTGATAGCGGCGGCGGCGCAGGCATTCAAGCCGACCTACGCACTTTTTCGTTTCATCGGGTTCATGGCACCAGCGCACTTACTTGCGTCACAGCCCAAAACACGGCTGGCGTTACACGAGTAGATGCTTTGGCGCCTGATGCTGTGATCGCTCAAATTGAAGCGGTGGTTAGCGATATTGGTGTGCAGGCGGCTAAAACTGGCATGCTGCTTAACCAACCTATTATTGAAGCAGTGGCAAGCTACCTCACCAAACATCCAATTGCTCAGCTTGTGATTGATCCGGTAATGGTGTCGCGAACAGGTGCAAAGTTAATTGATGAGGGCGCGATCGCCTCCCTAAAGTCCCAGCTGCTCCCCCTCGCCACCGTACTCACGCCCAATCGCTACGAAGCACAGATCCTCGCAAGCATAGAAATCGAGAGCTTGGCCGACATGGAAGCTGCCGCCCGCAAAATTCAGGCGCTCGGGCCACAGGCAGTAATCGTCAAAGGCGGTGGCTTTACGGGCGAGCTCAAAGGGGTAGACGTATGGTGCGAGAAGGGAACGTGCACGGTGCTCAAAACTGAACAGGTAGACACAACCAATACCCACGGAACGGGCTGCACGCTTTCGAGTGCGATCACCGCCAACCTCGCTAAAGATCTAGCCCCTTTTGCCGCTGTAACCGCTGCTAAAGACTACGTCACCCAAGCCCTCAAGCATTCCTTATCGATTGGAAAAGGACAGGGCCCGGTCGGTCACTTTTACGCCATTCTGTAGCACCTCGAATTTCGTACGGGCCTAGGAATCCGAAGCGTTTTGGGGCCACACGGAC
>JBCBDN010000352.1:0-3770 GCA_038529685.1 Cyanobacteria bacterium J06598_1 | reverse complement strand
GGGCTTGGACGTTGGCGGGTGTGGTTGTGGTGGCGATCGCAAGCCTAACCCCCTTTTCCCTAGCTTCATTTAATAGCCTCTCTACCCCAGGTCGCAGCGGAATTTTGCCCTCTTGAGCATACTGCTTGTAATACTGAGTTTTGCCGGCGTGTAGATGCTTGATAAAAGCCGTGAGATCTTCAAACCCCTCCGGCAGCACAAAGTTCGGCTTGGACTGTTGCACAAAAGCACGAATGCGCTCCTTACCCCCTGAGACTTCCAGCAGCTGGCCGTAAACCTCTTCTGACCAGTTCCAATCGAGCCCTGCATCCAAAAAAGCCTGATTAAAAGCCGGTCGATGACCGTCGCGTTCTGTTTCGGCCAAGGTGCCATCCACATCGAAAATCAAGGCTTTCAGCTGATTAGTTGGGCTGCTCATAGCGGGTTCCTAACGGCGTGTTGTCGATTCAAATAGTACCGTTAAACTCTCGCTCAATGGACGTTCTGATGGGCACTCTGAACAGGTAGAGAGTAGTTGATGGATAGCAATCGTGGCATCAGAACGAGCGTATTGGCTAGCGTGGTCACGCATTAAAGATGTAGGGCCCGTGACGATCAAGCGGCTGTGGGAGCAGTTTGGCTCTTTGAAAATCGCTTGGAAATCTTCCGCAGGCGATTTGCTCACCGTAGACGGTATTGGTCTCCTCATTGCCGAGAAGATAGCTAGCCAGAGACCTCGCTTAGACCCTGACGCCATTTTGGCTAAGCATGAGGAAGAAAATCTATCTTTCTGGACGCCTGCTGATGCCGACTATCCAGCATTGCTTTTCGCAATCAACGACCCACCGCCGGTTCTTTACTACCGTGGCAGCCTCAGGTTGAACGATCCCAACCTCTTAACGGTCGGTATCGTGGGGACTCGCCGCCCGTCGTCATACGGGAAACGCTGGACCCAACGGTTGAGCCGAAGCCTAACAGCACAAGGCGCGATGATTATTTCAGGGCTGGCTGCTGGCATTGATACGGAGGCCCATACAAGCTGCTTGAATCAGAACGGTAAAACGGTGGCAGTGGTGGGCACCGGCGTTGATGTAGTGTATCCAGCGAGAAATCAGCGGCTCTATCAGCAGGTGGCAGACACTGGGTTGGTGGTGAGCGAATATCCGGATGGAACTGGGCCCGATAGAACTCATTTTCCGCAGCGTAATCGGATTATTGCTGGGCTGAGCCGGGCGATTTTGGTGACGGAAGCACCGGCTCGTTCGGGGGCGCTGATTACCGCGCGGCTAGCGAATGACTATTGCCGTGAAGTATATGCGCTGCCCTGCTCTCTGGATAATGTGCAGGGAGCAGGCTGCTTGCGGGTGATTGAGCAGGGGGCGCAGATGATTTTGGGTGAGCAGGCACTGGTAGATGCGCTGGTAAAGTTGCCTACCGTAGACATCGGCGAAGCGGCTGAAGAACGTTTGAAAGCGCAGCTGGTTGATCGGTCTGGTCATCAATCAACTAGTGAGCAGTCCACTAAGCAGCTCACTGAGCAGTCCACTGAGCAGGCAACCCGTAAACAATCGTCGAGTAGAGCGCCTGCATCCGCTGCTGCTCCAGTGTCTCCTATTCCTAATCTCACACCGCTGTTGAACCAAGTATTGAACGCTGTTTCGGTGGAGCCTGTTGTGTTGGACCGTATCGTTCAAGCTGCGCAGGTTGATACGGGAGCGGTGTTGGGTGCACTGGTGCAGCTAGAAATTTCGGGCCTGGTAGTGCAGCTGCCGGGGATGCAGTATCAGCGGGTGTAATTGAGTCGGTGGGTCTTCTTTTTAGCGATCGCAGGTTATAACAGGGAAACCTGATATAAAAGACACGGTTCTCTTCTTCTTTGCTGCTTTAAGCTTCGTCACTGCATGCCTTTTGCTACTAACCGCGCTCAGCCTGCGCTTACCTTTATTCCGCCGAGCTACAGTCCTTGGCTGCGGCGAGTGATGCGGCCACTGATGCCTGCCTGGATCGCTGCAAAAACGGATGTGGCAGACGTAGACACCCACAATGTTGAAACGCTCACGAAGCTGTACCGCGAATTTGAAACCGGCAAAACCCGCCTGCTGCTGGCGTTTCGCCATCCAAGCATCACAGACCCTTACATGCTGTGCCATTTGTTGTGGCGCGCGGTCCCACAGACGGCGTTAGAACTGGGGATGCCGTTGGGCCCAACGCATTCTCACTTTATCTACGACCGGGGTATTCCGCTGTGGGGCGGGCGCTGGCTAGGCTGGTTATTTGCGCGCTTAGGCGGCGTGCCTATTCAGCGCGGCAAGCTGGACTTACTCGCCCTGAAAACAGCCCGCCATCTACTCACGGAGGGGCGCTTTCCTTTGGCCGCTGCGCCAGAAGGCGGTACCAATGGGCATAACGAAATCGTGAGTCCGCTAGAGCCGGGAATCGCGCAGCTGGCGTTTTGGTGCGCGGATGATTTGAAAAGCCAAGACAGAGATGAGTCGGTGGTAATACTGCCGATTGGGATCCAGTATCGGTACGTAAATGAGCCTTGGGATCCTTTGAGTCAGCTGATTGGTCAGCTGGAGATAGATACCGGGCTCGGTAGTCCTGATGATTTGGCACGAGATGATTTGGACCTATATGGCAGG
This sequence comes from Cyanobacteria bacterium J06598_1, assembly GCA_038529685.1. GTDB lineage: Bacteria > Cyanobacteriota > Cyanobacteriia > Phormidesmidales > Phormidesmidaceae > Phormidesmis. The sequence goes on along the minus strand of JBCBDN010000352.1, from coordinate 1,149 downwards.
CTCTATCGTTTGGCGGCGCATTTGCTGACGCTGATGGAAGGCTATTACCAAGAATTTTATGGGGTGTCTTTTGGTGAAGGCGAGGAGTCGCTGGCTGAAAACGAGCGACTGGCGGCGCGGCTACAGTTTTTGATGAACGAATCTTTGCAAGTCGCAGAGCAATATTTTGGACTGCGGCCTAAGGGCTCAGTCATCGATCGCTGCCGCAAGCTGGAGCAAGCAGGCTGGGATCGTATTTTTCGAGAAGAGACAGCGGGTCTCTCTTCGGTGGAATTAGGATTGGCGAACCGAGTGGCTGAGGAGGCAAATTTGCGGATGTGGCATATGCGCTTAGTGGAGAGCTTTGTGGCGGTGACGGGCCGCTACGTGAAGGAACAGCCCAGCGCAGATCGGTTTGCTGAAACTACGCTGCTGCTACGCAATATGGTGGATAAAATTAAGGGCGAAACGGTGAAGTACCCGCAGCTGGGTAAGCAGCGAGCCATTGTGACGGTGGGCGAGCCGATTCGGGTGGACAGTCGGCTGGAGAGCTATAAGAAAAAGCGACGAGGTGCGATCGCCACCCTAACTGCAGACTTACAGACGGCAATGGAGTCGTTGATTGTGTCCGAGTAATGCGATCACCTTATTCGAGTGACGTTAAGGCTCTCTTCTAAGACTGTGCTAGCGGCATCATCTTTTCTGCAATTACGGCGTAAAACGGGTCGCCGCCGCCCATGCCCATCATCTGCAAAATGGCAGGCGCTTCTGACTTGTTAATGACAGCTTCGATATTGCCAAAGCCAGGAATATTGTCGAAGTAGCGTTTGACTAGCTCCACACGGCTCGCTTCACTGCCATCGCGCCAGAGGGCAATCGCCTTTTGATAGAACATCCGATTGGAAAAGCTGAAAATCGCAATTCCACCGGGTTTTAGCACTCGATAAACCTCTGCGAACACCGCTTCGGGGTACTGAACGTACTGCACAGAAACAGTGTTGATGACCGCATCGAAGCTGTTGTCTTCAAGCGGGAGCGTTTGATTTTGGTTGAGGTTTTGTACGAAGTAGTGGTTGAGCTGCTTGTTGCGAGCGAGTTCCTCGCCATTGAGGCCATGACCTTCTACATGGGTATAGCTGATATCGCTCGGCAGGTGCGATACCCAGCTGC
>JBCBDN010000351.1:0-3774 GCA_038529685.1 Cyanobacteria bacterium J06598_1 | reverse complement strand
CTTGTATATTCGCTTTATTAAGGAGCCAATGACGGCCTACGCGGGCCGGTAGCGCTCCTGCATAATGCACGAATAGTCCGAGGATAGAAGAATACCCCCAGCTGTTTTAACAGCTGGGGGTATTCCTTTGAAGCTAAAAAGTGTTAGCGATTTGTTTCACTGTGAAGATATTCGCAGTTGAGTTTAGCCTTTGAGTCTGGGGTTTACATCTTTGGCCATGCCCTTGAACTTGCCTAGACTAGGACCCGGGCGACGACGGCTGCTGCTTTGAGTGATGAGGTAGTCGGTGGCAAAGTTAGTTGCGCCTGCCACCACATTTCCGGAGGCATCGGTCTTACGTCCGCCTGCTGCGATCGCAGCCACAATCAGCTCCTCAGGGTCCGGCGCTGCAGGTGCTGCGGGCTTAGCTACCTCTTCAGGTGCGGCGGTTACTTTCTCACCTTTTTCTGCAACTGCTTTCTTCCCTTTTGCGGGAGCAGCCTTCTTCTCAGCAGATTTTTTGGCTGCTTTGCCGGCTTTTTCTACTTTTTTGGCAGCTTTCTTTTTACCTGACTTAGCAGCGGCTTTTGTCTCTTTTGCGACTGCCTGGGTTTTGTCAGCGGCGGCCTCAGCAACCTCTGTCACTTTTTTAGCGACATCTGCTGAAGCTTTCTTGGCGGTCTCCACAGGCTTGGACACCGGCTTTTTAAGGGCTTTGACGCTATTTTCAGCGGCATCATCGAGTTCTAAAAAGTACTTCTTTTTGCCAACGCCGAGGGTTTGACCAATTGTCTCGAATATTCCACCAATCATGGCAACTTCACCAGTTTATGTTCCTAACAGTTCTGAGTAGGTCGTTTAGCGATGCTTCTTTGCCGACCCACATACCTTTACTTAATTATTGATTTTTATTGCTAACCAAAGCAAGACAGCTTTACGTCTGTTTACAAAACTTTTGTCATAGTCCGTGGGATGACCGCCAGATGCGCACTCTATAAAGAGGTGCGGCGCGGAGCAAGCTATTCTCATAAACAGTAAAACACCCCGACTGCTAGAGACTAGCTGGCGAGGTGTTTGTCTTTGTAAAAACAGTTTGCCATTTAGGAAAACTGGTTGTTCAGAAGATTTGGTTGCCTTAGAAACTTAATCAGCCGCTGCTGCTAGCTCTCGTTTCTCTTCGGTTTGAGACGAATTGACGACAATTTTGCCATCTTCTGAGACGTCAACGGTTGCCGTGCTGCCGTCTTTGATTCGGCCTGTCAGAATTTCTTCTGCCAAGCTGTCTTCGAGTAGGCGCATAATCGCACGACGCAGAGGTCTGGCTCCATAGCTGGGGTTATACCCCTCTTCCACGAGCCGGTCTTTGAACTTGTCCGTCACTGCTAGGGTAATCCCTTGCTCCTCAAGTCGTTTGAACACCTCTTTGAGCAAGATGACAGAGATATCTTTGACTTCGTCTTTCGTGAGCTGACGGAAGACAATAATCTCATCCAAACGGTTCAAGAACTCTGGGCGGAAGTACTGCTTGAGTTCTTCGTTTACCAGGGATCGAATTCGGTTGTACTGAGACTCTGCCTGATCGGCTTCGAGTTCAAAGCCGAGGCCACCGCCACCTTTTTCAATCACCTTAGAACCAATGTTCGAGGTCAAGATGAGGAGAGTGTTTTTGAAGTCCACGGTGCGGCCCTTGGCGTCAGTCAATCGACCGTCTTCCAAGATTTGCAGCAACATGTTGAACACATCAGGGTGTGCCTTTTCAATCTCGTCAAATAGCACGACGGTGTAAGGCCGACGGCGAACTGCTTCAGTCAGCTGGCCGCCTTCGCTATAGCCGACGTAGCCTGGTGGTGAGCCGATCAGCTTAGAGACCGTATGACGCTCCATAAACTCAGACATGTCTAGGCGAATCATCGCCTCTTCTGCGCCGAAGAAGTAAGCCGCTAATGACTTGGCGAGTTCGGTTTTACCGACACCAGTAGGACCGGAGAATACGAAGCTTGCAATCGGCCGGTTGGGATTTTTGAGGCCAACGCGAGCGCGACGAATCGCACGGGAGATGGCCTTAACCGCTTCGTCCTGACCGATGAGGCGCTGGTGGAGCACATCTTCCATGTGCAGCAGCTTTTCGGTTTCGCTTTCGGTGAGCTTTTGAACGGGAACGCCAGTCCAAGAAGCCACGATGCTGGCGATGTCCTCTTCGGTAACTTCGGGGGAGTTGTCCTTGGTTTTCTCCTCGTCTTCAGTCTTTTTGTTCTGAGCGATCGCTCGAATTTCAGACTTAATCTCCATTTCACGGTCGCGCAGTTCGCCAGCCTTATCAAAGTCCTGACCCCGCACGGCATTGTCTTTATCTTTGAGGACCTGGCGAAGCTCTTTGTCAAGCTCTTTTGCCGCCGGCGGCAGCTGAGAGTTCAGCAAGCGCACCCGTGAGCCAGCCTCATCAATCAGGTCAATCGCTTTGTCCGGTAAGAACCTGTCCGCGATATAGCGATCAGAAAGCTTGGCCGCAGCTTCTAAGGATTCGTCTAGAATCTTGAGCTTGTGGTGCTGCTCGTAGCGATCGCGCAAACCATGAAGGATTTCAATGGTTTCTTCTACGCTAGGCTCACCTACCATCACTGGCTGGAAACGACGCTCCAGGGCGGCATCGCGCTCAATGTGCTTACGGTACTCATCAAGTGTGGTGGCACCAATACATTGCAGCTCACCCCTAGCCAGTGCAGGCTTGAGGATGTTGGCTGCGTCAATCGCGCCTTCAGCTGCGCCCGCGCCGATGAGCGTATGTACCTCATCAATCACCAAGATGACGTTCGCAGCGGCGCGAATTTCATCCATGATCTTTTTCAGGCGCTCTTCAAACTCACCACGATATTTGGTGCCTGCAACAAGTAGACCAATGTCTAGGGTGACAACCCGCTTATCTTCGAGGATGTCAGGAATATCACCATTGCCGATGCGCTGAGCCAGGCCTTCGGCGAGGGCTGTTTTACCAACACCGGGTTCACCAATGAGCACAGGGTTGTTTTTTGTGCGGCGACCCAAAATTTGGATTACACGCTCAATTTCTTTTTGACGGCCTACGACTGGATCGAGCTTGCCATCAATGGCCATTTGGGTCAGGTTAGAGCCAAACTCGTCCAGGGTGGGTGTCTTTGTACGGCCTTGTGAGCCGCTGCCACCGGAAACTTCAGCAGTTTCGCCGAGCATCCGAATCACCTGAGTGCGTACCTTAGAAAGGTCTACGCCGAGGTTTTCTAGTACGCGGGCAGCGACGCCTTCACCCTCACGGATGAGGCCAAGTAGCAAGTGTTCAGTGCCAATGTAGTTATGCCCTAGCTGACGAGCTTCTTCGAGCGATAGCTCAAGGACGCGCTTTGCTCGGGGCGTAAAGGGAATTTCAACGGCAACAAAGCCAGAGCCACGGCCAATAATTTTTTCAACTTCAATCCGAGCGTCCTTTAAATTGACGCCCATGGACTTCAGTACTTTGGCTGCAACCCCGGTACCTTCACCAATGAGTCCTAGTAAAATTTGCTCGGTGCCCACAAAGTTGTGGCCAAGGCGACGGGCCTCTTCTTGAGCGAGCATGATGACCTTAATGGCCTTTTCTGTAAAGCGTTCAAACATGGCAGTTTTCCATCACCTGCTGCGGGCTGGTTACCGTGATTCTAGCACAGCAAAAAATCCCTGAGAGAGGGCGGTATTCACTACTGTCAGAGGAAACTCAGCCCGCAGCAGGTGATGGAAAACTGCCATGTTTGAACGCTTTACAGAAAAGGCCATTAAGGTCATCAT
>JBCBDN010000350.1:0-3793 GCA_038529685.1 Cyanobacteria bacterium J06598_1 | reverse complement strand
CTCATCATTGGAGCGGCCATCATTTCAACTAGCCAACAAACCGCTCAGCTCCAAGGGCTTAGCACCCTCCTATTTGCAGCGGCTTCTTTTCTGGGTCTCTGGCTAATCGGCAGCATACTAAGGTCGGGCCGCTGGCAGTAGGTATCAGCTTCATCCAACACTTGCATTGTAGCTATCGAAAAAACTCATCGACGCAGACCTTGGCCCGCTATGATAGCTATGTGAATCTACCGAGTGAGCCTTACAGCACACCTCACTAGCAACGACTCACTCCGTAGGCTGATTTATCACCGATCTGGCTAGTGACTTGTTTCGTTTTGGCGCGATTTGCGATCGCGCGATTTGTAATTAAGTGGCATTCCTAATTTTTGATTTTGACGGCACTATTGCCGATACCCTAGATGCCATTATCCGCATCACCAATCGCATTGCCCCAGAATATGGCTATTCACCCACCACACCCGAAAAGCTGCGCTATTACCAGTCTTTGAGCACGCAAGAGATGCTCAAGCAATCTGAAATTCCTCTTTTTCGGCTCCCTTTTTTGCTCCGGCGAGTCCGCAGAGAAATGGGTCACGAGCTAGAAACCGTACCCGTGGTATCTGAACTCACACCGACCCTACGAGAGCTCGTTGCCAGGGGGCATCATTTAATGGTAATGAGTTCTAACTCCGAGCGAAATATCGAACAGTTTCTAAACCGCCACGGCATTCGAGACGTATTTGAGTCCATTCAGGGAGGGGTCGGGCTCTTAAGCAAAGCCCGCGTACTCAAACGCATTGTGCAAAAAGGCGGCATAGACTTCTCTCAGGTGATCTATGTCGGAGACGAAACGAGAGATGTTGACGCCTCTAATCAGGTAGGGATTTTGGTGGCTGCGGTCTCCTGGGGATTCAGTAGCCGAGAAGCATTAGCTAACCAAGAGCCTGCTTTTTTAATCGATCATCCCCGTCAGCTCGTCGGCGCAGCCCAAACATTGGTTAACCCCAGCTGGGTGAGAACAAGCTATATTCCACACTCTGCCGCAGTTCGACAATACCGATAACCTTGAACTAAGCGTTAGCGCCATGCAGGATGAGAGAGCAAAGCATCCATCATCCGGACGCCGCGCAGCTGATTGCACAAGGGTAGATGGCCAACCGGCGCAGCAGACAAGTCCCAAATAAATTCACCAGGATAGCGGGTCCACTTGCCCTCAGAGGACTTCCAAATTAGCTGAGCCCACAGCCTTTCCCAGTCTTGACCCAAGCGCATCCACAGCTCGTGCTGTTTACTCCAGCCAAACTTATCTTCTGAGTACAGCCGCCATAAAGTGTCAATGGTTTGTAAGTCCGTTACTGCGAACTGACCCACCTCGGTAAAGTACACCCACTTGCGCTGAACAGCTCGCTCTCCAGCAAGTTCACACAGCTTTTCGGTTGTGAGCTTGTCAGCTGCCTGATACTTCCGCTCAATCAGCAGCTTTTGCAAGTCGCGGTAGTCTACGTCCTGCTCAGAGCGCAGCGCAATCAAACCGTAGGGAGCATCTTCAGTGATAAAGTTCTGAGCAACCGACGTTTCAAGTTCCACTAAAGCCTGATAGGCACTGCCATGAGCAGCCGTTGGCGCGCCTTCACTCAAGCCCTCACGCACAAAATCAATCAGCGCTTGTGCAGCTGCCGCTGAAGATAAGTCGGAAACGGCCTGCAGCTGCTTTTTGAGGTTGCCGGTGGAGAGGGTAGCAATCAAATCATTCAAATTAGCAGAGTCAGTAGCGTTAGAAGACATACGTTAAGAGCACACAAAGCAGGTGAGGAAACGATTCCATCAAGCGGATCAGACTATTCGCTGCTCGATAATAATATCGCAATCCGCCGAATTCATCGGCACAAATTGTAGCTTATGACTGCTCAGAAACAGACTCACCAGACGATTGACTGACGGGCTGGTTAGCACTTCCACTCGCCCGATGAGGTGGCATGTAGCCATTTTCAAACGCATAGCGAATGAGCTGAGAACGATTTTTAACCGATAGCTTACTCAAAATATTACTCAGATGGGTTTGCACCGTGCGAGGGCTGATGAACAGATGATCGCCAATCTTTTTATTTGTGTGGCCTTGAATCACTTCCCAAAATACTTTTTCCTCTGCGGGCGTCAGCGGTAGAGGAGGCCGTTCCACAGCAACAGGAGCAGTGGGTTGTTGCTGCACGCGCTTGATTTCTGCGCTAATTCGCCCAGCTCGAGCTAACTGGGCTTCTATTTTGGCAATCAGTTCTCTGGGGTGAAAGGGTTTAACCAGGTAGTCGTCCGCACCGATAGAGTGACCTTGAATACGATCTTCTAAATCGCAGCGCCCAGACAGAAAAATAAAGGGAACAAGCTGACCTAGCTCGGTATTACGCACCTTGGTACATAGCTCAAAGCCATCCATTTCTGGCATCACTACGTCTGAAACAATCAAATCTGGCACGTCTTCTACAAAGCTGTGAAAACCTTCTAGCCCAGATATGGCGTTGCGAACCGCAAAGCCACGGTCTTGAAGATAGCGAGTCAGCGCCGCTCTAAGGGTGCTATCGTCATCCACGATAAGGATCTTTTGCATGCTGCGATCGCGCTAACCAAATGATAAAAGTCCAAATAGGCAGGCCAAAGCCTAACCTACAAGCACTATATATCGCACAAAGCAGCTCTTCAGTAATCTTTCTGTAAGGTTTAAAGCAACCTTGTCAAGAAAGCGCCTACCCCAATAGAACCCTACTAGCCGCCATTTCAAAGGCTACTGGGGGTAGCAACACTTAGATGTATGGGGCTTACCGCCTTGGATTAATCGGGCGACCTTGGTCAGGCTGCACGGAGGTGGGAGCGGTATAAAGGCTGCCTGGAGGCACTGCTGGAGCACCCACAGACGGAGGAGCTACTCTGGCAGGAGCCGGAACACCCTGACCAGAACTGCTCTGGCCCAGACTTCCCTGGCCAATAGGCGCAACGGTAGGGACCCGAAACTGACCGGCACCTGACTGACTCGCTCTTTGCTGCTGTGCTGCTACCCCTGAAGCACCACTGTAGGGACTTCGTGTAGGCTGCGGCGGCACCACATTAAACGTAGGCAAGGCTGAAGTTGCCGGTGGCCGATAGCCCGTAGTCCCCACCGGGGGCGACATGTCAGGTGTCGTACGAATAAAGGCCCCAGGTACGGGCTGCGACGTTAGCCCTGTCTGCGTTTGACCGACGCTATTGGAAGCGCCACTACTGGGAAGAGAAGGCTGCGATCGCGCCTCTGAATCAGGCGCGTTCTGCGCGGCGGCTCTAGCAGCCTCGCGGCGATTGAGTGCATCGGCCAGCGCACTGCTAGTCACAGGCGCACCTGCAGAATTAGAAAGTCCACTCGCATCAAACGTAGCTCCGATAGAACTGGCATTAGAGAGACCAGAAGAGCGTCCTGGCAAGCCAGCAGCAGACTGAGAACTTTGGCTTTGGTTGGGACTAAACGTCCTTTCAGTACTAGCAGTACCTGGAATAGGGTACTTCTCCAAGAGTGTCCTAGAGTCACCAGTGCCAGAAGCAGCGGAGGCCTCCGAATCAGCCTCATCTGAACTCGATTCAAGGATGGTTACATCTGGATTAATTTGGCTCTTGACGGTTTTTGTGTCGTCAGAGGCACGCGAGCCATTCAAAAGCACCTCAAGCGTATCTATTTCTGAGAGCCTAGCCTCTTCTTCCGGTGACAGAGAAGACGCTGGCGTAAAGTCGCGCACAGGCTGACGATTAAACCAGTCAGGATTTTTATGGTATTCCCACAGCAGCGTACTCA
>JBCBDN010000349.1:0-3807 GCA_038529685.1 Cyanobacteria bacterium J06598_1 | reverse complement strand
TTTTCCAGAAGAAGTCTTTCCAGAAGAAGGCTTTCCAGAAGAAGGCTTTTTAGAAGATCCTCCTAATGAAATGGGGCCAGATGGCGTGTACGAAGCCGACTACCGGGTGATTGAGCCGCCGTCTAAACCCCTCGATGACGATGGTGATGACGTCGTCGGGTAGGCGTTTCTATATCCGTAACCGAGTTCGCTATCTTCTGATTCCTCGCTATTCTGTTATGTAGTTACGTCGTGGCCGCCAACGTTTGCGGCTAGCCCTTATCTTCTTTCACAATGGCAACGCCTGCTGCTCGCACTATTCAAAAACGCTATACCGCTGGCAGCTGCACTTTAGAAGTGTCCTTTAAGCCATCGGCGCTTTCGCAGTGGCATCCAAAACCCATTGCGACCGATCTTGCGTTTAAGCTGTGGCTGGAAATGGTGCAGCAGTACGGCGAACAAACAGCTGTGCAGGCAGCCGGGCAAACGGGTGTTCCCGCTGCGAGCCGTCATGGGGACGGCGCGCCTACGTTGGTGGCCGAGGGCGATCGCGCCCAGCTTCAGTCGATTGCTGAGCACCTACAGCGACAAACCCGTCAAACGCTGGCAACCCCAGCTATCTCTGCTCAAGCTGTGCTGCCTGCCTTGCCAGCCCAGCACTCAGCACAGCAACCGGCTCAACTTCCCCCTGGCTGCCTCATAGAAGGGCCGCTAACCTACTTGCAGCTATGCGACCTGACATCTGTGCTGGGTCAATATGAACAAGCCACGCAAACGTTACCCGTGGCATTGCCAGTCTTACAGCCAGTCTTACAGCCAGCAGGCACAGCACAGCGACGTCAACTTTCCCCTGGTCAACTTTCCCCTGGTCAACTTTCCCCGGATAGTGAGCCTGCGACAGCTGCTGAGCAAGGAAGGCCTGGCAATAGAACGTCCAAAACACCTTCAGATAATCTCATCCCTTTTCCGACAGAGCGTCGCCACCGATCTCGAAAACTTTGGGTCAGTTCAGCCGCTGCGGCCCTATTTGCTGTGGGGCTCACCACCACGCTCTTGAAACCCCAAAGACAATTCATTCCACAGTCTGAGGTGACAGCTGAGTCAGCAGATGGTTTATCGACATCTCCTCAAACTACAGCAGCTCGCCCCAGCGAAGAAACCGCACCCAGCAACGAGCGTAACCGCGTTACAACGACTCAAGAGAACCTCAGCGCGGCTAATCCCTCTGCACCCTCTCCTGGTGCCGCACCTTCTCCTGGTGCTACCGGTGGTTCTGCTACAGCGGGTTCAATCGGCACTGCTGGCCGCCAAAGAACAGCGCCACCACCTTCACGCAGCGCACCGTCAGCGCCAGCACCTTCTGCCGCGGCCACTGCTACCTCTCCCGACGTGACGCCTGATGCCGCTGAACCTGCGCCCGCGCAACCGCCAACGCCCTCACCAGCGGCACCGCCTGAGAGATCTGCTGATACGACCGGGCCGATTGCTTCAGCCCCGCGCTCAGCAGCGCCTTCTTCCACCGAATCGCTCACACTTCGCCGCCAGACAGGGGCGGCACCTAGCTCAGAGAGTGCGACTCGTGAAACGCCAGCAGAATCACCGGTCGAAGCGTCTCTTCCCGCAGCGCGGTCACCGCAACCACCCGTTGCAGATGCCGGGCCGACCAGTGCTGATGACGCTGGCAATATTGCTGCGGATGCGCCTGACATGAGCGTAGAGTCACTGGCGCAACAGCCACTGCCGCAATCTGCTGAGCCTGAGTCATTATCTTCTGCACCACCGCCGACTGCCCGCCGTCAAGCGGTTCCACAGCCCACTGTAGAGACTTTTTCGGAAGAGACTTTTTCGGAAGAAACTTTTTCGGAAGAAGCTTTCGCCGAAGGGCCAACTGACGGAGAAGCCGATAGCTTGGAGGATGCTGGCGTGTCACTGACGCTGCCGGCTGCGGAGATGGCAACTATTGAAAAGGTAAGGGCGTATTTCCAGTCGCAATGGCAGGCTCAAGCGCCTTCGGACCAGCCACCTACAGATGCTTTAGTCTATCGGCTTCAGCTTTCTGAGAAGGGTGAGGTGGTGAGCTTTGCCGCTATTAATGATGAGGCCGAGGCCTATCGCGATCGCCTGCTTCCCAGCGATCACACGCTTTCCTTTGCCGACAGCGAGTTTTCAACCCGTGAGCTAACAGCGCCCCTTACCCTACGCGTCACCCTAATGCCGAACGGGCAAGTGCTCGTTTCAGGGTTCTAATCACTGTTCCAATCCACCGTTCTTACAAAAGCCAGTCGCTAAACAGGGTCAAAGAGAAAGCCCGTAGACTTCAATCGGGTCCACGGGCTTTCTCTTAAAGTAATACGCTCAAAAGGCTACTGTTTTTTACGCTTTTCAGAGGCCGCTCGTTTTCGACGACGCTGGGAGATCAAAAGTGCTTTAGGCACTGGAAAACCTACCACAGGGATGACTTGGTGCTTGCGATCGCGCTCTAGCTGACGAAGCTCGGTGTAATCTACCCGGTGAATGCAATCTACCGGACAGGTATCCATTGCCTCTTGAATAAGCTCATCGGAGTCACCCTCCTGACGAATCACCCGGGCTCTGCCGTAATCGGGCTCAATGTAAAACGTGTTGCGAGCAACATGGGCACAGTGCGTACAGCCAATGCAGGTAAGCTCATCAACATAGACGCCATTTTGCCTAAACTGACCGCCCAGCTCAGGTTCTAAACCCGTTCGTAGCTGAGCTGCTCTTAACGCGCCCCCTAACTCAGGCTCAAGACCCGAACGGTCCGCCTGCTGACTGGTTGACGCCTCTGAACCTGATGGCCCAGTCATCACTACGCGCCCCAGCGCTGAAGTACCAAACGGATTGAACCGTCTTCATTTGTGACCTGCTCAGAGACCTGAAAGCCTTGGTTACTCGACTCATTCAGCACGGTGTGAAACGCGTAGCGCTGGGTCACCTGATTCAAAAAGCCATCTACGGACAACGGCTGCTGCCAGTACTGCAAATCAGCCACCAGCTCGTAGTCACCCGTTTCGCTGCTGCGCTTGAAGCCCAAGTCATAGCCGTTGTCTTGCTCAATCACCACTTCGGCTGTCTCGGTTTTTCCTTGGTAACCGCGCACAGTCTTAGGGCCTGCCTCCCAGCGAACACCCGCATCATCCAACGCTAGCTGTAGTGAGGAAAGGTTACGGATTTTAGTTTTGATTTGGCTGAAGTGAGACATATTTTAAAACCCAGGCTAAATGAGCACAAAAAATTAAGCGGAAGAAACTTGAAAATTGCAGATGGCAATCGCATAAAAGCCATCAAACAAATATTGCTGTAAGTCACCAGTTTGTTGAGAGATCCCCAAGCATTAGGAATCCGCAAGGAAATACCTTGCTCTTAGGCTTACCAGCCGGACTCTGGGCTCGATGGAAATGCAGCCGCGACGTTAGAGACTTTGCTAGAAACTGTTACAGGCTGCGTGTAGTATTCAGACGTTTTCTCATTGGCTATGACCTCGCCGAGCTGCTGCTCAATGGCTTCAGTAACCGCTGCGCAGGATGTCCCCACGATGCCAGTGACCATTTCCTTAACCCGACCATCGGGATAAATCACAAACTCAAGTGTTTCCATAAGCCAATCGAATACCCAGCTAACAAGGCCGATAACTAACCCGCTAAAGAAGCTAGCACCCAGAGCAATGCGGTGCACCCCTACGCGTAAGGCTTAGTACCTCGGCCATGATTGATTCTCATCGTAGTCAATGTCACTAAAATAAACTAGCAAGTTCGCATTAAAACTTAATAGTTGTTCGTATTCAGGTGAGTAACTACTTTTTGTTAT
>JBCBDN010000348.1:0-3810 GCA_038529685.1 Cyanobacteria bacterium J06598_1 | reverse complement strand
GCACCAGAGCAGACACTTCGCTGCCTTTAGCTGTAGGCACGCCTTTGAAAACCTTTGAATACGACACCATGACGGTGGCAGGAGATGGTCGTATCAAGCAGCGGCAGTCACTCAAGGGTCAGTTTTTTGCTGAATCTTTTTCAAAAGAACTGTTGGAAATGGTTGCCATTACAGCGGCTACGTCTTCTCCTCGTCGTGGTCGGCGATCGCCCTTTTTTATCAGTAAGTATCCTGTTACCCAGTCTCAGTGGTCGGCAGTCGCTGCTTTGCCCAAAGTCAAAAGAGAGTTGGCTTTGACACCGGCTCATTTCCACGGCAGTAATTTGCCTGTGGAGAGCGTTTCTTGGTTAGAGGCGGTGGAGTTTTGCGATCGCCTCACTCTCCACACAGGTCGTCAGTATCAGCTGCCCAGCGAAGCCCAATGGGAATATGCTTGCCGCGCGGGTACAAAAACCCCTTTCCACACCGGAGAGACTATCACCAGCGAGCTGGCTGACTATGTCAGCACCTACCGATACAAGGCTGAGCCTGCCGGACGCTATCGCCAGTCTACGCTGCCGGTAGGTAAATTTTTACCAAACGCTTTTGGTCTACACGACATGCATGGCAATGTTTGGGAATGGTGTGCTGACTCGTGGCATACTGCCCACCGATATGCGCCTCAGAAAGGACGCGCTTGGGTTGTCTCACAGCAGGCCACACAGCAGGTCATACAGCAGGTCACACAGCAGGTCACACAACAGGCCATACAGCGGGCAATTAGAGGTGGCAGCTGGTCGGATACGCCTGAGAAGCTCCGCTCTGCTAGTCGCTCTGGATATGTAGAAACGGGACTTAATCGCACAATTGGGTTTCGCGTTGTGGCGATTTAGTTCCTGAATGACAGACGAAGCATTTTAGGAGAAAAGAGACACTATGGCTTTACAGAAAAAGATTCCTGTGACGGTTCTAACTGGATATTTGGGTGCTGGAAAAACAACTTTGCTCAACCGTATTCTGACTGAAGAGCATCAGCAGCGAGTCGCGGTTATTGTCAATGAGTTTGGCGAGGTCGGGATTGACCATCAGCTAGTGATGGATGCTGACGAAGAGATTTTTGAAATGAACAATGGCTGCATTTGCTGTACCGTTCGGGGTGACTTGATCCGACTGGTGAGCGAGCTGATGCAGCAGCAAGATCGCTTTGACCACTTAGTGATTGAGACAACGGGACTGGCCGATCCGGCTCCGGTGATTCAATCGTTTTTTATGGATGAAGTGATGCGGCAGCAAACGCAGCTGGATGCGGTGGTGACTGTGGTAGATGCTAAGCATGTTTGGAGTCACTGGCAGAGCAGTGAACTGCAAGAGCAGATCGCCTTTGCTGATGTTGTTTTACTCAATAAAAGCGATTTGGTGACGCCTGATATTTTGGATGTGCTGGCCAGGAAGGTGAGGGGGATGAATGCGATCGCTAAAATTCATCCCACCCAAAACTGCGATATCGCTATTAGCTCAATCCTAGGCGTACAGGCTTTTGATCTTAAGAACGCGCTGAGCATTGACCCAGCCTTTTTAGAAGAAGACGCGCACGAACACGATAATTCTGTGTTCTCTGTCGCGATTACCGAGCCAGGTAGTATTGATAGCGACAAACTTAATCGCTGGCTCTATCAGCTGGTGCAGGCGCGGGGTTCAGATATTTTCCGCATGAAAGGCATTTTAAATGTAGATAATGCCGAGCGGCGGTTTGTTTTTCAAGGGGTTCATATGACCCTAGATGGACGGCCCGGAAAGCCTTGGAAACCAGGAGAGAACCGGCACAATCAGCTGGTATTTATTGGCCGAGATTTGGATGAAACGGAGCTGAGAGCAGGCTTTCAAGGCTGTTTTATGGAGCAGCCTGTTTCTGCATGTGCTGCCTAGGCTGAAACAAACAGCTTCAGGTCAGTGATTTAGCGTTAATTGTTTATCTTTAACCGAGTAGGCTAGAAAATTTATGAAACTGCAGCACAATCTTGGCGGACTGGAAGGGCTAGATCCGGTCAATACTGAAACTCAGGTGTTTGTTGAACCTTGGGAAACGCGAATCTTTGGCATTCATACGGCCATGATGGCGCTGAGTAATCAGCTGGGCTCCTCGCCGCCCCAGTATGCAATTGAGGAAGTGCCCACCACCTTTGAGAGCTTTTGGACCTGGGGGCATCTGCGGATGGGCGCCGAAAATATGCATCCGTTTGAATATTTTCGGCTGCGCTATTACGAGAAGTGGCTGGGCGGCATTTCTGGCTTTTTTGTGTCAGAAGGCTACATTACTCAAGCAGAATTAGATGCGCGCACTGCCGAATTTTTGGCCAGCAGTGAATTGGCTGAAGCGCCGCTGCCTACGGGCGGAGAACCCGCCATTGATGAGCAGGTCGTGAAATATTTGCGCGAAGGTGATTCTCCTATGCGGGCTTTGCCTGCGCCCGCTAAGTTTGCTGTCGGTGATCAGGTCAAGATTAAAGCGGTGAACTCGGGGGAGCATAGCCGTTTACCTGGAAACTTGAAAGGGAAAACCGCTACGGTCGTTGAGGTGTACGACGGCGCGTTTGCCTATTTTTTCCCGACTGACGATGGGATTGGTGAGCCAATGCCGGTGTATAACTTGGCGTTTGCTGTCGATGAGCTTTGGGCTGATGCTGTGAGTGAGCCGAATTTGGTTTATTACAACGATATTTTTGAGGCGTATGTTGAGGCTGCTTAGCCAAGTGAAATACTAGAGGAGAAGAATAAATGCCAAGCAACTATCCAAACTTTCAGTACGGTGCTGATAGAGAAACTTTTAGTGCAGCTAAGGTAAAAGCATTAGAATCCCTTTTGATTGAAAAAGGTGTGATAACGGGCGATACCGTAGATACGATATTGGGTTATTTTGAAACGGAGATGGGTCCTTTTAACGGCGCGAAGCTGGTGGCTCGCGCCTGGGTCGATCCTGAGTTTAAGGACCGTTTGATCGCAGACTGTAATGCCGCTTGTGACGAGTTGGACTTTCCTGCAGGCATGTCTGGGGCGGAGGGTGAACACATGCGGATTGTTGAAAATACGCCCGAGGTGCACAACGTGATTGTGTGTACGCTGTGCTCTTGCTATCCGTGGCCAACGCTAGGCCTGCCGCCCTACTGGTTCAAAGATCCTACGTTTCGTGCGCGGGTGGTGCGAGAGCCCCGCGTGGTGCTTTCTGAGTTTGGGGTGGAGATTGATGAATCGGTTGAGGTGCGGGTGTGGGACAGCAGCGCTCAGATTCGCTGGTGGGTGCTACCCATGCGACCTGCTGGAACAGAGGGGATGGATGAAGCAGAGCTGGCAGCTTTGTTGACGCCGGAGTCCATGATGGGTGTGGCGACTGTTCAGGTGTAGTGGGCCAGATGTAGTGGGCCAAATGTAGTGCGCCAGATGTGATTGGCGTGGGAGTTCATATTATGTTTACAAAGTTTGAGCACTTTGCAGCGACTAGTTTGATGGGGTCGCCGGAGGAAGCGCCGCCGCGTAAGGCTGGGCATTTACACTTTGCTCGAGACTGGGAGAAGATGGCTTTTGGGGTGGCGATCGCACTCTCCAAACAGGGCTATTACGAGTGGGAGGCGTTTCGACAAACCCTGATGGCCACGATTAAAGAATGGGAGACGACCCATGAACTGGACGACCCTGAATGGGACTATTACCAGTGCTGGCTCACCACCCTAGAAAAGATGATTGTTACCTCAGGCGTGCTCACTTCAGGCGAGCTGGAAACGCAGGTTTCCCAGCTTTTACATTGCAAGGCATCGCCAAGCGCACCCAAGGAAGCAG
>JBCBDN010000347.1:0-3818 GCA_038529685.1 Cyanobacteria bacterium J06598_1 | reverse complement strand
CCTTTTCTTGACTGTTCACTGCAGCCTCTTTCTAATTACGGATTTTGACCCTATCAACCCGTGATAAAGTCTGACCAATTCACCTAATGACCCTCTATGTCTTTTTCCAGAACCAGCGGCATTTTGCTACACCCCACCTCACTTCCAGGCCGGTTTGGTATTGGGGATATTGGCTATCAGTCTTACCGTTTTGTTGACTTTTTGGCTGAGACAAAGCAGCAGCTGTGGCAAATTTTGCCACTCGGTCCAACGGGACACGGAAATTCACCCTACATGTCTTACTCGGCGATGGCGGGTAACCCCATGCTGATCAGCCTGGAGAACGTACAGTCTCAAGGCCTACTAGAAGAAGAAGAGCTTGCCCTGATAGAGAGTTTTCCGATTGACCGAGTGGACTACGATGCGGTGAGTGCTTTTAAGCTGCCGCTTTTACGCAAGGCGGCTGAACGGTTTAAAGAGCATGCCAGCCCCGAGACTCGGGCTGAGTTTAACCAGTTTCGCAAAGATCGCGCTAGCTGGCTGGAAGACTATGGCCTCTTTATGGCGCTCAGAGATGATAACGAACAAAAGCCTTGGCCCGAGTGGGAGTACGGACTTACCCACCGCGATCCCGACGCGCTGAACTTTGCACGGGTGGACTTGGCTGCTGATATTTTTTATCACGAGTATATGCAGTTTGAGTTCTACCGCCAGTGGCACGATCTCAAGCGCTATGCCAACGAACGCGGCATCCAAATTGTGGGCGATATGCCGATTTATGTGGCGCACAATAGCTCTGACGTTTGGGCCTTTCCTGAGAAGTTCATGCTCAACCCAGAGACGATGTATCCGTCTCAGATGGCGGGCGTGCCCCCAGATTTCTTTAGCGCGGACGGTCAGCTGTGGGGAAATCCTACCTACAACTGGACTGCCGTACAGGAAGAAGGTTTTAGCTGGTGGCTGCTGCGAATTCAGTCGCTGCTAGATTTTGTAGACCTGATGAGGATTGACCACTTTCGCGGATTTGAAGCGTTTTGGGCGGTGCCTGAAGGCGCTGAGAATGCACTGGGCGGTGAGTGGATAGAGGCGCCGGGCAATTTATTTTTTGAAACGGTTGAAGAAAAGCTGGGCAAGCTGCCGTTTTTGGCAGAGGACTTGGGTCAAATTGATGACAAAGTGCACGCACTGCGTGAGTGCTATGGCTTTCCGGGCATGAAAATTTTGCAGTTTGCCTTTGGCTCTGACGATAAAAATTCATACCTGCCGCACAACATTGAGCGCAACTTCGTGGTGTACACCGGTACGCACGATAACGATACGACGGTGGGCTGGTTCACCGAAGCTTCGGAGTACGAAAAACTGCGCCTGGTGAACTACGTCGGTGCGTTTGAGGCTAGCTCTGTACACTGGGCGATGATTCGTTTGGCGCTTAGCTCTGTGGCAAATCAAGCGGTGATTCAGCTCCAGGACGTGTTGGGACTGGGTACTCAGTCGCGCATGAATACGCCGGGGACTGCGGAAGGAAACTGGGAGTGGCGCTATGTAGATGCCATGCTGACGCCAACAATTACCGGGCAGCTGAAGGATTTGACCGAGCTGTACGGAAGAGCGCCTTCGTAAATGGGCTAACTTTTGGGCGGCATGCCAGAGATAAAGGTTCGCTAAAGGGTTCGATTTTTTCTTGGACCGAACCCCATAAACCGAACCTTCTCTGTGGGTTTGCTTTGTTAGGCTAAGACCGATGGTAGGGAAGTCTCTACCTTTTCCTAGGATTAGTGCTAGATCGATCCTGGGTACATTCGGGCATCGAACTGACGCCGTACCAGTTTTTTAGGAGATAAGAGTAAGCATGGCCGCAACTGATTTCAAAGATTACTACGCTATCTTGGGGGTCAGTAAGACGGCCGATGCGGGTGAAATTAAGCGTGCCTTTCGCAAGCTAGCGCGTAAATATCACCCCGATGTGAATCCTGATAACAAGGCGGCTGAAGCTAAGTTCAAAGAAGTGAGCGAAGCTTACGAGGTGCTTTCTGACTCGGATAAGCGCAAGAAGTACGATCAGTTTGGTCAGTACTGGCAGCAGGCGGGCAGAGCGGGCGGTGGGATGCCTCGCGGCGGTGCTCCTGGTGGCGCAGCGGGCGGCTTTGACTTTGGCGCCTATGGCAATTTCGATGAGTTTATTAATGAGCTGCTAGGCCGCATGGGCGGCGGCGGCGGTGGCCGGTCACAGTCTTACGGGTACCAGCAGAGTCCGGGCGCAGGCTTCAATACGGGTGGCTTTGGCACCAGTGGTTTTGGTAACAGCGGCTTTGGCTTTGACCCTCGCACGGCAGGGGGTAGCGCGGGCAGAACGTCTTCTGGCCGTGGCCCACTAGACCAAGAAGCTGACTTGAAGCTGACGCTGCCTGAGGCTTTTCGCGGTGCTCAAAAGCGATTTAGCATTGGCGGCGAGTCGGTAACGGTCCGAATTCCGGCTGGCGTCAAAGCCGGGAGTAAAATTCGCCTGAAGGGCAAAGGGGCACGCAATCCTCAGACCCAGCAGCGCGGGGATGTGTATTTGACGGTATCGTTGATCGCTCACGACTTTTTTAGCCTGGATGGCGATAATTTGACCTGCGAGGTGCCGATTACACCAGATGAGGCGGTGCTGGGCTCTAAGATTGCGGTGCCGACGCCAGACGGCAGTGTGACGGTGAGTGTACCTGCAGGCGTGAAGTCTGGGCAGTCTCTACGGTTACGTGGAAAGGGATGGCCCAGTAAGAAGAGCTCTACTCGCAGTGATTTGCTGGTGAAGGTAGTGATTACGCCGCCGAAGGATTTGAGCACAGAAGAGAAGGCGCTATATGAGAAGATTCGCGATAGTCGAACGAGTGATCCTAGAAGTGCGATCGCTAATAACAAACTGTAGGCCAGCTACTATACTCGGACCCAACAGCGCCCAGCAATAAAGCGTTCAAGAAAGCGTTCAAGCGCTGTTTTAGATGGCTAAGACAACAGCGGAGCTACGGCAACAGCGAAGCTATGACAACAGCGGATTAGTACAAGTCAGTTTCTGATATTATCTCTGTTTCTTTGACCGTTTCACTCATCCGGTAGCCGCCCTCTACATACGCACCCCCTGCCCCTTTTAACTCGCGGCCATCTTCAAAAACAACCTGAATAGAGTAGCTACCCTCACCCGTAATCTCTGACAAAATCACCCTTTGTTGCTTTCCTGGTGCCAAAGGTCCAACAGTTTCTGACGGAATAGCCGCTGAGGCTACGCCGGTCTCACCTGTTAGCGTTATTGTCTCTATTACTTGGCTCGTATCATTGACAACATCTACCGTGACACCGGATTGGCGGCATCCAGCAATGGTTAGCAAGCCCGCTAGTGCAGATACTTGTAGTAAAGGTGTCAGTATTTGTGTACGCATTTGTATAAGCATCACTCACCCAAAATAAAACTGATATAGGGCGCATACAGGTCAGGTTCTAACAAAAAAGAATCATGCCCTTTATCTGAATGTACTGTAATGTGCTTTACGTCCATATCTGCTGCTTCTAGCGCTTTGACAATTATCCTTTGTTCTTCTGGGTAAAAGCACACGTCAGAATCGATACTAAAAATTAGATACTGCTGATGGGCGCAGTCTTTGAACAGATCTGGCTGCTGAGCGTTGATGCTAAACCGCTGCCACATGTCCATAATTCGCAAATAGCTGTTGGCATCGAAGCGTTCTGCAAACTTTGTGCCTTGGTAGAACATATACGATTCTACGGGGTTAGAAAGCGTGTAGGCTTTACCGATAGGCTGTTCAACCTCAATTTTTTTCCGGGCTCGTTTTTCCATCATGGCT
>JBCBDN010000346.1:0-3835 GCA_038529685.1 Cyanobacteria bacterium J06598_1 | reverse complement strand
CATTTTGGCCTACCTTGAACGACTCGCTGGCGAGGATAAAGCCCTGATGCCTCAGCCAATAGATCTGTATCAACAAGCACTGCGGCTAATCGGGCTTGGGCTCAATGCCTGTGACAAGAGCGTTCAAATCATATATGAGCGTGACTTACGCCCTCCGGAAAAACAGCACCCAGCCTGGAGCAATCGCATTCAAGCCCAGCTCACCACCGCCTACGATGTGCTCGAGTCTTACGCAGCGCAGACAAATACTTGGCTTATAGGCGATCGATTGAGCCAGGCTGACATTACAGTCTGCGTAGCCTGGCAATTTACCCAGTTCACTAGCCCTAACGTCATCTCGCCTCAGTAATACCCTGCACTTTCAGCACTTTCTGCTAGGGCCGAGGCACTTCCTGCTTTTGTCGCAACACCTTTGGAGCCCGGTTGGACGCCGGTATAGCGGCTTGCGTGATTAGTTTGGGCTGGTTAGCTTTTTGCTGATGTATATATAGAGAAGCTATTACAGCGTGCATTCGTTGGAGACAATGAACGCAGCTAACTCACAAAAAATGGTGACCTATGAAAATTGATCTCTCTAGCGTTCCTGTTGAAAGCGGTACGACCTATCCAGCCGTCTTTAGCGCAGCCGTTGCTGGCCGTAGCCGCCAGCGAGTGGGCAATGCTGCTGGGCTTAAGAATTTCGGCGTGAACCTGACGACGCTAGCACCGGGTAGCCAGTCAGCCTTACGACACTGGCACGCGGCTCAAGACGAATTCATTTATGTGGTGAGTGGTGAACTGTTGCTGATTACCGATGAGGGAGAACAGTTTTTATCTCCAGGCGACATGGCAGGCTTTGCCGCAGGTGATGCAAATGGACACCATTTGGTGAATCGCAGTGACGCGCCAGCGGTGTATTTGGAAGTGGGCGATCGCACCACGCCTGATCGCGCTGAGTATCCTGACCATGATTTGGTGTATGCGCCTGCCCCTGATGGAGCTACTAATGGGGCTAGCGGTCAATTTGAATATAGAGATGGCAGGATTTATCATTAGCTTTTCTTAATGTAGTGATGAAGATCACCTGCCGTGTGATAGCGAATTGAGTGCCTCTGAGATAATTAATCTAATTTTGGCAGACTGCCGGCTAGTTTATGCATCAGCCGCTGGTTAAGGCTTCAAGCAAAAGGCACCACACCATGGCGATTTCGCTCCGAAAAATTAAACACTGTATGGCGTTGAGTGCAATGGTGTTCGCAACCGCGCCACTCTCCGGCTGTCTTGTTCCTCAGTCAACGTCAAAAAGTGCCCTAGAGGTCGCGGTTAACGAACCCGTCGGTAATCGCAAAACCGAACGCACTAAGCTCGTTGATGCCAATCCCTTGAGCGGGCGACTTCACCGCTCAGCAGATGCTTATATCGGCAAGCTCTCTCCAGCTATTTTTAATCAGCTCAAGTATTTACCTTTAATCGCACCGGCCTACGTTCCAGAAAGTTTTTCGCTGGTGAAATACGATATCCCAGCCTCAGGATACGTTTTGATTTATGGCAATAGTGCTGGTCAGTGTTTTGCAGTTGAGTACGATGCCTCTAAACGGTTGACTGCTGATAATGACGATATTGCCAGTGGTTCTGCCAGTGATGCGATCGCGAACTCAGCGGCTGCTGAGGCTAGTCTCGATCAGGCTGAACTAGACAATGGGGCTACGGCACTTCCTGAGTTATCGGCTGCTGCTGAGATCGCCACTAACCCACCCACTGACCAACCATTTATCCGCGAAGAGAGTGCACCGGCTGCTGCTGAGCCCACTAGCGCCGCGCTGGATTTTGAAGTATTCGATTCACCTTTATTTGGCCTAGGGAAAAAGCTCTTTTATGGCGAAGCCGCCGAAAAAATCGCGGTTTCAGAACGATCGTTATCCGAGCAGTCCCTTAACCCAGATGACACGGCCCTAGATTTTTTGGCGACTTCTGATGCCGAGGCGCCCGAGGCACCTATTTCTACTGACTCGGCACCTTCTACGAAGGCTGCCTCAAATAGTGCAACGGCTTCTGCTTCAAGTCGCCAGGACGCCTATGTCAGTGAGTGGCTTAGCTCCGACGAAGGCGCCTACCGCTACGTTAGCGGCGCCCTCGTTACGCAAAACTACTCTGCTCAAAATCAGTGTGGCAATGTTTCATTGGAAGAGAGCGTAAAAATTGTTACGTCGTTTGCCGTGTTATCAGCTGATTCTACGGGAGCGCTAGAAAGCAATCTAGCGCCTTCTGATGACCCTGAATATTCAGGTGAAGGCTCCCAAAACTAAAGCTGTGCTAACGCTAGAGAATTCAGCTTCGTAAGTTTTTCATCAGTATGTCAGCTTACTTTGCAAGAAGTTTATTCTAAAACGAACGGATACGTATATTGAGTTGAGTATATTTTTATACCACAATAAAACAGCCTTCTGAGGTGGCTGTCAGTGGTTGTAATCTTTCGTCGCCTGTTTAGAGTTTGTGGGTTGCCGGCGCTGTAATTTTTTTTATGGCGATCTCGTCAGTTCAAGGCTTTTGGCTATGGAGCCAGCGGTGGAGATGATTGCCACACCAACCATAGGGACTTCACAATGAGCAAGTATTACATTCTCGGTGCATTTTTGACGTTGGCCACTTGGTCAGGGACCTATGCTCCCACGGCTACTTCAATGGCCGGACACTTTCAACTCGGTGGGGCGGCGCAAGCTGGGGTTCGCTGGACACCTAATCCTGAACGCGGTAGCGCCTCCAGCACGCTCTCTGGCGGACGTAGAAGCGCCGCGGCATCTGCTTGCGCACTCGATTCTGCGCTACTGCCCGACCCTGCTATTACACTACTGGTTCCCAATGGTGAAACCGGCTTGACTGTGAGCTCACAGCCCACACTTTCCTGGTACTTAGAGAGCGAAAGTGTGGCTAATATGGAGTTTGTGCTGTCTCATCCTGAACAGGCTGCTCCTGTCTATACAAAGCGTCTGAGTGCTGATACAGGCTTGGTTGAAGTGACATTGCCGGATTCTGCCGCTTTAGAAGAGGGCGTTCGCTATCGCTGGACAGTTTTTGTCACCTGCAATGGTGGGGAAAATGAAATCCATGCCCGCAGTTTCGTTGAGCGAGTCGCACCAGGCGGCCTGTTGATAGATATGGTGTCACTGCCTGCAGCAGAAAAAGCAGAAGCATATGCTGCTAACGGCATTTGGTACGACGCGCTCAATACTTTAGTGAATGCCTATCGTTCTGAGTCTCAAATTAGTACCTTACTTGATATTCGCGATTTGCTGGAGCAGGCTCAAACAGATGTTCCTTTGGAGCTGTCATTGGCGACATCCTCTCAGCAAGCTGTGAACTAATCTCCTGCAAAGGTTTCGCTGCTTTTGTAGAGAGGTTGCTTACATGCCCTCGTTGCTTTTCTTTTCGATGTCGTCTGTGGCTCTCTTTGCTTGGACGCCCTCGGATTATGAAAGGTAGCGGGGGCTTTTTGATAAGAAAACCCCCTGTAGTATTTGTCGAATTGCCTGGGGCAACTAAGGGGTGCTTTCAAACGGCGGCAGACGGGCATAACCCAGTTCTAAGACGTCAGAATCAGGGTTAGGAGAAATATCATGGCTTGCCAAGTACTCCAACGCAACCCGAAAAGCAAGACCTTCCAACACACGGGCCCCAGAGGCACTCGGAAATAAAAAACCCCGACGCACGCGCCCATCAACATCAACAATCAGATCGCTAGCAGCAACCTGATCATTAGCCGCTAAAACCGAATTCCCCGCCACCATCGAGAGTGCGGCATCATCAACGACTTTTT
Organism: Cyanobacteria bacterium J06598_1; assembly: GCA_038529685.1. Taxonomy (GTDB): domain Bacteria; phylum Cyanobacteriota; class Cyanobacteriia; order Phormidesmidales; family Phormidesmidaceae; genus Phormidesmis. Next base: position 42 of record JBCBDN010000346.1, on the reverse strand, counting down.
CAATACCAATCAGGTTAGGAGTTTCTCGAAAAACTTGCTGCA
>JBCBDN010000345.1:0-3849 GCA_038529685.1 Cyanobacteria bacterium J06598_1 | reverse complement strand
AATCGATCTAGAAGCAGGCAACGGCGATGAGTATGTAGTGGCTAACACCGATTCACTCACCTTTGCTTTTAACGACCCCAACTCCACCTCTGGATTCTTGGTGCCTAGCTACTACGTCTTTGCTAGCAACAACGTCAACCCTGAGCAGGCATTCTCCGAGTTAGTCTTTGCGGGCAGCCATGAAGCCACCGCCCAAGCCGTTGCCAACAACCAAGTCGACGTAGCAACCAACAACAGCGAAAGCATGGCCGTACTAGAAGAGGGTGACCCAGAAGCCTTTGAAAATGTTCAAATTATCTGGACTTCTCCCGTTATTCCAAGCGATCCGTTGGCATACCGAAACGACTTGCCTGACTGCCTCAAAAGCGAGATTAAAGACTTCTTTTACAACTACAAAGACCCCGAAGTGTTAGGCGCTTTGGACTGGCAAGGCTTTGATGAAGCCGGTGATTCTGACTGGAATACCGTTCGAGAATTGAACATTGGTAAAGAGCTGCTAGAAGTGCAGAATGACACTAGCTTGGACGAAGCCGCTAAACAGGAAAAAGTAGATGAGCTAAACAAAGCGCTCGAAGCGCTGTAGTAAGTTCACGAGTAGTAAGTTCACTAGCGGTGTGTCCGAGAGTTCTGTTCATTTGCTCTCGGACACACCCACTCACAAACCCACACTCACCTGCCGAAAACTAACGTGGCTGTAAAGACAACTCTGCCGGATGTAAATAGCGCTACTCTGACCGTTTCACCCCAAGTAGAAGCCCTGCTAGCGCAGGAGAAGTCGCGGGTAACGCCGCTGCGAGTTGGATTGTTATTGCTAGCGATCGCAGTTCTCATCTACTCAGCAAAAGTCAGCGACATCAGGCCGCTTGAGCTACTCCAAGGCGGTGGAACCATGTCCGAATACGCCAGCCGCTACTTCCCTCCAGACTTTACTGACTGGCGCTTTTACCTAGCAGACATCATTGAAACCATCGCTATGGGCGTTTGGGGAACGCTGCTAGCCGCCGTCGTTGCCGCACCCCTGTCCGTATTTGCCTCAGAGAACCTTTGCCCGCCGTGGCTCGTACAGCCCACCCGCCGGTTTATGGACATTATGCGTGCCATTAACGAGATTGTTTTTGCGCTGATGTTTGTAGTGGCCGTAGGGCTCGGCCCCTTTGCCGGCGTGCTGGCCATATTTGTGCACACCACCGGGACATTAGGAAAGCTGTTTTCTGAAGCCGTTGAAAATATTGAAGTCGGCCCAATCGAAGGCGTACGGGCCAGCGGCGCCAGCAAGTTTCAAGAGATTCTGTTTGGGGTCATACCACAGGTAATGCCGCTATGGATTTCGTACACCCTGTACCGATTCGAGGCAAACGTTCGCTCAGCAGCCGTGTTAGGCATTGTTGGCGCCGGCGGCATTGGCGTTTCTCTCTATCAGAGCTTTCGGTCATTCAAGTATCCCAAAGTCTGCGCAATTCTGTTGATCTTAGTCGTAGCCGTTAGCCTGTTGGATGTACTCTCAGCCCGGTTGAGACGGCGAGTGATGTAAGTATTCTAAGCACTGACGATCTCCGGTTCCCCTTGGTAAGGGGAACCAACGGAGGGGTCTCGGTATGTAGCGGAATCGCCGGAGACCCCTCCCTTGCGGTTCCCCTTACCAAGGGGAACCTTGTCTAATATCCTCAAATGGGCTGACTCGGAGCAGTCGATGGCTCAAGCGAATTCTCAAAGAACAGTTCCATTCGATCGCCTCTCAATTTCGCTACCCCATATTCAATCACCCGCCCCGCTTGATCCACATTAATCGACTCCACCAACAAAATCGGCTGATTTAACGGTAACCCCAGCAGCTTGGCATCTGAGATCTGCACCAGGCGAGCTGACACACTACTGCTACGTCGAATATGATCAATGTTGTAGCGACTTCTCAGCCATCGAGAAATCGAACCGAGCGTCTTGAGCTGCGCTACACTCTCAGCTGACAACAAATCTGGAAACAGACTCAGCGGAAAATAACCAAGCCCCACACTAATCGGAATATCATCAGCAAATCCCAAACGTTCTGTCAGCGCAACAGAATCTCCAACCTTAATAGAGAGTCCCTTAGCGATCGCACTATCCGCCACAACAACCTCCGAGCGCACCAGCTCAAACCGCACAGCATGCCCCTGAGCCTTCAGCGCCTCGTTATAGCGCACCCGTTTGCCAATTGGATAGCGAATCGGCGCAGCCGTTACAAAAGTACCCTTGCCCCGCTCAATATGCAGTAGGCCCTCCTGCTTCAGCCGCGCGATCGCCTGCCTCAGCGTATGCCGATTAACCCCAAACTCTGCCGACAGCACGCCCTCTGCTGGCAACCGTTGCCCGACGGCATATTTCTTCTCTTTAATTCCCCGCCGAATTTGGTCAGCAATTTGAACATATAGCGGAGATGTGCTGGCTCTCATGACGGCTTTGTCGTTAAAAACACTTGTAATCCAGATTTCGCTATTGTACTGTTTATCTAGACATCTAGATGTCTAGACTTCTTTGGTTTCAGACATTATCCCAAACCATGCTTCCCAAACCATTCTTATTGAGGACCTAGCGGGTGGCTGAAAAACAGCAAACAGAGCGGCAAACAGAGCGGCAAACAGAGCAGCAAGAAAAGCAGCAAACAGAGCGACAAAAATGGATGGCGACGCTAGCAAAAGCGCCCGTTCAAGAGTTAGAGACACTGTTTGCCCAGGTCAAGCCAGTTCCTGACTATCGCTTTTTGCGATCGCCTGAAACCGGCCTCACGATGGTTCGCGGCAGAGCAGGCGGCGTCGGCCAGGTGTTTAACCTGGGCGAAATGTCCCTGACTCGCTGCGTCGTGCAGCTATTTGCGGGAGCCGCTGAACCCATTGCCGGATTTGGCTACGTAGGCGGCAGGTCTCACCGCCACGCCGAGCTAGCAGCCCTGTGTGATGGGCTATTGCAGCACGCAGAATGGCACCAAGAGATTGCGCAAAAAGTGGTAGAGCCCTTAAGGGCGATCGCCCTCAAAAAGAAAGCACAACAACAGCAGCAAACCGCCGCCACCAAAGTCGATTTCTTCACTATGCTCCGAGGAGAATGATGATTACCACCCAGCTACCAGGCTTTGAGAACCTAACGAGAGATTCTCAAAAGACCTTTCGGTCCCTATTAGAAGCACTCTCAACACCCGGTCAGTTTTTAAAAATTGACGTACCCCTACAGGTCCCCACCGATCTATCAACGGCCTGCGGGGCGGCCTGCCTCACCCTAATGGACCTAGAAGCCAACGTTTGGCTTCAGCCAGGATTTCCAACAGCCGTCCAAGACTGGCTGCGGTTCCACACAGGCTGCCTGTTTGTTGAAAATCCAAGCGAAGCAACTTTTGCCGTTGTCAACAATATAGATACCCTAACGCTAGAGCAGTTTTGCTGGGGAAGTGCTGAAACCCCAGAGAGTTCCACAACACTTTTAGTCCAGTTAGAAACGCTACACGACAGCCGGCCAGTAACCATCAGCGGCCCCGGCATTTTCCAGCAGGCTACTATTTCGCCTAACCTGCCTCAGCAATTCTGGGAGCAGTGGCAGCACAATCATGCCGCTTACCCACAGGGAATAGACGTTTTTTTGTTTGCTGGGCAAGCGGTGATGGGCCTGCCACGGACAGTTCGTATTCAAGCAGAAGGATAGTGCAATGTCTTATGTAGCGGTAAAAGGTGGCGAAAAAGCGATTTTCAACGCAGAACAGCTGCTGAAAGCACGGCGGCGCGGTGATGAAAAAGTACCAGAGCTGAGCCTTGAACAGATCAAACAGCAAATGGGACTTGCGATCGCCCGCGTTATGGCAGAAGGCAGCCTGTACGACCGAGA
>JBCBDN010000344.1:0-3858 GCA_038529685.1 Cyanobacteria bacterium J06598_1 | reverse complement strand
CTAAAAACCCACACCAAGGTCGCGCTTGTCGTCCGCCGAGAATCTAAAACAATTCGCCGCTATGTCCACATTGGTACCGGCAACTACAACCCCAAAACGGCCAGCCTATACACGGACTTAGGGTTGCTGAGCTGCCGAGAAGAGCTAGGAACAGATCTGACGGATCTGTTCAACTATCTCACCGGCTATTCACGCCAGCAGTCTTATAAAAAGCTCTTGATTGCGCCTGTGAGTTTGCGTCAACAAATCACTCAGTTCATTCGTCATGAGGCTGATCTCGCTCGCTCAGGCCAAAAAGCAAAAATCACGGTGAAAATGAACTCGCTGGTCGATGCGGCTATCATTACCGAACTGTACAAAGCCTCTCAATCAGGGGTTGAAATCGACCTGATTATTCGCGGGATTTGCTGCTTGCGCCCCGGTCTTAGAGGCGTTAGTGAAAATATTCGAGTCCTAAGTATCATTGGTCGCTTTCTAGAGCATTCTCGCCTGTTCTACTTCCACAACGGCGGCGATGAGCTGTTTTATATAGGCTCTGCCGATTGGATGCCTCGCAACTTAGACCGGCGGGTAGAAGCGCTCGTCCCTGTCGAGGATCCGGCGCTGCAATCAGAACTGGCCGATCTCTTAGAAATTTGCCTCAGCGATAATCGCAAAGCCTGGGAGATGAAGCCTGATGGGCTATACGCTCAACGCCGTCCCAAGAAGGGCGAGGCTGAGCGAAGTACTCACAAAATTCTGATGAAAAAAGCTCGAAATCAGGTGAGTTAAAGCTGTGATTTCTAGATGCCGCTAGAATTTGAAACAGCCATTAGTCAAACTTTTCTAGCTGTTCTAGCTTTAGCCATACATTCGGCGTGGGCACTCGGCCAAATTTAACCAGGCCATAGTCGTCGCGAACCTCCAAAATTTCCCCTTTGGTTTCAAAGACATAGCTCGATAGGCGAGTATCGCTGGCCTTGGCTTCTACGCTGTTTTCAAACTTTTCTTTTACTAAGCGGACAAAATCCCCTTTTTTTACAGGCATAGCTTTCTCTCAAAGTCGGCGGTGAACAGTTTTAACCGGACCCATTGTATCGCTTCTGGCTGTATCGCCTCGCTACTCTACGTCTTTTGACAAGTAGCGCAGTAGTGGGCCGAACGACCAGCTAGCTTGATTCGCGTAATGGCGCGATCGCACTTCCGGCAGGGTTCGTCTTCCCGGTCATACACCCAAGCTACGCCACCATAGTTGCCGTTAGTACCATGCACATCGCGAAAGTCGCTGAAGGTGGTGCCGCCCGATTCTATGCTGGTATGTAGGACTTCTCGAATGGCTGCGTGCAGGGGGGCGATTCTTTTTTTGGTGAGGCGATCGCACATCACCGTAGGCCGAATCCCGCTCAAAAACAGCGCCTCATCCGCATAGATATTGCCAATGCCTGCTACCAGCTTTTGATCGAGCAGCGCATTCTTAATCGGTCTTTTTCTGCCCTTGAGCGCTCCGATGAGGTACTCAACAGAAAATTCCTCAGAAAAAGGCTCTGGGCCTAGCCGCTGTAGCCCTGTCATCACTGACGCTAGCTCCATTTCTGGCGGCACCCACCACAGCCGTCCAAACGTTCTCTGGTCCACATATCGCAGCTCGCGGTTGTCATCCAAAAAAAGTCGGACCCGGCAGTGTGTTTGCACCGGTTCTTGTTGTGATACCCAAAGCAGCTGGCCAGTCATTCTGAGGTGCACCCCTAACCAACCCGCAGATGATTGGTTCGCAGGGTCCCTTTTAGAGGTTTGGGTAGGGTGGGTTAGCTTGGCCATAAGGTACTTTCCCCGCCGATGCCAGCCGTCAATCTGCGTGCCAGACACCCCCTTTAAAAAATTATCAGCCAGCTCAGGGTAAGCAATCGTACGCGCTAAGCGTACTTCACCTCCTCGAACTGGCTGATTGAGTGAAACTCGATTGAGTCCCCGACGGACGGTTTCTACCTCAGGTAGCTCAGGCACGTAAGTTCTCTCCTGCGCTTCCTAACGCTTGCTATCCCTCCTGCTTAAGTTGCTTTCTTAGCAGCTTTCTTAGGGGGTGCTTCAACTTCTACAACTTCTGCTTCAGAAAAGTTGTTGGTGTTAACACCGGCGTAGTTAACCTTGCTAAAGCGCACTACAACAGGATACTTAATTCCGCTTTGATCGACAGAGGCTACGGAGCCTACTTCTCTAAACCAGTAAGACTCTGGGCGAAGAATTCTAACCTTAGAACCGCGCTGAACCATGAACACTAACCCTCTTAAAAATGCCAGATATTAGTTGGTAGCTACTGTAGAAGCCACTTGCTTTCAAGATTACTACTCTGCCGGAACCAAATCTCTCTTTTTAAGTTTTGTTTCTGTGTAACGATAACTTTTGCAACATCTCCATCATCCAAAAGCCCTCTCACACCGTGTAAGCATGAGAGGGCTTCAGTTTATTCGATCTAAGTGTGCTTAAGAATCTTGCTCAGTAGCGCTTGAACCTATACAGATTCCGGCACCTCAATTTGCATATTAGGCAGGGTCACTTGCGACGTGATTTCAGGTGGCTGAAGCAACAGACTGCTTGGCACAAACCCTGGCGCGGGCAACGAACTGTTCGCTGGCGCTGACGTAGGAATTACAGGTGCAGATACCACAGATGGAGCCTGCCGAGGTGCTACGACAGAAGGTAGCGGCGGCAGAGATGCTACCGGTACGATAGGCGCTTCCGCTGGTCCTTCTGCGGGTGCTGCGTTGCCGTCACCGGGGGCGCTGTTCTCTGTGCTGGCACCGCCATTGCCTACCGGACGAGAGACTTCAATCCCGTTCTCTTCCAAAATGACTTGAGGCTCAAAGGCCATTGTGTCGATCCGCTTGACTCGGACGCTGCCGCCCGCCAATCGATCGCCCACCCGCACATAGCGTTCAGGCTCACTGCCTGCATTCACAATGGCGTAGGGCTCACCCCCTAGCTGAATAATCCCAGAAATAGCAATGGTGGGTGCAATCACAGGCTGTGGAATTCGTGGCAGCGCCACAATAGGAGAGGGGCGAACCACCGGCTGGCTGACGGCCCGTACCTGAACTGCTGGTGGCGTTGGTGTACTTGGCTTAGCTGCTGCCGCTGTCGCCGCTGCACTAGAACCATTCCCACCGCCGGAGGCACCGCCTGAACGAGCGTTGTTGCCAGCTGCGGGAATCTCTACAGGTTTTGGTGCTAGCGGAATAGGCAGTACAGCAAATGGATCGATGCGCGATTGCAAGACCTGACGCGTTCGCGCTTCTGGGTCTGTAGAGCTAATAAGATCTGCTGTGACCGTCGGTGGCAAGACCACCGCCTCTGCCACAATGGCCTCTTCAATGTCATCTCCACTGAGCGCTTGAGTAATATCCTCACCGGCCTCAGCAGCAATTTCGCCAGCCCCTTCAAACGGGTCAATAATGGCAACATCTTCGCCAGCGCTAAGAAACTGACAGCCGGTTAAAGGCGCTGTTGCGAGTAATATGAGCAGCAAACGCCGCATGTTCTGATCCCTCCCAGGACTGGTTGGTCAAAAAAGTGAGTGCAAGAACTTTGTGTAAAAACAACAATGGACGTTCTTCGACCTGTGATTGAATGCTTACCTTTAAACATCGACCGCCCAACTATTAAGCGAGAGATCTTGATAAAAGATAAGCTGCACTCGCTTAGAGTAGACACAAAGCCCTGTAAAAGTAACGGGCAAACCAAAAAACTATTGATGTATCCCTAGGATTCTCTAGCTGGATGCATGATTATCTGCAAATGCTTGAGTCCTTTTTTTACTCTGCGAGAGACCGTAACCGAGCTAATACCTAGTTTTTCGGCAGTCTCTTTTTGTGTCAAATCGTG
>JBCBDN010000343.1:0-3877 GCA_038529685.1 Cyanobacteria bacterium J06598_1 | reverse complement strand
CTAAAGGCCCAAAGGATATTTAGGAAGGAGCTATGTTAAAACGCAAAACCTTAGGACTGTTGTTCAGCGCGATCGCACTCACAGGCGGCGTTGTCCTTTTAGAAAATCACTCTAGACCTCAGCAGGCATCTACGCCTAGCAGTCCAACAGCCGGAATCACAGACTCTGAAGCCCAGGAAAAGCTATTTCCAATTGAAGAAAAAGACATTGACCAGTTTTCACTCTCACGCGTAGCCAATCCTAAAGAGGACAATGCTGCGGGGACAGAAACTGAAACCGAAAAGCTATCTTTTACTAAAGATGACGATGGCACCTGGCAAATGACTGAGCCAGAGAACGCCTTGGCAGAGAGTGCTGCGATCGCATTTCTCCTTAACCAGCTCACCAACCCATCAGCTCGCGCTGTCACCACCGATGCAGCCGACACCCGCAGCCTAGAAGAATTCGGCCTTACCCAGCCAAACTACACCATTGTTCTATCTGCAAACGGCAGCGAATACACCGTCCTAGTAGGCGGCCTCGACTTTGCCCAAGACAAACGATACGTCCAAACAACAGCCAACAAGGCAACGGAAGATTCAGAAGAGCCCGCAGACATCAGCCCAAAAATCTACGTCATTTCAGGTGGAATTATTAACGCAGTCAATCGGCCAACCAGCGAGTGGCTAGCCGTTGACGATACAGCGATAGAAGAAAGTGGAGAAGAGACCGAAGAAGCGAGCACCAAAGAAGTGGGCACCAAAGAAGTGGGCACCGAAGAAGTGGGCACTGAAGAGGCTGGCGCTGAAGAAACTAACAGCGAAGAAACCGACCCCGAAGAAAACGCTGAAGCAGAAACAGCTCAGCCAGAATCGCCTTAGCCAGCCCAACGCTGTAGCTGCTCTACTTGTCCCGTCGGCTGCAGCTCTCCATTAGGAACTTCGCTTTCACGAGAGACCAACACAGCCAAAATCACCACCACCAACAGCGCTAAAAAAGCAGCGCCTAGGGAGTTCTCTTTCTTGGCCTCTTTCTTCTTTTGCTTTTCTCGATACTCTTTGAATTCAGCGGTTTCTGAAAACTCGTGGTTGCAGCGTAGGCAGTGGTAGTGAACGACCGGCGCGTCCTTATGAGTTTCGTTAGTAAAAAGCTTGTGCTCATTACAGCGAGGACAGGCACCTTTACTCTTGAACTCTTTGATCTGGGTAGATGTCATGACGTTGCGTTTGGTAGAAAGGTCTATAGGAAAACAGTTCTAGCGGACAGTCCTCACATAGGCGAGTGTGCGTTGTGTTACACATTAGGGCTCAAGCTCAACACAGCTATTAGGCCGTATTAGCGCGAACATTCTCCGTGTTGCTACGGAAATCACTCACACTTATAGGTTAGCAAGCCTAGTTAATAACCGGCATCCGTACGGAGGTTTCTATAAAGTACTTCACAAGAGATCTGTACAATTACGCAAAAAACCAACAAATCTGTAGGTTTCTCACAAACTTCGTGTGGCGCTGCTCACAACGTGACAATAAAACTTAAAACGACCCATTACACTCGTTCGTCTGTCAGTTTTTCAACTGCACTACACATCTCCGGGATCTACCCCGGGATCTACTCACAGAGATTCATCTACACAGCGTTAAACAGTGTCCACAGAGAAATGAGATTGATCACGCCCATCATGATCATCAGACCCGCTGGCATAAACTTACGGGTTTTAGCGAGGCGGATGCTAAATACAATAATCAACACCAGTGTCACCACACCGGAAATCAGTGGCCCAGCTGGACTACCGCCAAACAGTAGGTAGGCAGCAATCAACAGCAACAGACCGCTAATAAAACCTGAAATGAGTGAGACCTGGCTGCCTGCCTGCTGATAGCCGATAGCGCCACCTGCGATCGCAAGTATGCCGTAGAGCAACGTAAAAACAGGCGCAAAGGTAAAAGACATGATTTTCTGATAGGCACCCAGCAGTCCGCAGGCTAGCCCTAATTAACGATAGTCACAAAATTATAGAGCGCTTAGCAACAGCTACCTTGCGTCTGAAAGATGCCTTAACTTTTCTCTATCCGTCAACCGCTACTAGCCGTCTGATACCGATAGGCTCACATAAACGGCTTCTTGCCTACCGTTAAAGTCATTCACGCTATATCCCGTCAGCGTTAGCCCTCCGCTTCCACTGAGGGGCAACAAACAGCTGAGAAAGCACGCAGGTTTGAGTATTCACGGCAGCAAACGCCACCAGCTGACCGAGGTGATCAATCACAACAATTTCATGAGTCTTCTCCAAATCACGCCATCTCTGTTTCCAGTCAGCCATCGGGCGATGGTGAGCATACCCCGAAGAAGAATGCCACGACGCCCACCACAGGTGAATAACGTCCTCAAAATCAGTAGAACAGTAAGCTCTCAACTGCATAACAAGCTGCATAACAAGCCACATAATAATAGGGCTGAAAAAACCGTGACCAGACAGTTCTCTGTATAGGATAAAGACAGCGCAAATAAAGATAACGCAAGCAAAGGCGAACCTCATGAGTCCAGGCGGCACCACTATCACAACTATTCAGGACTATCGTCAGCAGGCCGCCTCACTACTGCTCTACCAATCCGTTTTTACCAGCGCCCCAGGCAAATCGCTTCTAACCCTGCTCGAAACCCTCACGAATCAATCACCGCTGGACTGCGCCCTAGCCTACGGCCAGTGGTTCACCGCCCTAGCCACTCAGCAGCAGAGCTGGCAGCAACACCTCATCCGTCAAATCCTATCTGCTGACAATGCCTTTGCCCAACAGTCCCAAACCCTGCCAGAGCCCTCAACGCCTGTCAGCGAACATATTCCACCTGACATCCTTGCCGCTGCACGCCACGATTTTGATATTTTGCACAGCTTTTACAAGCTATCGTCAGAGCAGATTAGTCAGTGGGTCAAGGAAGTGTGCGATCGCCCCGCTCCTCCCACTATCACAGCTCCGTCCACAGCCCCCACCTCCCATTGGCCAAGCGCCGAAGAAGCTGCCACCTACTACCGCACCCACGGCGTCGGCCGCTTCGGTCAGTTCACCGCCTTCCGCTGGCAACCCGCCACCGATCGCCACCAAGGCCAACTCATCGGCATCGCCACACCCGACCCCATCGCCCTCAGCCAACTCGCCGCCTACGACCACCCAAAGCAGCAGCTCATCCAAAACACCCAAGCACTTTTGCGAGGCTACACCGCTCAAAACGTTCTGCTTTACGGCAGCAGAGGCGCAGGCAAATCTTCCCTCGTAAAAGCACTGCTCAACGAGTATCACACCCAGGGCTTACGACTCATCGAAGTGCCCAAAGCCAACCTCCACACCCTGCCTCAGCTCATCCCACTGCTCAGCGGCATTCCACAAAAGTTCATCATCTTTGTAGACGACCTCTCCTTTGAAGAAGACGATGAAGCCTTCAAGGCCCTCAAAGTCGTGCTTGAAGGCAGCGTCACTGCCAGACCCAAAAACGTCGTTGTATATGCAACCTCTAATCGCAGACACCTAATTCGAGAATTCTTTGACGAGCGCCCCCGCCCCAAAGATGCCGACGAAATTCAAGCTTGGGACACCGTACAAGAAAAGCTCTCCTTCAGCGACAGGTTTGGCCTCACCCTCACCTTTACCCCAGCTGACCAGGCCACCTACCTCACCATCGTTCGCCAGCTTGCCACCCAGGCCAACCTCCGCATAGAAATCGAACACTTAGAGTGGCGTGCCCGCCAGTGGGCCACTCGCCACAACGGTCGCTCCGGTCGTAGCGCTCGTCAGTTTGTCGATTTCTTAATCGCAGAGCAAGACGAACAAAAGCAAGATGACTAAACCCACCTAACCCGCTGTAGTCTTCCGCGCTTAGCTTTAGACACCACGAACAGTTATAA
>JBCBDN010000342.1:0-3902 GCA_038529685.1 Cyanobacteria bacterium J06598_1 | reverse complement strand
CAATGAGGGCAGTGTCAAAACTTGGCCCTTGGCATCGTTTGACCCATTAATGGTGCAAGGGTGCGATCACGCCCGCAACTTTTTAGCCCATCGCGCTCCTGTCAGCACCGCTGCCGGGAGTACTGAAACAAACCTCTGCCAGTAACTCTGCCAGTAACGCCAGAACCGTTGCTGGCTGCTCGCCAATTCCCAGGCTGCGGCAAGCTAGGTATCAAACACAAAAATACTCAGAGCCATAACAGCCCTGAGTATTTTCTATATGCTTGTTAGCCCTCTAACGAGCACAGTTCAGTCGATCACAGTTCAGTATTCTGAGGTTCAAGCCTTCAGTCTTCAAACCGCTACGGCTGGAGTTCTCTATGCTTCAGGCTTCACAGAGTCTGCGGTATCTGTAGGCTCAGCATCTTTCGCTGTCGCTTCTGCCGCTTTCTTAGCAGCTCGGTCTGCTTTATCCTGCTCGCGCTTAGCCTGCTTCTTCTTCTCTGCCTCAACCATGTCCTTCATGACTTCTTGAGCTTGAGCCATCTTCACCAGGTTGCTACGGTACAGCTCAATATCTTTAATCACCAGCTCTTCGTTAAAGCCTAAGGTACCAGCGATTTCCTTCAGCAGCGCCTCGCGCTTATCGTTATCGTCTAAAACATCCGCATCAATGGCCTCAAGCACGTTGTAAAGCCCCGTTGCAAACAAGCGGCTGTACTTGAACTTAGGGTTGGTAATGACCTTATTCAAATTACCTTTGAGCGAGTCACCACCGCTGGTTTTCGCTTCTTCTAACAGCGACTTAAAAGCCTCTACAGAAGGGACTGTCTTAGCGGCTTCTAGCACCTCTGCAGCATCGCTGCGGTACTGAGCGGGGTCTCCTAAAATAGAGCCAATCAGCGCTGAGTAAATCGACGTCCTGTCCGACTCAGGCTCGTAACCGGCCATGAAGCGGTCGTACACGCTGACCACGCCTAAGGCGTAAATGGCGTCATAGCTAAAGTTAACGTTTACCAAAAGCAGGTGCATTTCCACCATCAGCTCCTCGACCACACGGCGATAAATCGCATTGATAGGTCGAGTGTGCGTACCGTAGAAGGCTCGCTTTGTATCTGAAACGGTGCGGACGTTGCTCACAAGTAAACGCTCTTTAATAAATATTATTTGTAAACATATTGTTACGCTTCTCAGTCGCTTTGCCAAGCCGTTTGTTACAGGGATTACCGTACTTTTAGAATTTATCTAGCCTGGGACAATCCGCACGAATGCTGGTGTGAAAGCGTTTCGAGGATGTTGGCTGTACCAGTGCAAGCGCCACAAAGCTTTTTCTAACGCCGCGAGGGTAACGCTTGTTAGGATTTAAAAAGATACATTACGCTTATTTTGTGTAGCCTCGGCCTTTTTATATGATTTACTCTCCCCTCACAACCCTTGCAGGCTACTTAGCTGGGGAGTTTGAAAATCAAGCCCAGGCGGCAGATGAGCCTGCTTGGTATGTCCGCTTGCGGCTTTGGCATCGGCTAGTGCCGAGCTTATCGGATGAACACCTGTACACTTTTTTCCTTGAGCAAATGACGGTGGGCGCAGGGAAACCGCCTTACCGGCAGCGCATTTTACAGCTTCGAGAAATGCCGAATACGGCAGCGGGCACGAGCGGCGAGCTACGGGGCGAGTATTTTGCCCTGAGTGACCCTTTAAAATTTCGCGGCGCTGGAACCCATCCGAGTATGCTCAATGCACTCTCAGCAAAGGACTTGGTGAGCCTGCCAAATAGCGAAGCGCATATCAAGTATCAGACATTGCCAGACGGTGGATATAAGTTTCAGTCAGCCCTGCCAGAGGGCAAGCTGTGCTCGTTTGAATATGGTGGCCAGCAGCGCTACGTCTATCTCGGCTTCGATGTGTTTGCCAATCCACTGGCCAGTGGATTGGGCAGCGGCGCAAGCGGTAGCGATCGCATTGAGCTACTCATCTATGACAAAGGAATAGCCCCCGACACAGGTCGAGGGCTATGGGGTGCCCTAATGGGGCCGTTCAAAATGGTGAAGCACGAAGCCTACGCAACCGCTGTTTTGTAAGGCTCAGCCAAGGCTTCTTCTTCCGTTTCATAAATTTCAAACACGGAGTCCATCATGGTGACTTCAAACACCAGCTTGGCCTCAGGGTGCACGTTACAAATGCGGAAGCTGCCGCCAATTTTGTCAGCGTCGCGCATGCCTGCGACGAGGGAAGTCAGGCCAGAACTATCAATAAAGTTCACTTCGCTGAGGTTAACCAAAATATGGGGAGTGGCCTCGGAAATCGCTTCCTGTAGCTTGAGGCGGAATTGCCACGCCGTGGTGATATCTAGTCGGCCCATCGGTGCCAAAATCATGACTTGGTCGCCCTGGGGTGTGGTGAAATCTCGCTGCTCCATACCGTTGTTGCCACTCATTTTAGTAAGATTCGCCGCTCGAAAGCGTCTGTAGTACGCTCGAAAACGTCTGTAGTAGTTAGAGTGCCCATAGGGATTGAGTACGTCACAAAAGACACCAATCAATATCGCTTTAGGTTGTTTTATCCATCAAAAACCGCCGGAAAGCTATAGCTTTCCGGCGGTTTTGCTAACTATTTGATGTATTTACACTTCAGTACAGTTGGTGTCCCGGCCTACTTACATCTCAGCCCAGTCTTGTGACTTTAAAAAGACGTCGTACAGCTTCGCTTCAGGGGTGTTGGGCTCAGGGTGATAGTTATACTCCCAACGCACCATCGGCGGTAGCGACATCAAAATAGACTCCGTGCGACCGTTCGTTTGAAGCCCAAACAGCGTACCCCGGTCAAAGACAAGGTTGAATTCTACATAGCGACCCCGACGATAAAGCTGGAAATTACGCTCTCTTTCGCCGTATTCCTTACCATCGTTGCGCTCAACAATTGGCACGTAGGCAGGCAAAAAGGCATCACCACAGTCAACGGCAAAGTTAAAAATTTCTTCCCAGGTGCGCTTAGGTGCGGGGCCTGCTTTTTGGCTAAAGAGCGCCGCAGGGCCGTCCTGATTGTGGCCGCGATACAGGTCACCGCGCTGACCATTTTGGTAGTCGAAGAAAATGCCGCCCACGCCTCTAGGTTCAGCGCGGTGCTTGAGGAAAAAGTACTCGTCGCACCAGCGCTTAAAGTTTGGATAGTACTGAGAGTTGTGGCGATCGCACGTGTCCTTTAGCGTCTTGTGAAAATGAATCACATCTTCTTCAGTGGTGTAATAAGGCGTCAGGTCAATCCCGCCACCAAACCACCAGACTGGACCCGCCTCAAAGTAGCGATAGTTGAGGTGCACCGTGGGCACATAAGGATTGCGGGGGTGTAGCACCATCGAAGTGCCCGTCGCATAAAACTGATGACCTTCGGCCTCGGGTCGCTTGCTCAAAATAGACGGGGGCAGCTTATCGCCCCACACCTCTGAAAAGCCAACGCCGCCCTGCTCAAATACCGCACCTTCTTTCATCACGCGGGAGCGACCGCCGCCACCCTCGGGGCGCTGCCAAGCGTCTTCGTCAAACGTTGCCTTGCCATCGACCGCTTCTAGCTTCTTACAAATGCGATCTTGTAGGCCCTTAAAGGCATTACTCACTTGCTCACGAGAATCCTTTGGGGGCAAGGCTTGAGCCGTGGCCTCCGCTGAATCAGAAGCCTCTGGTCGAACAGCCTTTGCAGGAGAAAGAGTCATAACGTCTAAGTAATAGTCTGAAAGCAAACGGTCTTAAAGCAGGCGGTCTGAAGACAAACAGCCCTTCATTAAGTCAAACACGATTTGGAAGCCCGTATTGCATTTTGGAAACAGAGCGTGACAATCTGTGACATTTTCTGAACTTCACCGGGAAATGGCATGTGTGGTGCTTTCGGAATGCTGCTGGGGATTTTGCGAGCATTACACAACAGAA
>JBCBDN010000341.1:0-3916 GCA_038529685.1 Cyanobacteria bacterium J06598_1 | reverse complement strand
CCGCAACTACATTGGTGATGACCTAGTTGCGCGGCTAGAAAGCGCTGGCTTCTCAGAAGTAAAAACCTTTAACTACTTCATGAGCAAGTATTGGGTTGCGCTCAAAGCTGATAAATAAGCAGCGGCTACAAATTAGCTAGCTGGTCAAACAGCTGGCCAACTTTGGCCATATCCTTATCCCCCGGCGACCTCTCTACTCCACTAGAGAGGTCGATGCCGTTTGGGGAGAGTTGAGAGAGCGCTGTGAGAATGTTATCTGGGCTCAAGCCACCGGCCAGGAACCACGGACAGCTGGGTGAAAAGGCTTTGAGCGATCGCCAATCTAAGGTGGTGCCAGTGCCACCGAGTTGGTCTGGGTGGTAGGCATCAAGCAGCAGCAGGTTGACATGTGGGGCATATTGGCGAGCCTCATCGAGATCTTCTGTCGATCTAATGCGTAGAGCTTTTACAATTTGAACCTTGCTCAGATCCGACAGATCCAGGGCGTCGCGCAGCAGTTGACAAAGCGCTGGGGTTTCATCGCCGTGGAGTTGTAAAACGGTGAGGTGGGCGCTGCGGGCGATCGCAACCATACTCGCCACACCCTCATTTACAAATACGCCAAAGTGCTGCACCGTTGGGAACTGCTCATGCACCGCAGTCGTAATCGGTGCAATGCTTTCAGGGGCAATGTAGCGGGGTGATTTTGTTGTGCAGATATAGCCTAAGGCAGTTGCGCCAGCTTGGGCGATCGCCAGCCCCTGCTCCACCTTCGTAATCCCGCAAATCTTCACCTGAAGCATCGTCTTCCTAGCACCGGCTAACATCATCCATAGAGCATAGCCGGTTATCCCCAAACGCCCTACCCGAAGCCAATCCGACATATTTAGTACAATGGGAGCAAATAAAGTGAGATCGCATTCGGAGCTGTTGGCCTTGAGCTTTGGGCTTTGAAAGCTTGGTCTCTAGTATTAGCAAGGTAATCGCTATGCAAACTGGTTGGCGAGTGGGCACCCTTTTTAACATCCCGCTATTCATCGACAATTCCTGGTTTCTAATCGTTTTACTCATCATGACGATGAGTGGATTGGATCCATCGCGAATTGCGGAGGTTGGACCGATTGGAGCCTGGGGCGTAGGACTTCTCTACGCGCTTCTACTTTTCGGATCTGTGCTGCTACATGAGCTGGGGCATAGCCTAGTCGCTCAGTCGCAAGGGATTACCGTCAAGTCTATTAAGCTCTTTTTGTTTGGCGGTATCGCTTCGATTGAGAAAGAATCAAAGACGCCAGGGGGTGCTTTTTGGGTGGCGATCGCAGGCCCTGCTGTCAGCGTTGGTCTCTTCGTCCTCTTTACGCTCCTCAGTAGAACCACACTCCCACCATTTGCCAGTCTTGTCGTTAACGAAGTTGCTCAGGTCAACCTCGTCCTCGCCCTGTTTAACCTCATTCCTGGCCTACCGCTGGATGGCGGCCAGATCTTCAAAGCCGCCGTCTGGAAAGTGACGAACAATCGCAACACAGGCGTACGCTGGGCAGCAAAATCTGGCCAGGTGGTTGGCTATGGCGGCATTGTCCTAGGATTACTGGCCTTCTTTTATTCCAGCAGTCTCTTCGCTCTGTGGCCTGCACTCATCGGCCTATTCATTCTGCGAAATGCAGGTGCTTACAACCGCATGAACACCTTGCAAGAGGAGCTCTCTAAGCTAAAAACCGGCGACGCCGCTATCCGCGACTTTCGTGTGCTAGATGCCAATATGAGCCTGCGGCAGTTTGCCGATGAGTACCTGCTAGAAGACAAAAAATCAGCCCCTGTGTACTTCGCATCTTCTGACGGTCGCTATCGCGGCATGGTGTCGATTGAAGACTTGCGCCAGGTTGAGCGCAGCGAATGGGAACACCGCAATCTGCACAGCATTGCGCGCCCCCTGCTAGATATTCCGCACGTCAGCGAAGCGACGCCACTCACTGACTCGATCAAGCTCTTGGAAGAAAGGAAAATTCCTAGACTAACAGTGCTTACACCCGCAGATTCAGTCGCTGGCACGCTCGATCGCGGCGATATTGTTCGAGCGTTGGCAAAACAGCTGAAGTTTCCGATTACCGAAGCGATTATCCAAAAGATTAAGGAAGAAGGCGCGTATCCAGCTGGATTGCAGTTAGGTGCGATCGCCCAATCAATTGAGAACGCCTAGAATCAAAAGAGAACAAAATCAGGAACAGCTTCTAGCCGCACAGCTAGGATGCAATATCAGAAATCAGTGTCATTGCTAAGATTCCCTAGCTTCAACTTACCGGCAAATCAAGTCCTGGCAGCCTGGTTGTCATAGCCTTCTGGATCTCTGCGGGTGTGAGTGACCGAGTTTCAAACTCAACGTCGAAGATGGCACTAGCAGATGCCATCAAAGACCTCGTAATTTGCTCGAATAGACCTCCCGACAGCAGTGATGGAGGAAAAGCTGGTTGTCCCATCTTTTCGCCAAACACCGCTTCAAATAGCTGACTTTCTGGACTCAATCGAATAGAGCCATGTTGCAGCACGCAGCCCGCTCTTAGAACCTGAGCACTGCCAATTAGCTTATAACCGTTATTCATCACCAAATCAGCAGCTGTAGCCGTGCCAAAGCAGTTCGGATTTTTGATATAGCCGCGTCCGGCAACGCCAAAATTTAGCTCAACGCCAAGTGATCGCCAACCTTCAAGCAAAAACTGACAAAGCTGCTGATACACCTCACGGCGCGATCCCTTCAGCCCAGACGTAACCAGCGCATAGGTCAAATCTCCTTGATGCAGCACCGCACGACCACCTGTGGGCCTGCGCACGAGGTCAACGCGCTGACCTTTGTAGTGCAAATTGTTCCAGTGTGCTGGAAACTGCTTTTGGTGATAGCCCAAAGAAATGGTGGGCGATCGCCAAACATAAAATCTCAGGATCGAGGGCTGTAAGCCTTGTACGTGTTGGTCGAGCAGCCAGCTATCAATGGCCATTTGCTCAACCCCAGTGCCCTCATACAAAGGCATGAACCGCCAGGGATCAGGCATCGTTGAGTGAGGAAGAAGGACGCTTTAGGAGCGATCGCACTAGCCAAACGAACAAACCCACTTCCAACAGCGCACTGCCAGCATTCACAAAGATGATCTTGAAGCCCAGTTCCGCCGGGGTCATTACAGTACTCAAAATAAGCGGCATCAAACTGTTTATCAGCAGAAATACCCAATAAACAATCGTTGCCAGCTTGTGGGTTCGAATATAGGCCCAAATCAAAATCACCAGCTTCACAGCGAGGCTTAACAGGCTAGCCCCACTCAGCGCAGCGACCGCCAAATCAATCGAAAAGGGAGCTTCCATAAATAAAACTAGTGTTCTTGATCCGAAGAAAGGCTTTAGGCTTACGCCGATGGATAGTTCTTCAGCAGCTCTTCGTCATTCTCATCTGCAATAGAGGCCACAATTGTCATCAATCGAGAAATTTCGCTGGGATTAATATCTTTCAGCGTTCGCGTTGCAAACACAACGATATTCTGGTCTAAGAGGCCGAAGCAAGCTTCAAATGTATTGCCACAGTTCATCTCTAGCAGCTTACGCATCATTTCAGCCTCGTTCTGCACTGGCAAACTATGGACGGGAGACCACGTCGTTAAGGTATCGTCCTCTGTTTCGCCCGACAATCGCACCAGTACCTCAACCGATCCGTATTGAAACTTCCACGTATGAACCCCCTCTGAGTGATTCACCATAGCCGTGCCTTCTTGCTCCAGGCTAGAAATGACCGTTTCAATCACATCTACATAGCTAGTCGTCACAGAGTCATCTTCCCCTTCTTGAGGAATAGAAAGCGTTTCCATCGTGGTTGAGTTAGTTGTCATAGCGAATAGTTACAAAAAAGGTACGCCAGCACCCCAACTTTATCGCTGGTGTTCCCAAAAGGAAAGTACAC
>JBCBDN010000340.1:0-3987 GCA_038529685.1 Cyanobacteria bacterium J06598_1 | reverse complement strand
CGTATCTCCGCTGTCCTTAGGAGATACGTCTAGCAGCAAAATATCTTTTATTTCTTGGCTAAGAATACCAGCCTGAATTGCCGCCCCCACAGCAACCACTTCATCTGGGTTCACATTGCGGTTGGGCTGTCGGTTCATCACTGAATACACCAGCTCCTGCACCATCGGCATACGGCTAGCACCGCCGACCAAGACAACTTCATCCACTTGACTCGGCGCAACATTAGCGTCTGCAAGCGCTTGCTTCAAGGGAGCGCGCATGCGGCTGAGCAAGTCGCTACAAAGTTCTTCAAAGTGCGATCGCTCCAACTTCGTTTCAATATGCTTGGGTCCGTCCTTAGTTGCCGTGATAAAAGGCAAGTTTATTTCTGTGACCGGGACGCCAGATAGCTCAATCTTTGCTTTTTCGGCAGCTTCGCTAAGGCGTTGGAGAGATTGGCGATCGCGCCGCAAATCCACACTCTCTCTTGCCAAAAAGCCCTCCGCCAGCCAATCCACTATCTTCTTATCAAAATTCAATCCACCTAGCTGCGTATCGCCACTGGTAGAACGTACTTCAAACACGCCATCACCTACATCCAGCACAGACACATCGAACGTGCCACCCCCCAAATCAAATACCAGAATCGTCTGGTTGTACTGTTGCTCTAGGCCATAGGCTAAAGACGCCGCCGTAGGCTCATTGATAATTCGCTTAACTTCCAAACCTGCCACTCGGCCCGCATCCCTCGTGGCTTGTCGCTGCGAGTCATTAAAATAAGCCGGCACCGTAATCACCGCGCCCGTCACCGGCTGCCCTAAGTACTGAGAAGCCTCTTCTGCCAGCTTCCGCAAAATCATGGCCGAAACTTCTTCAGGCGCAAAGTCTTTATCCAGCCTAGGGCAGCGAATTTTCACCTTACCCGATTCACTACGCCGCACAGGGTAAGGCACTCGCTTAGCATCTGGCGATAGCTCATCGTACTTTCGACCGATAAATCGTTTCACCGCGTAAAAGGTATTCTGCGGATTCAGCACGGATTGCCGGCGAGCCATTTGCCCCACCAGCTTCTCGCCTTCCTTACTGAAAGCCACCACCGATGGCGTTGTCCTCATCCCTTCTGCATTAGCAATGACGACGGGTTTACCACCTTCCATCACCGCCACTACAGAGTTGGTCGTGCCGAGGTCAATGCCAACTACCTTACCCATCCGCTCGGTTTCTCCTCATCTGAATCTATATCTATAGCACTACACTGCGTCATTTTGAGGTATCGGATAACCGTCAGCAGATCTCAAAATCTTACTGCCATACGCCAAACGACGCCACACTCAATCGCCACATCTTCTTTAATCATAAGCGGTCGATTGGGTTAAGTACTCAAGCATGCCCTTTAGTTGAAAAGGCTGCGGCCTAGGGCATAGCTACAGTTTGCCTATAATTTGCCTATATGAGTAGAGGCCAAACAGCTTTTACCTATAGGCCAAACAGCTTCAGACAGCCATCTATGCAAATAGAAATTTTCCACGAAAATCGACAACTCTTTCGCATTTCTTGATATTATTGGAACCCGCGTGCGGATGTGGCGGAATTGGTAGACGCGCTAGATTTAGGTTCTAGTGTCCTCGTGACGTGAAGGTTCAAGTCCTTTCATCCGCATCGCTTCAAAAAACCTAAACAAAGAGCGCCTGACAGGTAAATGCCGGTCAGGCGCTCTTTGTTAGTAAGCACATTATCCACTATCAAATACCCGGCGGAAGAAAGAAGGGCTGAGCCTCAGCAGCCCTTTATACTTTTTCCATAGCTCTATACGTAAACTCCTATGAACAAACTCGATAGGGGGCGCTCGATAAATCGAGTTTTGAGTTTAAAGCGTCGCTAAAAACACAGTTTTAAATTCCCTCTATATATAAGGAGAAAAAATTCAAAGCGTGCTCTCAGGAAAAAGGCGATTGGCCCACACTTTGATATTTTAAATTCCTCACTTATCAGTTTTTAAGACAGGCGCGCCAAGGCCATGATTCTATAAAGACACTTTGCCTATCGTCGCTCACACATCACTGCTTACAAAAAGGACATCCGCTGTGCTGCTATCTAAAGGATTTGAAGTTGAGATGTACACCGGTACACCAGCAGGAGAAGTCGTTGGCTTCTCCGATAAAGTTGTGGCTGCCCTAGAAGGCTTTGTGCGGGAACCCGATGCGCGCAATGTGGAATACACCACCGCGCCTTTTTGCCGATACGAGCATTTACTGTGCGAGCTGATAAAGCCTAGGGTTCGCCTCAGAGAATATCTCCAGACCTTAGGCAATTACACGATCATTCCAGGCAGCACCCTTCCCCTCGGCGGCGCTGAAGAGTTCCACCGTTCCGATCCACAAAACCCTTATCACACATACATTGAAAACACGTACGGTACGGACGTAGTTACCGCAAGCATCCATATCAACATCGGCATGACCGAACCAGAGCAACTCATGCGTGCCTGCCGGTTGATTCGATTAGAAGCTCCGCTGTATTTAGCGCTCACAGCATCATCGCCCTTCTTCGATGGCAACATCACTGGCTTCCACTCCACCCGCTGGCAGCTTTTTCCCCAAACACCGCAGCACGTGCCGCTATTTGAGAGCCATCTGCACCACATTCGCTGGGTAGAGGAGCAGCTAGAGCGTGACACAATGCAAAGCGTTCGCCATCTGTGGAGTTCTGTGCGTCCTAACGGTGATCGCCGTCCCTACAATCTCAATCGCCTAGAGCTGCGCATCTGCGACTTAGTCAGCGACCCGCTGCATTTGCTCGCGGTAACCGCGCTGCTCGAAGCTCGATTACAGCAAATGTTGCAGTCGCCAGAGCTAGATCCTTTAGAGCAAAGTCAGCTGCTAGCCCACAATCGCAGCGAAGATTTACTTGCGATCGCACTACAAAATGAAAAATCCGTCGCTAGAGACAGCCTCAATGCTCAACTTCGCCATTGGCAAACCGGTAGTCCTATCATTGCCAAAGACTGGATTGCGCAACTCTACGCAGAGGTTCAACCTTTCGCTAAGCAAGCAGGCATCGGTTGTTTTCTAAATCCCATTCAGCACATTCTCCGAGAAGGCAATCAAGCGCAGCAGTGGATTCAACAGGCTCAAGCAAGTTCGCCCACAGCGGTTATTCAACAGGCGATCGCCCAGATGAAAAAACAAGAAAGCCAGCTAGCTCAAGATATCTGTCAGCCCGCTGTCGCCGCATCTTAGTAGCGATGCTCAACCCCTCAGCATTTTTGATCCTTCTTCCCCTATGCCCAACATCGTTCTCGTCAATCCAGAAATTCCACCCAACACAGGGAATATCGCCCGTACATGCGCGGCCACCGAAACCCCACTGCACCTAGTCATGCCTTTAGGGTTTGAATTAAGCGATCGCTACCTCAAGCGAGCCGGACTAGACTATTGGCCACATGTTGACCTGCACCTGCACGAAACCATCAAAGACTTTTGGCAAGTTGCCCAAGCAAACGGAGGCAGACTCATTGGCTTCACGGCTCGTACCCAAAAGGCATATACCGAAGTCAGCTACACCAAAGACGACTGGCTGCTGTTTGGCTGCGAAAGCAAAGGGCTCTCTCACGCCGACAGACAGAAATGCAGCGAGCTGGTCACCATTCCCATGAGCAGCCAAGGCCACGTACGCAGCCTCAATCTTTCCGTCTGCGCGGCCATAGGACTCTTCGAGTCTCTACGCCAGATCGGTTAGCGAGTGCCAGCCTCAACACCCTAAATAAGTCCAATAGAACTATTTCATAAGAAAACCTAATTCGATTGAATCAGCCAGAAATGGCAAAGGATCAAACTTCGTTGCTCTTCTTCAACTGATCCACAACAGCGTTTCCGAAATACATCCGGCAACTTTCCACATTTTTCGGAGTTCAAATTCATAAGTATTACATATACATAAAGAGATAATTAATTACTCGTTGTTAAGAGAGCGCATTTTGCACGTATTCCAAGGAACTCCCTGCAACC
>JBCBDN010000339.1:0-4000 GCA_038529685.1 Cyanobacteria bacterium J06598_1 | reverse complement strand
GTAGCACTTTGCTAACACGTCTTTTCTAAGGGCTGGGATGCTTTCACTGGCAATGATTCGGCTGCCGATAGACGCTTGCACAGGAATCTTAAACTGGTGTCGAGGGATGAGTTCTTTAAGTTTTTCGGTAAGGGCACGGCCTACGTAGTAGGCCTTGTCCCTGTGCACAATGGCCGCCAGCGGATCGACGGTATCGCCGTTGATTTTCACGTCTAGCTTCACCAGGTTGTTCTCTCGGTAGCCGATGAGGTGGTATTCCATGCTGGCGTATCCTCGGCTGCGCGATTTCATTTGGTCAAAGAAGTCGGTGACGACCTCTGCTAGTGGCAGCTCATAAATAAGGGTCGTACGGCCTGGGGTGAGGTACTTCATGTCCTGAAACTCGCCGCGCCGCGTTTGGCACAGCTCCATCAGCGTGCCAACAAATTCTTCGGGGGTAATAATATCGACCCGAACGTAGGGCTCTTCAATCTTTTCGCGGTACTGCGGATCGGGCAGCAGGCTCGGATTGTCGATTTCAATCACTTCTTCTTGAATCGTGTGTACACGGTAAATGACCGAGGGCGCGGTGGTAATTAGGTCTAGGTTGTACTCTCGCTCCAACCGCTCTTGCACGATTTCCATGTGCAGCAGGCCTAAGAAGCCGCAGCGGAAGCCAAAGCCCATTGCGCTGGAAGTTTCGGGCTCGTATTGCAAAGCGGCGTCATTAAGCCGGAGCTTATCGAGGGCCTCTCGCAAATCTTCATACTGGTCTGAGTCGCTGGGAAAGAGGCCGCAAAAGACCATCGGCTTGGCTTCGACGTATCCGTCTAGAGGTTCTGGTGCCGGTGTTTTTACCAGGGTGATGGTGTCGCCTACTCGCGCATCTTCTACCGACTTAATAGAGGCAGCGATGTAGCCTACCTCTCCTGCATGGAGTTCATCTACCTGGACTTGGCCGGGGGAGAGTACGCCGAGTTCATCAATGTCGTATTCCTTGCCGGAAATCATTAGCCGAATGCGATCACGCTTGCCAATTTTTCCATCCATCACCCGAAAATACACAATCACGCCTCGATAGCTGTCGTAGTAGCTATCAAAAATCAGGGCGCGTACGGGCTCTTCGGTTTTGTCTTCTGGCGGTGGCACTAAGTAGGTGATGGCTTCTAAGATTTCGTCAATGCCGATACCTTGTTTGGCCGACGCCATCACGGCATTGCTACAGTCAAGACCCACAATTTCTTCGATTTCTTGCTTGACGCGTTCAGGATCTGCCCCTGGTAAGTCCACTTTGTTGAGGACGGGAATGATTTCTAAATCGTTCTCCATTGCCAAGTACACATTGGCTAGGGTCTGGGCTTCTACGCCTTGAGACGCATCGACAACCAGTAAGGCGCCCTCACAAGCCGCGAGCGATCTAGAGACCTCATAGGTGAAGTCAACGTGTCCTGGCGTATCAATTAAGTTGAGTACGTACTGCTCACCGTCTTTGGCGGTGTAGTTCATCCGGGCGGCCTGAAGCTTAATCGTGATGCCGCGCTCGCGCTCAATGTCCATTGAGTCGAGGAACTGCGCTTTCATATCGCGATCGCTCACCGTGCCTGTTTTCTGCAACAGACGGTCAGCCAAGGTCGATTTGCCGTGGTCAATATGGGCAATAATCGAAAAATTGCGCAGCCGTGAGACAGGTACATCGGTCATGGAGAGGCCAGAAAGGTTAAGTCGATGAAAAAGACTAGAGGGAGCGGTAACAAGGAAGAGTACAGCGCCGACGGAACAGCCTAAGACTCTAAACCTATCTTAAATCCTAATGTCTATACCAGAAAAAAGACTGACCCGCTTACCCAAAGCACCGGTGATGAATGGTTGATGATGACTCGGATCACTGAAACTTCATATCGGAGAATGGGATTTCTAGAGGAGACAACAAAAGGTACCTTGCTTGCTGCGCGGGTCAATCCACGCTAAGTGCCCTGGGTCTTACTGTTCAGTCTGGGCTGCTGTCCTTAACAACCGACGCCAGTAACCACACTGGCCTGACGCCTGTAAGCAATAATGCAAATAAGCGATAATCTTGATTAAAGCCGAGTTTAATCCTTCACATAAGCTCTGTATCTACCGCTGTTGACTATTTCATGGACTATTTAAGCCTCTAACGAAATGTAATGCCTCGGTCTGTCCATTCTTCTCTCGATTCCCTTGATGTTTCTGCGGTGCCCGATAGCAATCCGGTGGCCTTGCTAGCGAGTGCCGAATTAGCGGGTACTGAAGATGCGAACGATGTGCTGGTGGTTACCCACACATCACAGGGTGAAATATTATCTATTCACTGGCCCAAATCAAAAGAGTGCGCAGTCTGCCAAGATCTGTCTGGGCAGTCCGTTTCTGCCTTATTTGGGCCGGTTGCTGTCAAGCATTACCTGGCGCAGGCTCAGAAAGTTTTAGCTTTAGGTACCCCGGTTTCTTTTCAATGTGTTGTGCGCTGTGGCCAGCAACCTGTTAGCTTTGAGCTGATTTTAAGCCCACTGCCGTTGAGTTCTTCGTTGGCCGACGGCAATCCTGCGGCATCTCCCGGCTACAGCCCGCTGTTGGCGCTGGATGCTGTAGAAGATGCCGCAAAGGACTCTGTAGAGAACGGCTATCATAGTTCATCCAATGACGGTGATACACAGGGCAGTGACACCAGCGGTGTTGAGTCTGTTACTGGGATTGTGGGTGTTGGTCGCAGAATTATTCCTCAAGTTGCCAACCTGTCAGAAGTTCGCCTAGCCAACCATACGGGTGCAGGCGGTCATACTTACTACGCGCTCCTCTCTAGGGTCGCTGCGAGGATTCGCAAAACGCTCGACCTTCAGACCATCTGGCAGCAGACGGTAAATGGTCTGGGCGAAATGTTGGGCTTAGATCGCTGTCTGGTATGCGATTACTCTCAGGCGATGCAAACCGTTACGGTGGTCGCTGAATACTATCAAGAGAGCCTGCATCCTTGTTTTGGTAAGACGTTTAGCTTGGCGCAGAAGTCTGACTTTGTCGATACGCTGCAAAGCCTAGAGCCTATGATTTCTGATTTTGGCCAGGGTGAAGCTGACTTGCCCTACACCGTGCTGACGGTGGCTACCTGCTATCAAACAGAGCCCAACAGTATTTTAGTACTACAGCAGCCGCCGGGGTGTCCGTGGCAGCCCTATGAGATTGAGTTAATTCAGGATTTGACTGATCAGGTTGGAACAGCGATCGCCCATGCCAAGCTCTTTAGTGACAGCAAGGCCATTGCTCAAGAACTGCGCGTAAAGTCTCGCACCCTGCGCCAAACCAATGACGAACTCATTCGCAAGCACGCCGAGCTCGAAGAAGCTAAGCGCCAAGCTGAAGAAGCTAAGCGCCAAGCTGAGGAAGCCTCCCGGCTCAAAAGCGACTTTTTGGCCAATACTTCACACGAACTGAGGACGCCGCTGAACGGCATGATTGGCTTTTTGCGTCTTGTGCTCGACGACATGGCCGATGATGAAGCCGAGCGCACTGAGTTTATTCAGGAGTCGCACAACTCAGCGATTCATTTGCTCAATTTGATCAATGACGTGCTCGACATCGCCAAGATTGAAGCGGGCAAAATGAACCTGGAGATGAGCGCTGTCAGCATCAAAGAGCTGCTGGCTGAACTCGATACCTCTCAGCGCCTGCACATCGAACGGCGCGGATTGGCCTTTCGGATTGAGCAACCGGCTACCCTCGATGAAATTAAGCTATACGGCAACTATCAGCGGTTGAAGCAGGTGCTGCTGAATCTGGTCGGCAATGCTAATAAGTTCACCCATGAGGGCGGTATTACGATTGGCGTAGAGCTGAATCCTAAACCGTTTGTGTTTGATGGACAGACCTGGCCGGGTCTGGTCAAAATTAGTGTGGCTGACACCGGGATCGGTGTGTCCTTAGAAAAGCAAGATCGTCTGTTTCAAACCTTTAGTCAGGTAGATAGCGCCCGCACCCGTCAGTACGAAGGCACTGGGCTAGGACTGGCAAT
>JBCBDN010000338.1:0-4088 GCA_038529685.1 Cyanobacteria bacterium J06598_1 | reverse complement strand
CGTCGGAGGTAATTTGATCATGGCAGGTTCTGAGTTACAAGTCAGCATCATTATCAGCAACTATAACTACGGTCGTTTTTTGCCCGTGGCGATTGATAGCGGCTTGCAGCAAACCTACGCGCAAGTGGAGGTAATTGTCGTTGACGATGGCTCTACCGATAACTCTCGTGAGGTGATTGAGGGCTATGGAGATCGCATCATCCCTATCTTTCAAAAAAACGGCAAGCAGGCCGCTGCGCTCAATAGCGGACTTCAGGCGAGCAAAGGCAACATCATTATCTTCTTAGATGCTGACGACTATCTGCTGCCCCACGCGGCTGAAAAAATTGTTTCTATCTGGACCCCTGAGCTGTCGAAAGTACACTACCGACTAGAAGTCGTCGATGGAGATCAAAAGTCTTTGGGCTATTCCTATCCGCAAGGTGAAAAGCCGCTGGCAAGCGGAGAAGTGTGGAAAACGCTGCTAGAAGAAGGGGTATATCAAAGAACGCCGATGAGTGGCAATGCGCTGAGTCGAGAAGCGATCGCAGATATCTTCCCCATTCCAGACGAATACAAACTCACCGCCGACGACTACCTGTGCATTCTGGTGCCCTTCTATGGAAAACTCGCCGCCGTCGAAGAACCCCTAGGCGCCTATCGAATCCACGGCGACAATCAGTGGGCGCTCACTACCATATCGGGAGATCGCTTCCGCCGGTTTGTCCGCCACGACCTGCAAAACTGCAACTTGCTAATCGATAAAGCCAAGTCAATGGGCTACGAAGTCCCTGAAGATATCGAACAGCGCTCAATCGGGCGGCTGTGGTCTCGCATTATTTCTTTGCGCCTCGACCCTGACAATCATCCGATTGAGACCGATACGGCCTCTAAGCTGACCTATCAATGCGTGCGATCGCTTTGGAAATACTCCTCATTCAACAGCCCGAAACGGGTTTTCTACACGGTTTGGGCCGTTTGGGTCGGGCTTTTGCCTCGCGTCTTGGCAGAGCCCGCGATTACCTGGCTATACGCCCCACACCTACGGCCCAAAGTTATTTCACAGGCTG
The DNA here is from genome assembly GCA_038529685.1 of Cyanobacteria bacterium J06598_1. Classification (GTDB taxonomy): domain Bacteria; phylum Cyanobacteriota; class Cyanobacteriia; order Phormidesmidales; family Phormidesmidaceae; genus Phormidesmis. The sequence goes on along the minus strand of JBCBDN010000338.1, from coordinate 3,039 downwards.
TTAACCGACTGCGAGCCATGACGAGCTAGTCAACACCCGACCCGACCATCGATCGTAATACGAGACCTAAACATCATGAGTGTGATTGAACCAGAGGAGCAGGCATCAGAATCTATAGCGGAGCCTAGCCAGAAGCTACGGGTGCTGGTGGTGAGTCATGCCTATGTGACGGGCGTAAATCAGGGGAAGTTAGATGCGATCGCCGCTACCCAAGCAGCCGAAGTCGGGCTACTCGTACCCACTGGCTGGCAAGCCCTAGGCTGGCAAAAATCACTCACCCTAGAAAAGCCCTATCCCAGCATTCAGGTTTTCCCGGCGAAGATATCTTTCTCCGGTCGCGTCGGCGCTTACGTGTATCGCCCCTGGGCTATCTGGAACACCATCAAAACCTTCAAACCCGACGTGCTTCACGTAGAGCAAGAAGTATTTTCTCTCTCTGCCCTGCAAATGGCGTTGGCAGCCAGAGCCTTCAAACTCCCCATGACCATATTTGGCTGGGAAAATATGGACCGTCAGCTCTCGTCCTTTCGCAGCTGGATTCGTCAGTTTGTGCTCGATACCGTGCAAGCCGTCATCCCTGGCAACCAAGAAGGCGAAGAGCTCGTGAGAAAATGGGGCTACACCGGCACGGTAGAAGTCATGCCACAGATTGGCGTTGATGCTGTTCTGTTCGCGCCCCAAGACCCCAAAAAACAGCCAGAAAGGCCAGACACCGCTGGCAAGTTCTGCATTGGCTACCTAGGTCGCTTCACCTATCAAAAAGGACTAGATACCCTGTTTGCTGCCGTTCAGCGACTGCGTCAGCAAACCGATAATTTTTGTCTGGTGATGTGCGGCTCTGGCCCTGACGAAGCCGAGCTTAAAGCAGAAGCCAAAGCACTAGGCATTGAAGACATGGTGATTTGGCGAGGCAAAATTGCCCCAACCAAAGTTCCCGACGAAATGGCCACCTTCGATGTACTGGCGCTGCCTTCCAAGTCAGGAGACAGCTGGAAAGAACAGTTTGGCCACGTCTTGATTGAAGCAATGTGTATGGGCGTACCGGTTGTAGGCTCTACCTGCGGTGAAATTCCAAACGTAATTGGCGAGCCCAGCTACGTCTTTACCGAAAGCGATGTAGACGGTCTATTTGATATTCTCAATCGCATGATGAGCGAGCCCACTTGGCAGCAGCAGGCCAAAGACTATGGTCTTGAAAGAGTCCACAAGTACTACACCCACGAGCGCATCGCGGTTCGCCTGCTTAACCTGTGGCGTCAGAGCATTGAGAGGTATCGCACATGCGCGTAGGCATTTTACGGACGATTCCTGGCTTTTCTTTCAGTATGGATGTCTATGCAGATGGACTCGTGCGTGGACTCAAAACCGTCCATCCAGACTGGGAAATTATTGAATTTACACCCCAGGTTGATCTGTCGGCAGGGAATAAAAACGCCGTTCAGCGCGGGCTAGAAAAGTACTACGAACGATACTGGCGCTATCCCAAAAGCCTGAAGAACCAAAACGTTGATATGTTCCACATCATCGATCACAGCGATGGCCACTTACTCTACTGGCTGCGCAACTGGGACACACCAACGGTCATCACCTGTCACGACCTAATCAACTGGGTGCAGCCTGACACCTTTAAAGGCAAAGCGCTCCTGCCAGCCGTGAGTATGGCCACCTGGAAATTCGCGGTCAAAGGCATTGAATCAGCCGATCATGTCGTCAGCGTGTCAGCCCACACTGAAAAAGATATCGTCAACTATTTAGACGTTCCCAGCGAGCGGGTAACGGTTGTGCCCAACGCCGTAGAGTCAGTATTTTGTCAGCTAGAGCCACAGGTTGTCGCGACGTTTCGGACAGAAATCGGTCTTTCTGAGGAGACGTTCTGCCTACTCAATGTTGGCTCTAACAACCTACGAAAAAATGTTTCGAGCGCGCTCAAATTGACCGCTGAGCTAAACGCTAAAGGCGTGCCTATTTGCTTTTTGAAAACGGGCGCTGACTTCAGTGCAGAACAGACTGCCTTCATCGAGAAAAATGGAATAGCAGATAAGACCCGATATCTTGGCAAGCCAGACCAAGAGACCCTAATCAAAATCTATAACGCCGCTGATGTCCTGATTGCACCGTCTACCTACGAAGGCTTTGGGCTCACAGTGCTCGAAGCGATGGCCTGCGGTACACCTGTGATCACATCAAATGTGACTTCTTTGCCAGAAGTTGCAGGCGATGCGGCTATTTTGGTGGGCCCGATGGATATTGAGGGAATGGTGGAAGGGGCGATCAGGCTGTATGAATCTGTGGAAGTGCGCGATCGCTTCACCCAGCAAGGACTTAACCGCGTCAAATCTTTCACCTGGGAAAAGACCGCCGAGCAAGTCGCCAGCGTCTATCAAAACATCAGGCAAAGCTGTCTGCCACAAACAGTAGGAGTAAAGTAGGAACAGGGTCATGAGCTATCAGGCTTACAACATCACGCGGCTGCACGGCAGGGATCTCACCTTCCGCACCAAATATCTCAAAGACAAACTGCTACGCAGCGGCAAGCAAAAGTCTCTGGTATTGTGCAACTCCTATCCCAAAAGCGGCACCCACCTGCTGTATCAAATCCTCTACTCCATGCCCGGATTGAACAAATGGGACGATATCGTCTCCGTTCAGGCGCTGTGCGGCATTATGAACACCGCCAACCACATTCGCTGGAAAGTAGGCTCCGCACCCGATCATTCCATCGTTAAGTCTCACCTGATGTACTGCGATGAAATCCTCGATATTTTGAACGAGCACCAGTGCAAACGGCTTTTCATCTATCGAGATTTACGCGATGTTGCCGTTTCACACGCTCGGTGGGTCGGCAAAGAAGAGCGCATTTTTCTGCACGACGTTTATGCGCAGCAGCCCTCCTTTGATGAAAACCTCATGAGTTCTATCCAGGGCGTCCCCGTCGGCAGCCCCCTGGGCTCCAACATTTCACAGCCAAACATCGGGCAAGATTTCTCCCGTTGGCACGGCTGGGTCAGCGACCCTGACACCCTAGCTGTCAAATTTGAA
>JBCBDN010000337.1:0-4106 GCA_038529685.1 Cyanobacteria bacterium J06598_1 | reverse complement strand
GATCAGCTGATCCATCCTCAAATTCCTCGGCTGCTGGCCTACTTTCAAGAGGGGGGGTACCTCTACCTAGTGCAAGAGGTGATTGAAGGCCAAACGCTCCATACAGAGCTTCAGTCTCAAGGGACCTTTAACGAAGCCAAAATTAGAACGGTCTTGCAAGGGTTGCTGCCGGTGCTGCACTTTGTTCATGGCCGCAGTGTGATTCACCGCGATATTAAGCCAGACAACATTATGCGGCGGCGCAACGGTGAGCTGGTGCTGATTGACTTTGGGGTGGCTAAGTTTTTAGAAGAGTCTGGTTTTTCACAGTCGACGACGACGATTGGCACACCGGGCTATGCCGCGCCTGAGCAAATTCAGGGCCGGGTTAAGCCCAGCAGCGATTTGTTTGCGTTGGGAGCGACCTGCTTTCAGCTGTTGAGTAACTGTTTTGACAACGACAAAGTTTCGACAGTCGGCTATGGCTGGGTGCAGAAATGGCAGACGTATGTGGCGGCGCCTATCAGTCAGGACTTGGTCGATATTTTGACTCGGATGATGGCTGTGGAGGAGCGGTTCCGCTACGCAACGGCCGCTGAAGTCCTCGGTGACCTGACCCGAAATCAAACGCCGGCCCCTCCAACTACGTTTCCGCCTCAGAAGGCAGCTGCTTCCAATCTGCCAACCGTTGTCGTTTCCCCGGTGCAGCCCATTTCCCCCCAGCCTGTTACTGGCAAGTCAAGCCCAGGTACTCGCTCGCCCGTGTCGTCGGGCAGTGGCTCCGCGCCCCTCGGACTTTTGGGGAATACGGCTACCTCTACTACCTCTGCGGGGACACCATCGGCGCGTACAGCACTGTCCCGTAGTGGAAATGTGGTGGGCCCTTCAGGGCAAAGTCAGCTGATTAAAAAGGTGCCGATAGAGCCTGTTTTTTGGCTGCGCTACGGTTTGCTTAGCTATGCAGGGCACTCGCTAGGCTTTTTGATAGCGGCTCTCGTGACGGCTTGCTACGTGGTGGCAACGCACTCTGATCCGGGGAACCTGTCATCTGCGGAGCTAGATGATGTGCTGGCGCTGATGTGCTGGATGCACTGGCCGGTATCAGGATTCTTTGTAGGATTTGCGCAGTGGATGGCCATTAAGCAGTGGCTGCCTCGGGCGATGTGGTGGCTACCGGCGACGGTGGCGGGTTTTTGGGCGATCGCACTGGCTGTTGCCACTGGCTACGCCGATGCTTTTAGCGGCATTGTGGTGGGCACGTTTGTAGGCTTGCCGCAGTGGGGTGCAATGCGTCAGCAGGCACCTCGGGCTGGGTGGTGGGTGCTGTGGGCGATGGTGTTTACGGCGGTTTTGTGTGAGGCCATTACGTCTAATTTTCTGCTCGCGCTGGGCTGGCTACTGGTGGTGCCGCTGCTAGACGGGCTGTTTTTGGCGTGGATACTGCGTCAGCAAATCGACGAATCGCAAGTGACCCCTTAAAGAGTGTATGCAAAGACTTATCAATTACGGCATTGGCCCCCTAGCCCCCCGAGACTGATACTGTTGGCGAAATACTTCGTCACGGATCAGCTTAATCGGCTGGCCCCCTAAATCCCCCGAACTCGGGGACGGGGGCCATGCAAAGCATTCGAGACTTTTCGTACAACCGCTTAGCACGTCAAAACCAGGAAACCCCATTGCTCAAGTTCATTGCGTTTGCGTTCAGCCGAGTCACCCTATCGAAGCTATCTGTACCGCTAGCTGGCTGGCTACCGATGGAAGGAATTTTGAGCGTGGCGAGCTATCGCAGCATTTTGAGCTTAGGGAGTGTGGGTAGCTTTTTGAGCATTGGTAGTGCGGGCAGCATTTTGAGTATCTGTAGCGCCGGGAGCATTTTGAGCATCGGCAGTGCGGGCAGCATTTTGAGCTTTATGAGTGCGGGCAGTGTGCTTTCGGCGCTGAGCATTGGCAGTCGGCTGAGCTTTATGCGGGCGTCAAGCGGTGCGAAGTAGTTTTTAAGTTTAAACAGTGTTGCTGGGTGACTTTACGGCATCAACATCTGTGGGTTCAAACGAGTCATCACAGCTTTGTATCCTCGGCTTCACAATTGCGCCTTTTCACGCAGCACACAGCTTTGTAAGCGTTCTGTGATCTCCCGGAAAATCCGCAGTACCACTGAAGCAGGGTGATAGCGTAAGAAGATACTCGAGGGTGCTTCTTCGTGTTTAGTTCATACCCTCTATTTAATATATAGAAGGAGCATTACATGAAAAAACTTTTAATCCCCGCAGCGATCGCACTCAGCTTTCTCGGTTTAACCTCCGTGTCAGTGAAAGCGGCGACGCTGTCAGCCACTAACTTTGAGCGCTTGAACCTCGGCGCCAAAATTGTCGGTCCGTTGGGCCCCAACGTAAATGCCGACTTGATTGACAAGTCTGGCAACGATATTGGCGATCTCTCTAGCAGCGTGGCTTGCCCCGCCGGGTTTGCTAGCTGCCTACCGCCGACTAACAAAGCCGGTACGATTTACACCTATGTTCATGAGGTGATTGCTGGGGTTAATCTCCCAGAAAAAGAAGCGGGCACCAACAACTCTGTTGGGTTCCGACTTAACTTTGCTGCGCTTGGCTTCAATGGAATTGCTGGCTACGACTTTTCTGAAGCGGCGTCTGCGCTCGGTACAGATAACGAGCCCATCTTGAGAAAGTCCAGCAGCGATAGCCTCGTATGGCGCATTCCGGATCTTTCGGAGTGGACCAAAGGCGAGAAGATTACTTTCTTCTGGCAGACCACTCAAGCACCTGTGGGCCCCACTGGCTCCTACGGTTTGCTGAGCAATGACAGCAGTGCGCGGGCCTTTGGTCCTCGCCCATCTGCGTTGGCCAGTGCTGACGTGCCTGAACCGGGTGCGATCGCACCGCTAGCCTTGCTAAGCGTCGGTTTGCTGGTAAAGCGCCGCACGAGCAAAGCGTAAGAACGAGCAACAGGCAACTCGGCAAACGCCATATAGCAAAAGGCTCAGTACACACTGGGCCTTTTGTTTGTCTGTCTGTTTTAGTAGCCGCTTTATCAAGGGGCTGTCAAGCACCAACCTCAAAGCCTCTGCTGCCTCTGCCTGCGTGTCTTGCCTCAGAGCACCAACCTCGATACTGCTTGGACGGAGCCCCCGTCCCCGAAATCGGGGCTCTGAAGTAAGATGCACAACAATTTTCTGGATCGAGATCTAGAATGTGCTGGAGATCAGCGGTGCTCCCCCGAAATCGGGGGCTGGGGGGCTCTGTCAGTGAGTTCAGCACTTAGACAGTGTTGCGAAATATGCATTTCGCCAGCGGTACCGCGCTCGGGGTCGGGGGCCTCAGCGTTCAGCAGAAAGTTATCAATTTACAGCCCCTAAGCCCTAGCAACAGAACAAACTACTCTAAACCCAATGTCGTCTGTTCTGTTGTGGAATGGGTAGGTGAGTCGGCAGGCGGACCGGCAGTTGGACGGTAGATAAAACCAGGAGCCGCCGCGTAGCGATTTCTTTTGGCCTGAGAGACGTTGGATATTGTGGCGAGGTGAGCTGTTGGGCTGAAAATTTTGCCAGCCGTCTAGGCACCATTCCCATACATTGCCGTGCATGTCGTGTAGGCCGAAGGCATTGGGCGGGAAGCTGCCAACTTCGGTGGTGTGGGCGCGGTATTGGCCTTTAGGGCCGTTGCCATAGGCGTAGCTGCCGTTGTAGTTGGCGAGTTCTGGGGTGAGGGTTTCGCCAAAGTGGAAGGGTGTGGTGGTGTGGGCACGGCAGGCGTATTCCCACTGGGCACCGCTGGGGAGGCGATAGTCTCGTCCGGTTCTGGCAGAGAGCTTTTGGCAAAAGGCTACGGCTTCTGGCCAAAAGATATTGTCAATAGGCTGCTGAGGCTTTTTGAGTGGTCGCGTTGGGTTAGGGGGCGCTGCACCTGCAGCAGCTTTTTCAATGACTTTGGGGCCCATGATGGCTTTCCATTGGGCTTGGGTGACGGTGCATTGAGCCATCCAAAACTCGGGGAGAAGGATTTCTTTTTGGGGGTATTCGTTGCGGTTGGCTTCTTTTTCGCCTGGGGCTGCGCCCCCTAACCCAACGCGACCACTCAAAAAGCCTCAGCAGCCTATTGACAATATCTTTT
>JBCBDN010000336.1:0-4137 GCA_038529685.1 Cyanobacteria bacterium J06598_1 | reverse complement strand
TGATCATATCAGGCTCTTCCATAGAGAATTACGAAGACACTTCCTTGCAGATCGCTGTATGAGAAAATCAGCAGCTGAAATTTTCCAGCTGAACCATAGGTCAGCCCCAGCCAATCCACACGTCCTAAAATGCTCTTATTTCAATGGACTTTGGATTGTATACAATTTATGTTGAAGGCAAACGTGAAAAAGTATTGTGGGTCACTTTTTTGTTCTTTCTTAGATTTTCATTAGCGTTTAATAAGACAGTGGGCACTTCACTACCCGGCCAGTCAGCTGCCGCGATAGGTACTGTAAGACCAAGGCGACACTAACAAAGGCACGTGATAGTGGCTGCTCTCATCAGCAATTCCAAACCGTATGGGCACAATATCTAAGAAGGGATAGCCCGCAGGAAGATTAGAAGAGCTATCAAGATTTCTGGCAGAGAAGTAGTCACCCACCACGAAAACAATCTCATAAAAACCGATTTGAAAAGCTTCCCCTTCTAAAAGAGGCCTATCTGTGCGGCCATCCTGGTTTGTTCTGAGTGTCTTGAGATGTTGATAATTTGGCTGAAGTCGGGCGATCGCCTCACGTTTTCTCGGTGCGTCCACCCGCCACAAACTCAACGCCATATCTGCGGCTGGGGCGCCGTTAGCCGTATCCAAAACATGCGTAGATAGCCAGCCCATTTTTCCTCCTGTCAACTGCTGTTGTGGGTCTCTTGTTCAAGCGCCTCTGACGCCAGAAGCTTAGGCCAAAAGCTTAGGCCAGAAGCTTAAGCCAGAGGGCCACCCAAAATAATTTTCTCCAGGGCACCTCGCACAGCCTCTGGAGTTTCTCCCTTCAGCTGTTCGTACCAGTCTTGGGTTGTCCTTTCATCCTTACCGTAAATAGTATCCGTACGCTTACGCGCTTTCATCACTAGCTGGGCAGTCCTAGACTTTCGGGCCTGTTCGTAGCGCTCCAGCGCATCGGCCACGCTGAGGTTAGTAGTGATCAAAAACTGAGCGAGCACAAACGCATCTTCCATCGCCTGACAGCCCCCTTGCCCTAGGGTTGGCGTAGTCGCATGGGCCGCATCACCCAGGAGCGCAATTCGTCCTTTTACCAAACGCTTAGGTGGATCAATATCGCTGATTTCCAACCGATTAGAAGCGGTCGGATCAAGCGTTTTAATCAAGGCTTGAACGGGCGCTGGCCAATCTGCAAAATAGTCAGCTAGCTCCTCGCGGCGGTTTTCGGGTTCTGTTTTAGAGCCAATAGGAATAGGCACACCAAAAAAATAATAGAAGCGATCGCCACCTACTGGCATCATCGAAGCGCGCTTACCTTCACCCACATACAGCACCCAATTATCTTTCTCACATAGCGCTGGGTCTGCTGGCACTAGCCCATTCCAATTCACATAGCCCGCATACCGCAAAGCCAAAGCCTCACCCAAAACATGCTCACGCACAATCGAACGGATACCATCTGCCGCCACAATCAGATCGCCACTCACTTGGCTACCGTCTTCAAATATCGCCGTTGCACTCTCTTCAGTTTGTTCTACTGCGACACATTTCATGCTCAAATGAACATTTTCTAGGCCAAAGGCTGCCAGCAACATCTCCTGCAAATCAGTACGCGCCACCGGATAAGGCCGCTGGCCCACCTTGGCAAAAAGCGGCTGCAAGTCAATATCGCTCAGCGGTTCATCTTGAGAGCTGCGGTACTCCATCCGATTCATCTGGCCCCCAATCGCGGCCATCTCGTCGCCTAGCCCTAAGCTGTTAAGCACCTTTACCCCATTCGACCAAAGAGAAATACCGGCACCCGCCGGACGCAGCTTACTCACGCGCTCATAAATGGTGACCTCGTACCCTGCGCGCCTAAGCGCAATGCCTGCGGTTAGCCCGCCAATACCTGCACCGATAACAATTGCTTTGAGACCATACATAAACTGTTGCGCTCCAAATAGAGTTGCTTGTGCTCGGCAAATTTAACGTGTGACCTTTCAAACGTGCGACATTAACGATAGAGACGGTCAAGCTTGAGCAGCGTTTTTAGCAGGATACTCGCGCCCTGAGCGCACTGAGCCGGCGAGGTATACTCATCCCCCGAATGACTCACACCCTCCTTGCTAGGCACAAAAATCATGCCCATATCGGTAAAGCGGCCCATCTCTTGAGCGTCATGACTCGCTCGACTGGGCAGGTGCGTATAGCTAAGCCCCATTTCTTCGCAGCTTTCAACAATTAGCGACTGTATTTTAGTAGAGGCCAAGGTAGGCTCCACCTGCAACTCTGGGCGAATGCGAATACGGGTACGGCTGGCCACTGCCACGGTTTCAATCTTGCGGCGCAGCTGTTCAAGCATATGTGAAATCACATCTGGTGAAAGATCTCGAATATCCAAACTAATGTCTACTTTGCCTGGAACAGTATTGATAGAGTTAGGCCAAACTTTTAGCGTGCCAACCGTCGCCACAGGGTCACCAGGAAAGTGTTTTGCGATGTCTTCTATCGCCAGAATCAAGTGAGAGGCTGTTGTTAGCGCATCCCGGCGCATATTCATCGGCGTTGTTCCAGCGTGGTTGGTTCGCCCTTCTATGGTAATGCGATGACGCTGCTGACCCACAATGCCTTCTACCACACCAATGTCTCGCTCAATCGCTTCTAACACACCGCCTTGCTCCACGTGAAGCTCGACAAAGCAGGCAATGTCTTCCCTGGAGCGACGAGCAGAAGGAATATCGTCCCAGTTCCCGCCCGCCCTGGCCAAACAAGACTGAATGGGCTCGTCATCTACGGTATCGTAGCGCGCAGGATCTTCAGGTGCGGTGCCAGCCATCGCCTTAACACCTATCATGCTCCGCTCTTCATCGGCAAAGGCAATGAGTTCCAAGGGGTGATGCAGCTTCAGGTCATTCTCTCGCAGCACTCTGACAACTTCTAGCCCAGCAATAACGCCCAAAGAACCGTCGAAACGTCCTCCAGAAAATACAGTGTCAATATGTGAACCCGTCGCTAATACAGGTGCTTCGCTCTCATATCCCGGATAGCGGCCAATAATGTTACCGCCAGGATCGATTCGAACAATCATCCCCACCGCTTCCATCCATTCCATCAGCTGCGACCTAGCCCGTAAATCTTCAGGCGAAAAAGCCAAGCGCTTAATAGTGTTATCGGGCTGTTTTCCAATTTTGGCGAGATCTTCTAACGCCTGATTGAGACGCTCGCTATTTACCGCCAAGGTCAGGGTCTTAGTCATAAGTAAAGGTTCAGCTATCAGTTAGAAGTGATGGGTTGTAAAGTGTAGAAGGCGCTCGATCAAGCAGCCTTAAAGGATTGTTCAGAAAGGATCATTTATGGCTAAAAGAGCACAATGCCCTTTAACGAAGAATCAGTCTTAAGCCCTTGCAGCGCTTGAACCACGCGCGCTTTGCTCGCCACTAGGTGATTGCGAACAGCGAGCGCAGCGGCTTGGGAGTCGCGCTGCAAAATCGCTTCGACAATTCGCTCGTGCTCTGCCCAAATTTCCAACACATCGGGGCTCTGATAGGTTGTTGTTAGCCGGAGCAGGGCCATTTTGCTAAAAACCTGTTCTAGCAGATCAGCTAGCTGCGGATTCCCAGAGCTATCGGCCAGCAGTCTGTGAAAGCTTTGATCAATATGCAGACGATTTTCTAGCTCATCTGAATTGTTTAGACTTTCTAGCTTACTCTTATCTGTATCCTCTAACACAATAGGCTCAGCCAAGTCAGCTTGAGCCAGACAGTCTTGCAAATCTTCCAGTTGCGCAGGGGTAGCATTTTCACACGCACCCATCGCCGCAACTTGCTCAAGCCCCAAACGACAGTCATACAGGTGAATAGCATCTGCAATGGTAATTACCGTAACACGGAGCCCGCCGCCCCTGTCCGATTCAGCTAGCCCTTCTTGCTGTAGCTGCCGAATAGCTTCCCTAATCGGAGTTCGGCTAACCTTAAAGCGATCGGCCAACGACTGCTCTATAAGGCTTTCGCCAGAAACCAACTTGCCAGAAAGAATTTCTTGACGAAGCGCTAGGTATGTTTTGCTGAACAGCTTGCCCATGTGTGCATCAAAAAAGTTATGTATGTGTGACATTTTAATGTGGCAAGCTTGTTTTGTATCGCTAAGGCTACTGTAT
>JBCBDN010000335.1:0-4200 GCA_038529685.1 Cyanobacteria bacterium J06598_1 | reverse complement strand
GTTTCATGGGGTTCTTACCCTTCTCCACCATGTTCTCTGATGTCATCCACTTTCTTTTGCCCGCACTTTTTATCGATATTGGCCTCTCAAGCCTTCTGTATAAAAGGCAAAAATACGCACTTCTCTCATATCTCCCGTCACCCCTTTATTTTGTCGGTAGCCTGATATGGGCATACCATCGGGTACAGAACAATTCTTCTTACTTGGGATGGGGCGGCATCGCACTGATGATAATCGTTGGCTGGGGCTTCGGATTTTCGATGGTCCGCTTAGCCTTGGGTATTAAGTTCCTCGAAAAGCTAAAAGGGCGGTAACGCAAACACTCCATGCACTGTTGACGAGGTCAATAGAGGGTGTAATAGTGCGTTGTGGTGCATCTCAACACGGACGCTTTAGTATGGTTTCACTTCTGTTTAAGAACGGTTTAAGAACAGCTTTAGGATTGCTCTGTAGCAGCAGCTTTATCGTCGGCCTTTCACTGCTAACAACAGCAGCCACAGCGCAAGAAGATATTGTCCCTACGCGGCTACGGATTATGGCTGCCAATACCACCAGCGGCAATCGCCAATCTTACGATCCGGGAGAAGGAACACGAATTTTTCAAGGATTGCAGCCCGATATTGTGCTGATTCAAGAGTTTAATATTGGCGATAATTCTGACGAGGCAGTCGCCAATTGGGTCCAATCCACCTTTGGTTCAGACTTTGACTACTACCGAGAAGACGGCGCCCAAATCCCTAACGGTGTTATCAGTCGCTATCCTATCCTCAGCGCCGGAGAATGGAACGATTCGCAAGTGAGCAACCGCGACTTCGCCTGGACCCAAATTGATATCCCAGGCGATCGCGATCTTTGGGCCGTCAGCGTTCACTTTCTCACCCGCAGCGGCTCCGTACGCAACGCCCAAGCCGCCGCCGTCCGCCGCCTCGTCGAAGAAAACATTCCAGAAGAAGACTATCTTGTTGTCGGCGGTGACTTCAACACCCGTAACGCTAGAGAATCTGCCTTACGCACCCTCGACAGCATCGTCGATACCGATGAGCCCTACCCCACAGATCAAGCCGGTCTCATCGGCACCAATTCTAGCCGCCGTCGCCCTTACGATTGGGTCTTTTCCGATCCTGATTTAGACCCGCTAGAAGTGCCCGTCATCATCGGCAACAACACCTTCCCCAACGGTCTGGTATTCGATAGCCGCGTGTATACTCCCCTTTCAGATGTTTCACCCGTTGAAAGAGGAGACAGCGGCTCAACCAACATGCAACACATGGCCGTTATCAAAGACTTTGTTGTCTCTGACAGCACAGGCACCTCTAACCCCAGTTCTGATCCCAGTTCCAGTCAGCCACCGACAGAACCTCCAACAGCCTCACCCGAGCCTGTAAGCCCACTCGCAGCCCCCCTACAAAGCTGTCAGACTGTCAGCGGCGTAGCCTCCTCTGACCGCTTCCAGCACTATGCCGTTAATGTTCCTGAAAATGCTTCCCAGCTAGAAGTAAACCTGTCAGGCGCAGAAGATGAAGACAGCGATATTGACATTTACGTCAGGCAAGGGAATCTTTCTACCTTCACAGAATACGACTTTCGCCCCTGGCTCACCGACAGCAATGAACAGATTGTGGTAAACGACAGCTCAGCCCCACCGCTATCGGCAGGGCTATGGTACATCAGCGTAGATGGCTATATTCCTGGAAACTATCAGCTCAGTGCCGTCATCGATAAATGCGAATAAACAAAAGAGTGTAATCTCTACGCTTCGCTAGGCACATAGGGCTGAGACTGTTCGGCAGGAGAGAGATCTTCCATTGCGATATCTTGTCTTAGCTCTCTGCCATTGGGCCCCACAATCTGCCGAGGCAGCGACTGCGGGTCTACCACTTCCATCGTATTCATGTTGTAAGTGGTGTAAACGCTGCTGCCCGTTTCCAAAAACAAATCCATGATAGTCAGCGTTTGGAAAGCCGCCGTGTTGCTCGTCAGCAGAGACTTAGGCCCGCTGCCCAGCGCACCCGCATGGAGCGTATTGACGCTACCCGCTCTACCGGGGAAGTAAGCATGGTGATGGCCGCTGATGTAGGTGTGCACGTTATGACGCTCCAACAGGGCACGAAGTTCATCGGCTTGGTTGAGAAATTCGCCAGGGCGATCGCGCCTTTGAGAAACCGCGTACATCGGCAAATGACCCAGCACAATTCGCAGCTTGGCACTTTGAGCCTCCGCACTCGCCAGCGCCCGATCAGCCCAAGCAATCTGCTCCGGCGGCACATTGGCTGAAGACGCATCCCACGTTAGGTAAAAAATGTCGTTTTGCTTAAAGCTGTAGTAAAAAGGAAAGCCGCTAGCCTCCACAAACGTCAGGTCAGTATCTGACTGATGCCCCGCCCAATATTTCTCACTCTCCTGCCGGTCCAAAACGTATACAAACTCGCCATTGTCTTGATAGCTAGAGGCATCGTGATTACCTAGCGTCAGCGCAAAAGGCAGCCCCGCCCCACGAATCGGAGAGAGAATTTTTTCATCAAACGCACTCCACATCGCTTCCACTTCACCAGCAGATAAGTTAAGGCTTTGACCTGCAACCATATCTCCCCCGCAGATCACCATATCCGGCGCCCAATCAGGCAGCATACCAATACCGGCAATCACCTCAGGGCGGTAGTCTGTAGAGCCATAAGCACTATTAAGGTCGCTAATAACAGCCACCCGAATATCTCCACGAGGCGGCGCATAAAGGCCATCAGGACCAACAGACATGCCCGTTGATGTACCGACAGAGACAGCAGTAGAGGTACCAGCAGTTGCAGTATCTACACTGACAGATTCTTTGGCTTGGAGCGTGGACTTACTACAGGCGATCGCGCTGACACCCGTCGCACCGACAGCAAGGCCCGTAAAAAGAATAAAGCGACGGCGATTGAGCGGCATAACAGTTAGAAAGCGACAGTATGGCTTTAGTATGCCATCGTCAGGAGAAGTCTGCGATAGTCAGCGGGTAATTTGAACAGCACCCATGACTACAACCGGTGCAGATGCGTGAACAGAGGCGGCTTTCAGCATCAGAAATCCACTCTACTGTGGTGCAAATTCTATCCCTGTCCTGAATGGGTATTTTAGGTGTGACCCTTATGCCAAGTCTGTAGAAAAAGGCAAGGACTCATCGACTCAATGAATCGTGCTCAAAAGTCTTATGACAGAATCAGTAAAAGCTTACCCATGCTTCGAGGGTGGGCAATTGTTTGGGTTGTGGCCTATCATCTGATGGGTAATACCAGAGGGTATTTAGTTTGGGATGAGGCGATCGCAACGCTGTCGAAAGGTGGCACCAAAAACATCGTAGAGACTGGACTAGAGATACTCATTTCAGCCGGTGCTGCGGGTGTCAATGTCTTTCTGGTCATCAGTGGCTTTGGATTGACAGCTTCTTGGTGGAAAAGATATGGCAGTCAAGGCATTGAGAAAATTCCGCTGGCAGAGTTTTGGAGAAAGCGCGTTTTTAGAATTTTTCCTTCTTTTTGGGTAGCGATGGCACTCTCAGTCCTTCTCTACTTTCTCAATTCATCTTGGGCTCCCTTCGGTCAAACCATCTGGCAACAAGAGCTATGGTCTCCCGTGTTCGCATTGCTAGCAACGATTTCTACCCTGCGTAACTTTATTCCGGACTACTACTATTTTTTGAACGGGGCCTGGTGGTATGTGGGTCTTTGCCTACAGCTGTATCTCATCTTTCCCTATTTGGTTCGGCTAGGATGCAGATGGGGGTGGGCCAAGCTGCTAACGGCCTCTCTGCTTTTTTCATTGGCTTATCGAGCTGTTTTTCTGCTTTCACCTGTAGACGATGCTTGGCGCCTGATTGCGCTGGCGTTTTTCCCGGCCAGACTCTTCGAGTTTGTCTTTGGCACTTACCTGGCTATGATGTTTCTACAGCCAGGTAGCCCAGCCACTCAGAGAATCCCTCTCAATTTCTGGCTCAATAATCTCTTGTTCAAGCCACAGTTTTTACCTGTCAATTTCTGTTTGTTTTCGATCGGTCTTTGCTTAAAATGGTCGGCTTATCCAGCATTAAATATTTTTGCAGAAGCATTTATTGCCGTCGGTTTATTTTGTGGACTGATAAGTCTCTCCCGGGTGCATCTCACTTTTGCAGTGAGCAAAAGTACTCAAGGTTTATTTGGTGTAGCCTCCGCTATGCTGAAAATACTC
>JBCBDN010000334.1:0-4210 GCA_038529685.1 Cyanobacteria bacterium J06598_1 | reverse complement strand
GTAGAGGCGAATTCGCAGAGTTTAGAATTGTTAATTGCGGTGTGTGATGATCGCAATTTGCAGGCAAAAGTGATTGAACAGTATGAGGCGGAGCTGCGGGAGAAGGGAATTGAGCCGTTTCGGGTGCGGCTGAATCCGAAGGAGCCGAGCTTGCGGCAAAGTGTGACGGAACTGGTAGAGCGGGAGGCTCGGTTGAGCAGTGGAAAGCCTGCGGTGGTGACGGTGCTGAATGCGGAGGCGTTGCTGGGGGTGACGCTGGGGGAAGAGAAGTCTGAGCAGGAGCGTTTTTTCTTTTCTTTGCAGTGGACGCGGGAGGCGTTGCTGCGGTTTGAGTTTGCGGTGGTGCTGTGGGTGCCAGATAGTATTGCGACGCGGATAGGGCAGCGAGCGCCGGATTTTTGGAGCTGGCGAGGGGGCGTGTTTGAGTTTGGCGCGGGTGAAGGGGTAAGTAGTGTAGGGGATACTCAGCCTTCTCGTATGGTTGCTTTTGATGCTAGAGAAAATAGGAAAGAAGGAACAGCCGTTGAAACATTGTTAGTACAGATAAAAGCATTAGAAGAGAGTGCGCCGGAGAGTGCGCTGTTGATAACGCTGTACAACGATGTAGGAGAAGCATACAAAGGTCGCTATGCGTATGGTGAAGCGCTGATATGGTACGAGAAGGCGCTGGCGCTGGCGGAGAGAAGGGAGAATCTGGCAGGGCAGGCGAGAGCGTTGCGAAATATAGGCGATTCTTTGCGGTTCAGTGGACGACCTGCTGATTCAGTTCAGTATTATGAGCAGGCTTTGGAAGTGGTGCGGGAGATAGGCGATCGCCAAGGAGAAACTGCTCCACTAATCGGACTGGGTAATGCGTACAATTCTCTAGGTCAATATCAGCGCGCTATCGACTTTTATCAGAAGAGGTTAGAAATTGCGCAGGAGATAGGCGATCGCCAAGGTGAAGCCAATTCCCTCGGCGGTCTGGGCAATGCGTATCGTTCTCTAGGTCAGTATCAGCGCGCTATCGACTTTTACCAGCAGTGGCTAGAGATTGCGCGGGAGATAGGCGATCGCCAAGGTGAAGCCCGTTCCCTCGGCAGTCTGGGCAATGCGTACTATTCGCTAGGTCAGTATCAGCGCGCTATCGACTTTTACCAGCAATCATTAGAGATTGCGCGGGAGATAGGCGATCGCCAAGGTGAAGCCCGTTCCCTCGGCAGGCTGGGCAATGCGTACAATTCTCTAGGTCAGTATCAGCGCGCTATCGACTTTCACCAGCAGTCATTAGAGATTAAGCGGGAGATAGGCGATCGCAAAGGCGAAGCCAGTTCCCTCGGCGGGCTGGGCAATGCGTACGATTCTCTAGGTCAGTATCAGCGCGCTATCGACTTTTACCAGCAGTCACTAGAGATTAAGCGGGAGATAGGCGATCGCAGAGGCGAAGCCAACTCCCAATTCAATACTGGCCTTGCACTTCTCAAGCTCAATCAAAAAGAAACTGCCCGCACTGCCTTCAAAGAAGCTCAACAGCTCTACACATCAATAGGCCTCTCCGAAATGATAGAAAAATGCGATAGAGAACTCAACTCACTCGCTGAGTCAGCATAGAGTGCCATTTCCTAGGGTGCGGCATAAATGCCGAGTACTGCCGTATAGCGGTGCGAGTCCACAATACGGCAGTACTTACGAAATGCCATTTCTGAGTCTACTCTGCGGCTACTCGTAGTGATGCCGGCAGGTGAGGAAGTCTATTTTTGCTTGGCCAACGCGATATACAAACCTATCTTCTAGCGTGACCCGCCGACTCCAAATATCAGAACCTAAATATTTTAGGGGTTCTGGCTTGCCTATCCCATTAAAAGGATGAACCAGACACTCATCTATAAATTTCCAAACCTTATCGTAAGCAGACGGATTGATTCGGGCCAGAAACTTAAAATCTTCTCTGAACTCTGGTTCAAAAACTGGATATCTTTTTGGTGTGCCCTGCGTCTTTTCAATCGGACCCTTCTGAGCTTGAGATGACTTCGACGATATTTTCTTCTTTTTCTTGCTCACAATAGCGCCGTAGTGCCTCTAGTTCTTGCTCAGCGTCAGTCTCTTCTACGCTGAGTGAGTCCAAATCTCGTTGCTGCGATCTTTCTAGCGCGGTGAAAAGTCTTTGTGCATTTTTGGGCGATCGCAATAAATGCACCGTTTCAATCAAGCTGTTCAGCTCAGCCTCAGCAATAATGGCCGCATTCGGCGCATCCTTTCGCTTCACAATCACAACAGAACTATCTTGTGCCACCTCGTCCAGAATTTGAAAAAACGCCTTGCGGGCGTTGGTCGCTGATTCTACTTTGCTAATCATCATAGCTGTACAGGAAACAGGTACATGTTAAAGGTAGCATAGCCGTGCGATCGCAGCTCACCAAACCGCACAGATGCCGATACAATAAGGACTTGCAAACATTCCCTCACCTTCAGTCAATGGCAGCAGATAAGTCCAAAAACTCACCGAACCCTGACGATAGCAGCGATTCTGGCATCGAAGGCATTCGCGCCACACGCCTGCAAAAGGTAGAGGACTTAAAACAAGCCGGCCAGCAGCCCTACGCCTACAGCTGGGACACCACCCACCCCATCGCTGACTTACAGAGCAAATTCGCAGACCTTGAAGCGGGCGCAGAAGAGGATTTTGAAGTCTCCATCGCCGGACGCATCATGGCGCGCCGGGTATTCGGCAAGCTCGCCTTCTTCACCGTGCAAGACGAAACCGGCACCATTCAGCTTTATTTAGAAAAGAAAACCATCCAAGCCGAAATGGGCGAGTCAGATGAGCAAGCCTTTAACCACCTGAAGCAGCTCACCGACGCAGGCGACATCGTCGGCGCAAAAGGCACCATCAAGCGCACAGATAAAGGCGAGCTTTCAGTGAAGGTGAAGCAGTACGCCATACTCACCAAGTCACTACTGCCCCTGCCAGACAAGTTCCACGGCCTAACTGACGTGGCCAAGCGCTATCGCCAACGCTATGTGGATTTGATCGTCAACCCAGAAGTCCGCGACACCTTCCGCAAGCGCGCCAAAATCACCGCCGCCATTCGCCGCCATTTGGATGAGCTAGGCTACATAGAAGTCGAAACGCCTGTGCTTCAGTCCGAACCCGGTGGCGCAGAAGCGCGTCCATTTGTGACCTATCACAACACGCTAGATATGGAGCTGTATCTACGGATTGCCACCGAGCTTCACCTGAAGAGAATGGTCGTGGGTGGGTTTGAAAAAGTGTTTGAGCTAGGCCGCGTGTTCCGCAATGAGGGCATTTCTACCCGGCACAATCCAGAATTCACCACCATTGAAATGTATCAGGCCTACAGCGACTATCAAGACATGATGGTGCTCACTGAAGGCATGATTGAACAGATTGCCGAAGAAGTCACTGGCAGCTCTACGGTGACTTATCAAGGTGAAGAGATTAGCTTTGCGCAGCCGTGGAAGCGAGTCACGATGCACGATGCAGTCAAAGAGAAAACAGGTATTGACTTTAGTGGATTCTCTGATCTTGCGGAAGCTAAAAAGGCAGCAAAAGGCGCAGGCGTCGGAGATGTAGACGACTGCGAGAGTATCGGACATGTGTTGAATGAAGCCTTTGAGCAGAAAGTAGAAGAGACTTTAATTCAGCCAACGTTCATCACCGATTACCCGGTAGAAATCTCTCCTTTGTCCAAGCCTCACCGCAGTAAGCCAGGGCTGGTAGAACGGTTTGAGCTGTTTATTGTAGGGCGTGAAACGGCAAATGGCTTCTCGGAGCTAACCGATCCGGTGGATCAGCGTGAGCGATTGGAGTTGCAGGCGGCGAAGAAAGAGGCGGGTGACCTGGAAGCGTGCAGTGTGGATGAAGACTTTATCACTGCGCTCGAGTACGGGATGCCGCCTACGGTAGGCATGGGCATTGGGATTGACCGGCTGGTGATGGTGCTAACGGACTCGGCCAGTATAAGGGATGCGATCGCCTTTCCACTGCTCAAGCCAGAAGCCACATAAACCCTCTCCACAGAAACCCTCTCATTGATAAGCAATCAACTGAATGTCTTCAGTTGATTGCTTATCACATAAAATAGAAATGCCATTAGTCTTTCGTCGTTGCCTTTTCAGCAGACAAACGACTATCGCTTTGGTTTTCCACCTGCCCACTGCTCTCCGACTATCTTTGGTTCGGCTAAAATGTAGCCGGCGATCGCACTCA
>JBCBDN010000333.1:0-4236 GCA_038529685.1 Cyanobacteria bacterium J06598_1 | reverse complement strand
CTCGCATCAGAGCATTAATCGATCCTAGCTTTGCCTATCGCAGCTACAGTGAAGCACTCGATATGTTGGGCATCGCCATCCCCGACGAGCGCTGCAAAATAGAAGACGGCAATCAGCTATGGGCGAATCCTATTCAGGCAGTAGGCATGCCAAAACTGCCCGTAGGTGACAAGCTGCACCATAAGTTCGCCATCATTGACGAGCGCACCGTCATTGTCGGCTCACATAATTGGAGCCACGCGGCCAACACGAACAATGACGAAACGCTTCTCGTTATTCAAAGCCCAACGGTTGCTGCTCACTTCAGCCGTGAGTTTGAAAGGCTTTATCGAGATCCGCTGATTGGAGAAACCGCATCGCTATCGCGAAAATCTGAGGCAGGCCGTCGCCGCTGTCCCTGATGTTTGAAGAAATCTGTTGCAGAAAAAAGCATTTATGACTTGCTCAGCTGCTGACTAATGAGCTGAGTCATTTTGGCGGCGCTGTCGGTTGTGGATAATCGCTGCGCGGCGACAGACATCGCAGAAAGCTTTTGCGGATCGCTAAATATATTTGAAACGATCTTTCGCAATACATCAGCGCTCAGTTCGGACTGCTGGTGGAGTTCTGCTGCGCCTGCATTAGCGAACGCTTTTGCATTGTACGTTTGGTGGTCTTCGGCCGCGAAGGGGTAAGGGATCAAAATAGAAGGCGTGCCCGTAATCGCCAGCTCAATCAGCGTCCCGGCCCCGGCCCGGCTCACCGCAACATCAGCTCGCTGAAAAAGCGCTGCCATGTCGTTGTAAAAAGGGCGATGAATATAGTGAGGATGGCTAAAGCTATCAGCTTCAGGATCATTCGTGCCAGTAATGTGAATAATCCACTTGCCCTCGTCTAGCCACTGAGGCGCAGCGGCACGCACCATTTTGTTCACGGCGACTGCCCCCTGGCTGCCGCCCACCACTGCGATCAGAGGTGCGTCTGTAGGAATATCGATATCCGTGAGGCCCGTGCTACGTTGAGTCGCTTCGAGGAACTGCGATCGCACTGGCGTCCCCACCACCACCGTATCGGCCTTAGGCAAATGTTCAGCAGCTTCTGGGAAACCCAACGCCACCGTCGTACACCAGGGGCTTAAAAAGCGCGTCACCTTACCGGGCAGCGCATTCGATTCATGCAAAATGGCAGGCAACCCCAAAGATCTCGCCGCAATGATTGCGGGCGCGGCAATGTAGCCCCCTGTGGTAAAAACGCCGTCAAAGCCACCCTGCTTCAGCAGTCGGCGCACCTTAGCCGTTGACTTAGCAAACCTGGCCAGCAGCTTCAGCGTACTCAGACCAAAACCGCCCTGAACACCGCCCATTTTCACCGTATGGAGAGTATACGCGTCAGGAACAAGCTTTGTTTCTAGTCGGTCAGGTACGCCTAGCCATTCAATGGTGTAATCCGAAAGTTGCTGCGCGGTAGCGATCGCTGGGAACAGGTGCCCGCCGGTACCACTCGCAGCGATCAAGAGCTTAGGCTTGGCCGTACTCACTGCCATATTCGAAGGTGTTGATAGACTCTCACCCGTGCTCTCACCCGTGCTCTCACCCATAGCTTTGCCCTACAAAAGATGCTTCTCAAAACGACCGTAAAGTGACTTGACCCTAGCCAATGCCGTATTAATACAAGTTTCAGGTTACCTTGGTTTAAGATACGATCTGCCAAAGAATTACTTCAAATGTTCTTGATGAATCGCAGCTGAAACCATCTCGTCCGCTATTTTCCCGACATATTTTCCTAATAATCGTTCTCTAATCATTTCACCCGCAAGGAAGTGTAAATCCATGCTCCATCGCCCACCTCGGTTGCAAAAGCGTTCCAGAACTCGGCAGTTTGTGACGGCTGCTCTGTGCGGACTTGCCCTCAGCCTAGGTAACGGAGCCCTCAGTCTGGGTAACGGAGCCAAAGCCGCCTCGCCTGAAACCGCGCCTGCCGAGCTCTCTGATGCGATCGCAACCATTGAATCTGCGGCGTCAGCCGGTGACGTGGTCGCTGCCATGCAGAACTACAGCCCAACTTTTACCAACGAAGACGGCTTTACCTACGAGACTCTAGAGGCCGCACTACAAACCCTCTGGAGCCGCTACGAGAACCTAACCTATCGAGTAGAGCTGCAATCTTGGGAGCCGACAGCAGGCGGTTTTATCGCAGAAACGCTGACCTATATAGAGGGTACTCAAAACGTAGAAGGACAGCCCACTACACTAGAGTCCGTCATTCGCTCTCGCCAAACCTTTGAAGGCGGCAAAATTGTGGCACAAGAGACTCTATCTGAGCGCAATCAGGTCAGCTCAGGGGAGAAGCCACCCTCCATCTCAGTTATCCTCCCCGAGCAGGTAACGCTGGGCGAACAGTACGATTTTGATGCTATTGTCATGGAGCCTTTGGGTAACCGCTACCTGCTGGGCGCAGCGGTAGAAGAAGGGGCGACGGCGACAGATTTCTTCACCGGTAGACCCATTGAGCTAGAGCTATTGGCCGCTGGCGGACTGTTCAAAATTGGTGAAGCACCCACAACCCCAGACAGTCGCTGGGTATCGGCGCTGCTAGTCCGTGACGATGGCCTAACCGTAGTCACACGTCGCTTGCAAGTGGATTAAACCGTTGCCAAAGCCGACTGCAAAATTCCTTCAAAGAGCGCTAGGCCATCGATAGCCCCTAGCGCTTTATCAGCGGCTCGTTCGGGGTGGGGCATCATGCCCAAAACGTTGCCTGCTTTATTGCAAATACCGGCAATGTTGTGCAGCGAGCCGTTAGGATTGGCCGCATCGCTCACGCTGCCATCGGCATCGCAGTAGCGAAACAGAACCTGATCGTTATCTTCCAATTGCTTAATGGTGTCGTCTTCTGCGAAGTAGCAGCCTTCTCCGTGGGCAATCGGCAGCTGGATAATTTGCCCTTTTTGGTACCCTTGCGTCCAAGGTAAATCGGCTCGTTCTACGGTGAGGGGGATGCGATCGCACACAAAGTGTAAATCCCGATTCCGCACCAGCGCACCCGGCAGCAGTCCCATTTCGGTCAGCACCTGAAACCCGTTACAGATGCCCATTACAGGCTTACCTTGGTTGGCATGTTCTACGGTAGAGCGCATTGCTGGAGAGAACTGTGCGATCGCCCCGCACCGAAGATAGTCTCCATAGCTGAAGCCACCGGGCACCACCACCACATCTACATCAGATAGGTCGCTATCCTCGTGCCAAATCATGCGCGTAGGCTGACCGAGAATATCGCGCAGAATGTAGGCAATATCGCGATCGCAATTCGCCCCTGGAAAAACAATTACGCCGAATTTCATACCAGAGCTCATACCAGAATCCATTAGGCTACCGCCGCCTCAAAAATCTCAATTCGATAGTTCTCAATCACTGGATTCGCCAACAGCTGATCGCAAATCTTATCTAGCTGTGTTTGAGCCGCAGGCTTACTCTCAGCCGTCAGCTCTACCTCAATGTATTTACCAATTCGCACCTTCGAGACATTGTCATAGCCCATATGGCTAAGCCCCGAACGCACCGCCGTCCCTGCCGGGTCTAGCACCGAAGGTCGAAGCGTTACATAAACTTTAGCGTTATATAGTCTCGCATCAGCAGATTGCGCCACAGGAGTTATTAATGGGAAAGGACACCTGCAATCCTACCGTAGTTCGCTTCGGTGATTACACTTGAATTACCGTCGAAGCGAGCTGTTAGGCAGCTTGGTCTCACAGCAACATGAATTCCATGATTGGAACGTTTATAAAAAGCACTGCACCACAATCAGAAGGCCAGTGCTATCGCATAAAGTCTCTGCTGGGTAAGCAACGAGGCCGCAGAACTTTCCTCGCTGAAGAAACTCAAACCAAGACCCTTGTTGTACTCAAGCTCATTCTATTTGGGCCCGATTTTACCTGGGAAGATCTGAAGCTGTTTGAGCGCGAAGCCGAAACGCTCAAGTCGTTAAAGCATGCAGCTATTCCTCAGTATTTGACTTCTTTTGAAGCCGAGACACAGATTGGGAAGGGCTTTGTGCTGGTTCAAACTTATATAGAGGCGACTTCGCTACAGCAACAGGTAAGCGCAGGACGCCGTTTTAGCGAGCCAGATCTCAAAGAGATAGCACGGTCAGTTTTGGCCATTTTGACGTATCTGCACAGTCAACATCCACCGGTTGTACATCGAGATATCAAACCAAGCAATCTTTTACTGACAGACCGGACTGCCCATTCCTGTGGAC
>JBCBDN010000332.1:0-4250 GCA_038529685.1 Cyanobacteria bacterium J06598_1 | reverse complement strand
CATACTCTACGATGGGTGCAACGACAAGGTTTTTGCTAAGGTACTGTGCCAGCAGGGGCACAATTACCAGCTGCAAGACGAAGGTGATGGCAATGGTTGTTTGGGTTTTGGAGTTGCGAAAGTTACGGACAACATCCACTTCTGCGTCAGGGTCGAGGTCTTGCTTGATGCGATCGACTGTTCGCAAGATGGAGCGAGGCAGGACACTGCTGCGACTGCTCAAGGCTTGGTTGGTCGTGGTCTCTTCGTTGGCAGGCAGCGCCGGTAGGTTTTCGTTTTTGGCGTTGCTAACCGCGAGGGGTGCTGTGGATTGCGATCGCTGAAATTGAGGCAGCGCCAGTCCAGACGTTTCGGCATAGGTTTCTAGCACGTCGTCAATCAGCTGTAGCTTTCGCAAGAAGATGGCTGGACCGCTGATTTGATTAAGCGGAACATCGTCAGGCAGAGGCACGCTGAGCTGAGGAGACTCAGTCGTAGGCAGAGTATTAGTACTCGCTTTGAATTCAGCCAGCCGTCTACGAATGATGGACAAGTACTTTTTGAGATCTTTTTGCAGTAGGCGGTAAGCGCTGGGGCTGTAGCCGCTGCTGTCGGTGATGGGATCGCCTTCGAAGTAGTTTTCTTCGAGCTGACGGATTTTGAGGGCGGCTTCGTATGCCTGATCGAGTGCTCTATCGGGCGTTTTGACGAACCACTGTTTGATTCGGCCAAAGGCTCCAAGCCGCTGCGAAGAGTTTGTCATTGCTACTAAAGCTGCAACCCTGTTCAGGTCTTAAGGGAGTTTTGTCACTCTATAGTACGCTTACTGTGCACGACAGGCTTGTTCCCAAATCAGCTTTTTCTCGACTTCTTGAGCAACACCCGGAGGGGCCGTTCGCTCGTCTATAAAGTAGAGCTGAAAGCTTTGAAGTTGAGCGGTCGTGTTGGCACTACGACGACACAAATACTCGCCGTAGCTGGGAAATACGTTTTGACCAATGTTGCGATTGAGGTTGATGTAGAGAGTCCGCCACTGCATGTTTTTGTAGAAGTGGGCGCGATCGCTCAAAGTTGGCTTAGAAAAGGACAGCACTTCTTCTGGCCTCAAAACATCAATGCGAGCGGGCCCAGACTCATCAACAGGGGTCCCGGCCACGACATGCCAGCCATCGTCAGTAGGCGGACCTGGAGCAAAAATGCTCCAAGATTGGTCGAGACGAGTCGCTTGAGCGAGCCAGTCCAGTCGTTGGGCTGTGCGGCTATTGGTGACCCGGCGAATAATGCTGACAGCTGGCGCTTGGCTATCAACAAAGGCGCGATGGGTCACGATGCTACGAAGGTTCCAAACGAACGTGAGGGTGATTAATAGAAAGGCGATCGCACTCAACCATCCCGGATTTTTCACGTGCAGTGGCTTGAACTTAAAAGGCCGCGTCATGTAGCCAGCTTTGCGACGATTATTTGCGATCCATTTGTAAACCACCGTGCCGCCTCTCATTACTGGCTTCCAGAGCAGCAGGCTAGCCACCCAAGCAAACACTGGCGATAGGCTCACAACGTAGGCAATCCCCTCAAAGCGATAGTGATGATTGCCTTTCCAATCGACAATGACCCACGAATTCTCCCGTTCCATCGCTTCATTAATTTCTGGAATGCTTTGGGCGGTGGCGAGCGGCGTATGTGGCAACACCAGCAGCATCCGAATGAGATGGACCACTTTTTTGCAGAAACCGCAGTCGGCATCGTAGTAGATTTTTACGCCCTGGCGGCTCGGGGTATAGACCTTATCGCTCAGCGACTCCCAGAAAGACGTTGGAATAAATGCGAACCAAGTGAAAATGCTCAAAAAGGGAAAGATGCCTAGATTCAGCGTCAGGCCGAAGCCCGCGTGCAGCGAAATAAAGAGGGTGATGGCCACCATACGGCAAAAGTGATTTTTGATAGGAGACCATAACAGCAAGGGTCCCACCCATTCGAGCACCAGCGTTACGAGCGTAAAAACCGTCAACAGAGGACCTAAGTTCAGCAGAAAATTTCCAAGCGCGGTGACATATTGGTCATAGCTAAGCGAGTAGTAAACGGCAGTGCCGTCTGGCCACCAAGCGGCGTTTGTGGTTTTGAAAACCGCTGAAAAGATATAGATAAAGCACTGCTGCACCATGAGCGCAAAAGTCGCGCCCGAGAAAATTTTGAGCGGCACTGGGCGAGTTGCCGTACTCATCGCCCGATCTACAGAGTAGGCAGCGCCCAGTGGCAAAAACATGGCCCAGAACATCACGGCTCGCAGCACGTCATCAGCCGCAAAAATCAGTAGTGGATTGCGATTGTGTAGGGAAATGAGCAGCACCCAGGAGACAATGACGGCAACTCGGGTGTGATAGCCGATAAGCATAGCGATCGCAGCTAGCCCCGCCACCAAAAACAAAAGTCCCTGAAAAATAGACAGACCACTTAGTGCATGGATAGACCAGTAGCCCGGTTTCAAAATACCGTCATTCAATACGGCGACTGGTAATACGCCCGCATCAGTGTAGTGCGCCACTAAGTCGCCAGCGCGGGTAAACAGGTCAGCCAGAATGACTAGGGCGAGACCAATTCTAAAGAGGGCGAGCGATCGCACGTCTAAACTGTAGCGATCGCGAAACGCAGCCAGCCAACCGCTGTCTTTTACTGTATTTTTAGCGGGCGGTGCGGAAGTCATAGCTGGTTCTGAGAAAAGGAAGATTGATCATGAGAAGGCGATCGCTTTCGCCAGGGCGGTAGAAGTGCACGAAACAAATCGCCCAAAGCGCGGCGGCCCACCTTGAGCTGATGCCTTCGAGTCGGCATCCGAAAAACATAGACGCCCCGGCGAATCACGGCGGCCAGTCGCCCACCGAGCGTGATGCCAAAACTGTGCAAACCGGCATCGCCTACGCCCAGCGTAATCATGTCGCCTAGGTGCAAGTAATTAAACGGTTTGGGACGTTTACCCTGAGTGATCGCAGCCAAATTTGCAGCGACCCGGCTAGCGGCCTGAAAAGCAGCCTGAGCAGTGTTGGGCGCAGCCTTACCCTTTGGGCCACGGACATCGGCACTATCACCCAGCACAAAAACATTGTGATGGTCTGCTAGCTGAAGCGTCCGCTGAGTGAGTCTTTGCCCCTGCTCGTTTTGATTGACTGGTTGTTCACCCAACCAAGGGCGTGGTTGAGTGCCCACCGCCCATAGCGTTAAGTGGCTAGGCATAACAGATTCTTCTGAGCGCTGGAGCGTCACGGTATCGGCTTCGATAGCCGATACGCCCGTTTCTAGCAGAATATTTACCCGCCGTTTTGCTAGCGCTCGCTTTGCCTGCTGACGAATGCCGTTGGGGAAAGCAGGCAGCAGCGAGGAGCCTCTATCTATCAGCGTGATTTCTCCTCTATTACCTAAATAGTCGGCCACTTTGCAGGCTAGCTCTACGCCGCTAGCACCGCCGCCGACAACGGCGATAGGTATCGGTTCTATAGTGTCAGAGGGGTCAGATTGGGCTTGGAATGTTTGCGATCGCACTAAATCACCCAAACGAGCCTGCAACATCAGCGCATCATGAAACGATCGAAACGTCAGCGTGTGCTGCTCTAGCCCTGGAATATCCAACTGACGATTTTTCGCCCCGGTGGCCAGGACTAAATAGTCATACTTCATCACTTCGCCGCTAGAGGTCGTCACGCTCTGCCGTTGAAGATCTACTTTTTCTGCATGAGACTGCTGCCAGCGAACGTTAGTGCCAGCCAGCAAGCTGCTGTAAGTCGGAAATAGCTCCCACTGCTTGAGTTCGTCGGTAATCAGCTCGTACATCATCGGGAAAAACACAAACTGGTCGTTTGGCTCAATTAAAGTGATGTGGCTATTTTTGAGATGGCGATATTTTTGCAAATACAGTGCTGTGTAGAGTCCGCCAAAGCCGCCACCGACAATACAGATATTGGGAGAGCTTGATTCTGCCATCAGGGTGCTCCTAGGATGGGCTTAAGCTCACGGGCGAGCTGCTGCGATCGCACCTGACGTCCCTCTGGCTTCAAGTGGTAGTGCGTATCTGCAAACAAATCAGGCGTGGGTTGAATGTTCAAAGTCTCCGCATCCATCAGCGTCGGCGCAATTTCAGCAAACGCATCTGCGGTCTTTTGTACGCTCTCGATTGTCCGCTCATCTTCCACGTCGCCGTACACCCACGGCATCGACAGAATCAGCGCACCGCCTTTTGCCTCTACCTCGGCTTTGAACCGTTCGATCCGCACTAGTGCATG
>JBCBDN010000331.1:0-4265 GCA_038529685.1 Cyanobacteria bacterium J06598_1 | reverse complement strand
CAATAATCTCTTCTACGGTTTTTTCAGCGGCCCTTTGCCAGTCTGTATTTAAGGAGGTTTCAACGACTAGGCCACCGGCATTGCGCTCTTCTTCGGTCAGAATTTGTTCCAGCTGCTTCTTGATATAGATAGTGAAATAAGGAAACTGACTGTAGAGATATTTGGGTTCTTTGGTTTCTAAAGAAAAGTCAGCGCCGTAGGCTTCGCTCGCCTGAGAGGCGGTAATGACGCCATTGGCCTCCATGCGGCTAATGACCTTATCTCTTTGGGTCCGCGCTGCGTCAGGATCGGTCGAATACACGCCAGGTGCAGGTGCCATTCCAGCAATCAAGGCAACCTCTGCTACTGTTAGCTCATCGACTGTTTTGCCAAAATAAATCCACGCCGCGTCCGATACGCCATAGGCGCCTGCGCCCAAGTACACCAAATTGAGATAGCGCTCCAGGACTTTGTCTTTCCCCAGCTCTTTTTCTAACTGCTGGGCCAGTATGGCCTCTCTGAATTTGCGTTGAAAACTTTGATCTTGTGTGAGGAACGTAATGCGAGCCAGCTGCTGGGTAATGGTGCTGGCGCCCTCTACCACGCCGCCACTGGTGATGTTGGCCACCGTTGCACGGGCGATAGAGCGATAGTCTACGCCGCTGTGCTCTCGGAAGCGGCGGTCTTCAGCCGAAATAAAGGCTTCAACCACCACCTGAGGAATTTCGCCGTAGTCTAGGCTCTCTTGAGCAGTGGGGCCTACTTTCTGTAATACTTTGCCGTCTGACGCTTTTAGCGTGATGGTGCCACTGCGCTCGTAGGTCAGCGCTTTCCTCACGTCTGGCACCGTTTCCTGTAGGTTGCTCCACAGTAAATACATCCGAGCGCTAGGGCCCGCGATGCCTGCGCCTAGCAATAGCAGCAGCCAAAACCGAATGCGTTTGTAAGGGGGCTTGCTCCGTGGGCCTCGTCGGTTCGTGACTAGCGGTGCAGTCGTAGCGGTGTTGACAGGTTGCGCAGCTGCTTGTCGAGGTGTTGCGGGGGGCCTTTTAGGCGGCAAATTTTGAACGGGCACAGTGGGACGCTGTCCGGGTGGCGTTTTGGCTGTGCGCCCTTTTACTGGCGGAACCTTTGCTGGCGGGACCTTTGCAGAAGGTGGGGCCGTCAAGGGGCGAACCGGGATTTGGCCGCTGGTGCGGATGGATTGCTTGTTGCGTTGAATGCTTTGTGGGGAGGGCTTTCTCGATGAACCACTTAGCCTTGACGACCATTGTTTCAGCTGTGAAAAGAGATTGGCCACGTTGTTAGATTCTCCAGGCGGCCTCACCGCCACTAATAGCTCTCGAAAAGAATGAAAAGCACACCGCTAGCTTTATACAATAAAAGCTGTAGCCATTCGTTGTGGCATCAGCCCAGTGCAGATTGCTATAGATGCTATCACGCTCAGCAAATGGGCTGATACAGGGGGTAGGCCAGTTTTATCTGGCCTACCTATTAGACTTGGCTAATTAGACTGAGCTAACTAATGCGCTGTGTCCTAGTGCGATCGCCATAACCAGCATCCCCAGCACCAAAAAAGGCTGAGCACTGGCCTGATACTTTACGTCATTTTCCAATGGGTCACGCAGGAAATACATGTCCTGAAACGTGATTTGAGGAATAATCAGCAAAATAAGCAGCACTGCGTACAGGTTTTTATGAATGGCAATTAGGTAAGCGGCCATGCCACCCTGAAAAACGTCAATCATCAGGACACAGATCCAAGCTGCCGTTTGTACGCCAAACATGACCGGCAGAGATTTTAGCCCGAGCTGGCGATCGCCTTCTACCGCTTTAAAGTCATTCACCACCGCGATCCCCAATCCGGCCATACTGTAAATCAGTGTCAGTACGATGATTGTAGGATTGAGTTCGCCAAAGAGTGCATGACCCGCCCACCAGGGCAGCGCAATGTAGCTGGCTCCTAGCGCGTAGTTGCCTAGCCAGCCGTTTTGCTTGAGCTTAAGTGGCGGCGCTGAATAGATATAAGAGACAAACGAGCCGCCAACTGCAAGTGCAAACAAGGTTGGGAACGCGTGGCCTGCCCACACATCTAGGCCGTAGGCAACCGCTAGCCCGCCGAGCAGCAGCACCCAAATTTGTACCTGAACTTGCTTCAGCGAAATCGCCCCAGAGGGAATGGGCCGGTTGGGCTCATTAATGGCGTCTAGGTCGCGGTCGTAGTAGTCATTAATGGTTTGGGTGTAGCCCGTGAGCAGCGGTCCTGACATTAGCATGCAGGCCGCTGAAATCAGCACGTTTTCTACGCTCCAGGTAAACTTCCCAGAGGACGCGGCGCCACAAACAACGCCCCAGATTAGTGGAATCCAGGTGATGGCCTTCATTAACTGGAGGCGAATTTTCCAAATAGAGGTTTCACCGGCCTGCGCGCCTTTCATCCCGAGGAGCTGACGAGCTTTGCTGGTGCTAGCTTTGTCGGCGACGGTTTCGCCGCTAGCTAAAGAAGCGGTAGCGTCTGCTGTCGGAATCTGTGACTGAGTGTCTTCGGACATTGCTGCGATTTTTCCTGTTTACACTTTGCGGTTCTATCTACTGAATAGATCTGTCTTTAAGATCTGCTTTCAAGCGGTTTAGTCTAGCCAAATGAAATAATCAGATAGCCCGACTGAAACTTGGCCCCAGTGACGGCTCGGCCATTGAGCGCCGCCGGTAAAGAGACATTATGCCGCTGGTCGCCAGCTTCTACCGTAACTTCTGGGCCATTTTGAGTTAGTTTTACCTGAGTTTTGTTGAATCCGGGCAAAAATAATTTAACGCTGCTGGTCGCAACATCGACGCTCATGGGGCTAGGAACACTTACCGGCTCGGTCAGGGCAGGCAGCGCGTCAATAATAGGGCTCCATCGGTCGCCCGATTCGGCGTAGGGCAACTTCGTCACCGGAATGGGTTCAAAAGCAGCGATCGCATCTTTAGTATCAGCACCGCCTTTGCCTTCGTTGACCAACGTGCCAGCAACGGTGAGACCAATCTGCTGCGCTGCGCTCCACAGATATCGGCCCGTGGCGATTGCAATTTCATCATCACTTGTGACGACGTAGGCTCGCAGCTGCATCGGGTCGCGTACCAGCGCCTTTCCTTTGGCCACCATCTTCTCGACACTCTGAGTTTCTGGCTGGCTCCAAATATCGCCAGAGAGCCCGCTACTAAAGATAGCGCCGGTAATCGGCGCAATAAAAGGAGAAATAGACTTGTAGAACTGTGAGCTTTGAAAAACCTGCTTGAACCGACGAAAATACCAGTCCACGCCGCCAATAGCGCCCCACAGCCTCAAACTAGACTGATTACCAGGGCCATCGTGCACAATCACATCGTACTGATTGCTCTCGGTATACTCGCGAATGGCATTGAGCGCCAAAAAATCATCCATCCCTGGAATCACGCTCAGCTCCTGGCCAAAGACGTCTCTAAAGAAAGGATCGCGCAGGTACTGGGCTTCAAACTTCTTGAGTTTTTCCCAGTTGTCTTCGAGCAGGGTGGTGGTCTGTAGCTGCACGGCCTGAAAGCCGCCTGCTAGCCCGTTACTGTTAGTTGCGATCGCGCTGGGACTCGCTGAAACGTCCGTGCCCAGCATTAAAGAGATGACGGGGCCCGCCTCTTGAGAGATGAGCAATACCCGTTTGCCTTCGTTTGTCAGCTTTTGGGCGGCAGCGATCGCAGCTGTAGAGCGACCCGTGCCTCCCTTACCTAGAAATGTGAGAATCAGCGTCATTTGGGTTCGTTATTTGCTCAATGTGGTTCAGTGGGGTTGCTAGCTCAGTCCGTTACTCAACTGGGCGCAGTTCATCTTCAAAAAACCAGGTGGTAAAGTCGTCTGCTTCAAAGCTCACCAGGGCGCCAATGTTCTGTCCGTCTAGCACTTTAAAGTCTTTGATAATGGCCGTTTTGCCCAAGCGTGAAGCAAGGCTTTTAGCCACCCGATCTCGCATCCGACGCACCTGAACCCGCTGTCCAATTTCTAAATCCATGTCTGATAAACTGTATCCTTACTTAACTGCTCTCAAGATCTCATTTGTCCTAGCTAGCAAATACATCTGCACGCTAGCTGTACCAGTCTATCAGCGACACGGGCCCCGCTGGAGAGTTTTATTTGGAGAGAGTGACCATGCTTGCTAAACGAATTTTGCCTTGCTTAGATGTCAAAGCGGGGCGCGTGGTAAAGGGCGTTAACTTCGTGGATCTTAAAGACGCTGGCGACCCGGTGGAGCTGGCCAAAATTATAACGAAGC
>JBCBDN010000330.1:0-4287 GCA_038529685.1 Cyanobacteria bacterium J06598_1 | reverse complement strand
AATCTTGATACCGGATGGCCGTGGCTCCAGTTCATGACCTGGTTTTGGACAAAGTCGGCGTTAGGAACAATGATTGAAATCTGGTCAGGGGTTTTAATTTCTGTGCTTCGGGCTCCAATTTTCTCAACAATGCCGAATACCTCCCCTAGTTTAATGAGATCACCGACCTGAATGGGCCTTTCAACCAGTAAAATCCAGCCGCTAATGAAATTGTTGAAGATGTTTTGTAGGCCAAATCCTAATCCAACGCCTAACACACTTGCCAAAATTGCCAGTGCGCTTAGGTCAATGCCCCAAGCCTGTAGCAAAATGAATGTGCCTACCACCATCAGAACCACTTGGATTACGGTGGCGATCGCATCTTGCGCGCCCCTATCTGAAATCGCCGCCTGTAGAACGCTAGATTTTATCAGGGCGCTCAGTCCTCGCACTGTGAGCCACAGTAACACCAGCACCACAACTAGCTTTGAAATATCTAGTACTGAGTAGGTTTTCTCTCCTGCTGTAAAGAGAGGGTTGTTAAAGGTTTGTTCTAAAAACTGGAATACGCTGTAACGAGCGGCTCTTGCCCTGGGAAAGAGTTCACACACATAGAGTAAAAAAGACAGCACGAGGCTTGCTTGCACGCCTAGGAGGGCGGGCTGTAACAGCTTTTGACTGTAGGGAATGGGTTTGGAGCGTCGAAGTTTCCGGAATCGCTGACGCCACAGTCGCCTGCGGAACCAATAAACCAGGCTGTATAGTGCGATCGCAGCTGCCAGCATTGCCAATATGCGCCAAGTTACGGCCTGCCTGTGACCCGGCAGTCTCTCTCTTTGGGCACGTGCGAAGGCTGCTTGTAATATTTCTGTCCACTCTTGGGCTTGCTCTGTCGGTGTAACGCCCACCATAAAGTCACCATCTGTAACGGTCAGCAGATGGCGATTGTTGACCCGAATCGTAGTGAGATTATCGCGCTTGCCGACATTGACGCGAACGAGCCTGTCTGGCGGTGTTGCTCTCAGCGCTCGGTTTAAGTCAGCATTGGCACTGTTAGCCCGCCGTTCCGCTGTAAAGCCATCGATACTCCCCAAACGAAACAAAACACGTCCATCAAGGACAACGTCTGCGGTGGGTGTGTTCGCTAGCGTTGATTGCGCTATCCCTGGCTGTAAGCCGATGCTGATAGTAAACAGTAAGCTAAAAAGAATAGCCGCAGTGCACAACAGAACGGAACGGCTACGGCTAGAAAATAGCCCGGTCAAAGCGTTTTTAAAGCGAAACATTTAAGCTTATCGTGACATTCAGTGGATGGCTATGCCCCTGTTAGCGTAGACGATATGTGCCTTTTAATGCCTTTTTTTGATTCTTTTTCTCAGGTGTTTTCAAGCACCTGCTGGCATTAGCGAATGGTTGAGACGGGTTGTGGCATGTCGGCATCGGCCTCGGGGACTGCTTCTTTTAGCGCTTTGCGGGCAATTTTTGTAATGTAGAGCGTAATCGCCACGACTGTCACGAAAATCAAGATCTTGACTATCCAATCAACGACAGGATTGGCGGGTGCCTCGCCGGTGCCTAGCATGGCGATATCACCAATTAACGATCCCAAATAGACGTACAGAATAGTCCCTGGAATGATGCCCGTGGTTCCCAGTACATAGTCACTTAAGGAGACTTTGGTCAGCCCTAGGGCGTAGTTTAGCAAGTTGAACGGAAAGGCTGGCGACAGACGAATGAGAAAGATGAGTTTGAGACCTTCTTCTGCGATCGCATCATCAAGCGCGCTAAAAAAACGGTTCCCGGCTACTTTTTTTGCAATCCAGTCACGGGCAACAAATCGCCCAATTAAAAAAGCAGCCGTCGCGCCCAGCATCGCACTCAAAAAGACCAGTAGAGATCCTTTCACGACGCCAAAAACAAACCCTGCGCCCAAGGTAACCACCGACGCCGGTAAAAACGCGACCGTAATCCCAATGTAAACCAGGATAAATACAAAGTATCCAATCGGCCCTAGCCCTTCAATCCATGACACGATATTGACCAGCTGCTGCTGTAGCTGGCCAAAAATGGCAAAGGGACCAGAAGACTGGCTTGCCCCCTCTTGCGCCAGCGCTGGCCCTGCCGCCAAGAGAATACTGCCGAAGAGAAAGAGCAGCAACAGCCTAGGCATGCGACCAAAGTGGCTAGGTGAGCGACGCTCTTGCCGCAAATTTTGAGGCAGCAAATTTTGAGGCAGCGAGTTTTGCGACTGATGCTTCAGCGCAATATCTAAATCATCTGGACGGGTCAATGTGCGGCTGAGGCAAGGGGAAGAACTGTGAGCAAAAAACATAGAACTGTCCTGAGGAAGGATATAGGCAGCTACTAAAACGATACCTTCGTCCTTAGGGCGAAGATGTATCCCTATTTAAGGGGCATTCAAGGTGCGAAGGCTTGGTATTTGATTAAAAGTCGATGGGAAAAATTGAAAGCTTTTCTGCTTTTGGTTTGTCTTTTCGCTCGGCCAGCTACCGGCCTATGAATGGGCCTTGGGTGATGTTCACAAGTAAACCCTCAGCCTTTATCTGGCCTGCCTGCTCTCACGACTAGCTGCACGAGTTCTTTCACCATATGGTGCTGATCCATCGGTACAATGTCGTTTCCGTGCATGACATAATGCGTCATTGTGTAATGCATAATGGGGCCAACAAACATGCGGGCAGCCACCATTGGATCTGGGTAGTGAAGATGGGGTTGGGCCGCAAGGTATGCAGAGATACTTTCTATCAGCGGCTTGTGGACTTCGCGGATGAAGGTTTTGGTGAGCTGTGGAAATCTCTCGGACTCCCCAATCATTAGCCGGAGTAGCGTTAGCATTGGCTGCTCCGCCGCAAATTTTTCCAGTACAGAAGTGCCCATCTGGAAGAGTACTTTCTCGGGGGGAAGCTGTAAGCGAATGGCTTCTGGCAAGGTCTCCATCGGCATCCGATTGTCGTTAACAAGATGTTGAATCAGTGCGACGAATAGTCCCTCTTTGCTCTTGAAATAACTATATATTGTAGGTTTAGAAACGCCTGCGGCAGTTGCGAGACTATCTATCGTAGCTGCCGCGTAGCCTTGAGTTGTAAATACGTTCAAGGCTCCCGATAGGATTGCCTGCGTTTTCTCTGGTGATTTGCCCTTGCTAGGTCGGCCTATTTTACGGGCTGAGTTGTTTGAACGGTTAGCAGGGCTGGGTTTCATAAAATTTGGCTGTCATGTCAAAAGAATTTGACGGGAAGGATGATAGGAAGCGCTATTTGATATTTTACGCCTCTCCATCATATATAGCCTTCCGCGCTTAGCTTTAGACACTACGAACAGTGACACCCCTTACTATGTAGAGCGCATAGCGCATAGCAAAGTGCGTATAGCCCAAGGGGCATCACTACGTTAGGGCCTTGCCTCGCCTTGGCGTCATGCATCCGCGCTTTGCTATACGTTGGCTTATTGACTTTACTAAACAGTTTAGTTATCGTAAATGAATTCATCTTTCACCCGCATTGTTGCAAAGGCATATGAACGTATTGGGCGCATCGAAGAGTCAGGGTGCTGCTGGGTTGCCCCCAGGCAAATCTTGGGGTCTCTCACGAAAATGGTTCGTTATCGCAGGCATTGTGATTTTGGGTTTGGTCGGATTTAATGCTTGGCGATCGCACCAAACCCGCATCGCTGAACAAGACGCCGCTGAACTAGCCGCGCAGCCTGTGGAGATCACCACGGTCTCGGCGCTGGGCCGACTAGAGCCCCAGGGGGAGCTAATTAACCTGACGGCCCCAACCTCTGTGCAGTCAGCGCGAATTGATGAACTGCCTGTGACGGTGGGCGATCGCGTTACGGCTGGTCAGGTTATTGCGATTTTGGACAACAGAGATCGCCTGCAAGCTGCCCTACAAAAAGCTGAGCAGCAGGTCAACACCGCCCGCGCCCAGCTCGCTAGAGTAGAGGCTGGTTCTCAAGTCGGTGAGATTGAAGCGCAGCAGGCCGAAATCTTGCGACTAGAAGCAGAACGGCTCGGCAATGTAGAGACCCAAGAGGCTACCATTGCCCGCATTCAGGCTGAAGTAAACAACGCCCGCGCTGACTTTCAGCGCTACAACACGCTCTATGAGCGGGGCGGCATATCCGCCTCCGATCGAGATGCTCGCCGTCTTACGCTGGACACTGCTGAACAGAGACTGGCAGAAGCTAGGGCCACCCTCAGTCGGATTCAACGGACGAGTCAGCAGCAAGTGTCTCAAGCTAGAGCTACGTTAAACCGGATTCAAGAGGTTCGACCTGTGGATGTAG
>JBCBDN010000329.1:0-4310 GCA_038529685.1 Cyanobacteria bacterium J06598_1 | reverse complement strand
ATTGAGAGTTTAGCTGGCGACATTCCCCTACAGGTTGATATTCCGCTAGGGGGTGGCAGCACAGCCAAGCTAGTGGTTCCACCGTTTGCCGTGCATGAATGGCGTGAGCTGAACGCACAGTCGCCTAGTGAAGACACCGAGTTGAAGACACCGAGTTAAAACGATCAATTAACGAAGCCCGTTAGGGCGCTTCGCCGGCATGATACGAGCTGCGGACGAGAGGACCAGAACGCACATGGCTAAATCCCATGCCGCGAGCAATCTCGCCGAGTTCATCAAATTCTTCAGGTGTCCAATACTTTTGCACAGGCAAATGTTCTAGAGAGGGGCGCATGTATTGGCCGAGGGTCAGGCGATCGCACTGCACCGACCGCAAATCTTCCATAGCCTCCACCAGCTCGGCCTGGGTTTCACCATGGCCTACCATCAGCCCTGACTTAGTCGGAATGGTTAGATCAGCCGCTTTGACATAGCGCAGAACATCGAGCGATCGCTCATACTTAGCCCCACGACGCACAGGCCCTTGCAGCCGCCTCACCGTTTCCACATTGTGATTAAAGCACGCTGGTTGGGCCGCTACGATAGCTTCCACCCTCAGTCGCTGTTGCTTTTCAGCATCTGTGCCGCTCCAAAAATCAGGGGTAAGCACCTCAATAGCGGTGCCTGGATTAGCCTTGCGGACGGCTTCCATCGTCGCCACAAACCACCCTGAGCCACCGTCTTCCAAATCGTCGCGGGCCACGGCTGTAAGCACCACGTACCGCAACCCCAAGAGCTTCACAGACTCCGCCACTTTCTGAGGCTCTTGAGGGTCCAACGGCATCGGTGCATGGCCTTTATCCACCTGGCAAAAGCCACAGCTGCGGGTGCAGGTAGGCCCCATCAGCAAAAAAGTAGCCGTGTGGTTGGCATAGCATTCACCCCGATTAGGACACCGCCCTTCTTCGCAAATCGTGTGAATTTGTCGCTGCTTAATCACCTTTTGCACCGCCGAAATCTCGCTGGCCTTGCCGATTGGCCGACGCAGCCAGTCAGGCATTGCCAAAATCTCAGGACGAGGACGAGGTGCCTTCGATGTCTTCACTGGCAAGTTAGAAGGAGTAGACATTAGGCAAAGACGTCGCAACAAAGGAAGAGTCTTTATTCTATCGCCTGATGATAATCACGTGATTCCCGCAATTATTCTTGTTTCCTCCACCCTTTAATCTGGGCAACTTTAAAGCAAGCGTCTGCCCTAAGCCAAGCATTTTTAGGGCGTCCCTCTTCATTTTCCCAGTCAAAGGAGTCCGTCGTGGCCAGCCATAAAATTTTAGTGATCGACGACAGCAGAGTCATTCGAGCACGTGTCAGAGACATGCTGCCCCAGGGCAATTTTGAAGTCATTGAAGCTAAAGACGGCATTGAAGGGATTGAAGCGATTCGCGCCGAGAAGCCCAATTTGATCATGTTGGACTTTTTGCTACCGCGCATGAGCGGTTACGAAGTCTATGAAGAGATTCAAGCTGAGCCTGCTTTCCAGAGCATTCCTTTGGTGATGATGTCAGGCCGTCGGGAAGAACTCACCGAAAAAATTCAAGAGCCGTTTGAGTTCTTTGAATTCATTGAAAAGCCCTTCGAGCAAAAAGAACTCATCGGTGCGATCAAAGGTGCTATGGCTAAAGCCCGTAAAGCCCGGCCTCAGAAGGTCTCACCAGCAACAACGGCTGCGCCCAGCAGCAGCGGCACGTCTGCCGAGATCGCGGCACTTCAGCAAAAGGTTGCAGTCCTCACAAATGATGTGGCAGCACTCAAAGCTCAAAACGCTAAAATTTTGGCCTTCATTAAAAAGAAGCTAGCTTAGCGGCTTTCTCTAAACCGGATTTTATGAATTTTCCATAACTGCTTCAGGCCCGCATCTGCGGGCTTTTTTAATGGCTTAAAGCCAAATATCTTTCAATAACAGTGTTGTAATTTCTCTTTTAGGGTCGCGTCATTTTGCTATGCCGAAATAGCGATAGAACGTGCTGAAGTCTCAAAAAAGCCAAACCAGGTTTCAAAATTTGAAACCTGGTGAAATCAGTCGATTTGACTTGCCATAGTAATAGCAACAGAGGATAAGCCCGACTGGTTTTTTCTTTAAGAACGCTTGCAGCACACGGCTACATATAGCAACCGCCGGATGCATTCGGCAGTTGCTACGCCACTTAGCTTGCAGAACATAAGGAATCTAGCAATTTCTCATGGGTAAAGCTAAGTGGCCAAAGTTATATTAGGACACTCATTATGAAACGGCTTGGACTTGTTTTACTGACGGGCACTGCTTTATCACTCACTAGCCTGGCTGGCTGTGCCTCGTCAATGCCCACAGCAACGCAGGCGGAGAGCGCTGTATCGGCAGATGTCGCAACCGGTGGTGCACCCTCAGCAATTGCAAATGATGGGCTAGCGCAAAAGGCAACGGGCTCACCGCAGGCCCCATCGGCAGATCAAACGACAAATCAAAACGATGCTGAACGTCCGCAGCTCATTAAGCGGGCAAATCTTGTGCTGAGTGTCGAGTCTGTAGAAGCAGGCTTTGAGCAGGTCCGCGAGATTGTAGCTGCGCAGCAGGGCGATGTGCTCTCTCTAAACGATCAGGGCGATCGTCAGCGCCGTATCGGATTTACCCTTCGTGTACCGCAAGCACGGCTCGATGCCACTTTAGATGCACTCACTGAGATTGGAGAAGTTCGCAGTCGTTCTATCAGCACCGAGGATGTCTCTAACCAGCTAGTTGATATTCAAGCACGGTTGAGTAATGCCCGAAAGTCAGAAGCCGCACTGCAAGAAATTATGTCGCGCTCTGGAGAGATTTCAGATGTATTGGAAGTGTCCCGTGAGCTTAGCAATGTACGCCAAAGCATTGAGCAAATGGCCGCACAGCAAAAGAACCTCACCACTCAGGTGCGCTATTCGACGATTACGCTGAGCCTACAGAGCGCGATCGCACTCTCTCCTAATAAACCAGCTTTTGCGACCCAGCTTGCTAGCTCATGGGAAATGGCAACCCAGTCCGTGGGTGACTTTACCACTGACTTGCTACAGCTTGGCCTTTGGCTTTTAGCCTACAGCCCGTATCTTGCAGTATTGCTCTGTGGCGCTATTGTTGCCCGCAGAGTTCGTCGTTCACGCGCTCAATAGACAAGAGTTAACGCTAGTTAGAGCGTCTAACTAGCGTTTGCAGTAGCAGGGGAGCCTGTTAGCACCGCTTGGTTTTGCACAGCACGTAGAACCTGATCGTTCATAGCGCGTGGAATGTAGGCCTCGGGATGGAGTGAAATCGCCCGTCGTAAATACTCTATGGCCGAGTTTGTATTTTGTAGCAACGCGTAGCAGCGGGCCTGCCGATAAAAGGCAAACGACTGATCCGGCTCAATAGAGAGGGATTTGTTGTAGGCCTCAATAGCCTTCGCATAGTTGCCCATTTTTTCCAGTGCCCAGCCCAGGCTCAGCCAGCTTTTATGATCGTAGGCTTGGAACTTCAGCGCGCATTCAAAGCTGTCATGAGCTTCCTGATAGCGGCTCATGTTCATTAGAGCGAGGCCACGATGATGCCAAGACCTAGCAATCTGAGGGGCGATGTCGATGGCCTTATCAAAGCACGCTAGCGCCTCTTCATAACGCTCCAATCGCTTGTACAAAAACCCTTTGTAAGTCCAGCTCAGGGAGTCATCTGGGGAAATCCGCAAGGCCTTGTCGAAAGCGCGAATCGCATCGGTGTCCTTCTGCTGATACATCAACGCCTGACCCAGGCTAGCCCAAACCTTGGCAGCGTGAGGATTCAGCGCGATCGCTCTCTCAAAGCTGCTAATCGCTTCATCCAACTGCTTTAGTTTTGTCAGCACTTTACCCTTGCCATACCAAAGTTCGTAGGCATTCGGGCGAGTCGCAATAGCCTGCTCGTAGCTTTGCAACGCTTCTTTGTACTGCGCTAAACGATATAAATTTTTGCTCTTACCATACATAGCTTTTAGGTAGTAGGGGGAAACTACCAGTGCTCGTGAAAAATTTTCGGCAGCTTCACCATAGTATCCTAGTTGCTCCAATACTGTGGCGTAGTTAACCCAAATTCGAGGCGCATCGGATTTTAGGTAGAGCGTGCGAACGTAGGCATGGGCTGCTTCTTGGTAGCGTCCTGCTCGAGCTAAAAAATAACTGAGATAGCTCCAAGCCATAAAACTTTCAGGGACTGCTTCTACAATGCGCTGATAGGTATGGATTTTTTGCTCAAAATTGACGTGGGACGAGGCTGCAAAAACGCCTTGAGACTCAGAGCTGACCGACTGATGACC
>JBCBDN010000328.1:0-4326 GCA_038529685.1 Cyanobacteria bacterium J06598_1 | reverse complement strand
ACTTCCTCACGACTATCTGAACCATACAGACTATCGCCATAAACACGTTTTTCGGCCACACCTTCTCTCGGTGGTGGTGGCGAATCATAGTGGTCAAAGTTCTCCCAGCCCTGGTCTAGCTCATCATAACTAGGGTCTAGCTCGTCATAGCTAGCGCGATCATAACCCGTGTCAGGATTTGCATAGCGGTTATCGCCATACCCCGCCTGAGAGCCCGCACCCTGCGGATAGTCGTAGCCTTCTGGATAGTCAGAAGCCTGTTGATTAGGCGCTTGAGTACGCGGTTGATTGCGCCAACCGGCAGCAATATCGCCAGCGATACGAGCCGCATTTTCACGGGTGTTGCTGCCAGGCTTAACAAAGTCAAATAGCCCAGGCTGCTTAGCTCTATTCTCTTCAAGCTTTTCCCAGCTATCGAGATGGGCGACACTGCGCAAATCTCCCCAGTCTTCACCAATTTTGCGATCGCCCGGATCTTGAGCAGAAACCGTTTCTTTGAGCTTACGACCTAGCTGTTCAATTTTTTTTTTACGCTATTGGTTGAATCCTGAGGCCCCGAAACTGATGACGCCTGCGTAGATGACGTCTGGGAAGAAGGGCCTTTATCAGGCGTTGGGGGCGTCGGCGCATTACGCCCAAAGTGACTCTTAAAGCCACTGTCTTTTACAGGTGTAGAGGCCGGTTTTTGGGACGTATCTGCCGGTGTCGCCGAGGGAGAAGCCGGTTTCGAGGTCGTTTCTTGAGGCGAAGGGCCACTGACAAACGCAGAAGAAGACCCGCTGGCATACGCGGTTGGGCTCGGCGTATAAGAAGAAGAAGAAGAAGAAGACCCGCTCGCCGATACACCAGGGCTAGAAGCAGGCCCTGAGGGAGGTAAGTTTGTACTGCCAGGACTATCTGGATAGGGGACCCGCTGTCCCATAGGACGATATTTGCTGACGGGCGGCTTGCCGAGCCCGACCAAACCGTACAAAATCACGGTGATAAAAGCGCCAATACAGACAGCACCCACCAGCAGGATACCAACAGGGATCGCGGGGGTTTCACTGCTTAAAATAACCAGCGGCAGTGAGGTTGCCAGGTTTTGCATGGCCAAAATTGCCAGCGCAACCAGCAGCAGCAGCAAGGTAATGAGTCGGGGCATGACGGGTGTCCTCCTTATTTTCCTTCCCAACGGCGTAATGGTACACAGTCTATCGCAAGCTGATCGAGTGCTCTAGCGACAACAAAATCAACCAGGTCTTCAATGGACTGCGGATTATGGTACCAAGCGGGTATCGCTGGCACAATCCGCGCCCCTGCCTCAGCCAACGTGGTGAGGTTACGCAAGTGAATCAGGCTAAAAGGGGTTTCTCGGGGAACGACGACCAGTGGGCGTCCTTCTTTCATTTGAACATCTGCGGCGCGTTCTAACAAATCCGAACTCAGGCCAGCGGCTAATTTACCGGCGGTACTCATGCTGCACGGCATAATCACCATGCCCCGCGTTCGAAAAGAGCCGCTGGCAATACTAGCACCGACATTACCCCAGGCGTGACAGCGCAGTTCACCCTCACTGGGAATACCGGCTTGCTCCCGCCAAAACTCGGCTTGCTGCTCAGGATTCGTGGGCATGGTGATGCCATCTTCCTTGAGCCACACCTGATGGGACGCGCGGGACGCGACTAAGTCCACGGTGTAACCTGCTTTGAGCAGATGATGAACGGCGCGAACGGCGTAGATTAGTCCGGAGGCACCGCTGACGCCGAGGATTAGGCTTCGGCTACGCTCAGCCGCCGATGGGGAGTGGGGAGTGGGGAGTGGGGAGTGGGAAGTGGGGAGTTCAGCAGTGTTGTCCACGGTCACAGTTTGATATTGATCCTGCTGATGATTGGTTTAACTGAATAAAAATTGAGTGAGAAGGTTAGTGACAACAGAAGGGAAGGAGGCGCTCAGGTCTATTCGGGCCTATTC
This sequence comes from Cyanobacteria bacterium J06598_1, assembly GCA_038529685.1. GTDB lineage: Bacteria > Cyanobacteriota > Cyanobacteriia > Phormidesmidales > Phormidesmidaceae > Phormidesmis. The sequence continues at coordinate 2,373 of JBCBDN010000328.1, read as the reverse complement.
TTCTTCGCTACTGAAGTCTTCTTCACCACTGCTGTCTTCTTCGCTGGCTTCGCTGCCGCCGCCGACGGCGACCAGGTCAATTTGCTGGCGGTAGTAGTCAACGCTTTTGACTTGGACTTCGACGCGATCGCCCAGGCGATATTGCTGTCGGTTTTTACGGCCAACGAGCTTTTGCTGTCGTGAACGGTACTCGTACCAGTCATCTTTCAAGGAGCTGACATGGACGAGGCCTTCTACCAGCAGCTCTTCTAATTCAACAAAAAACCCATAGGACTGCACGCCCGTAATCAGGCCGTGGAACACCTCTCCGGTATGGGCCTGCATAAAGGCGGCTTTCTTGAGACCCTCTAGGTCAGACTCGGCATCTTGAGCCACCCGCTCTTGCTCGGTGAGCTTAATGGGGGTGCGTGAGAGCTGCTCTTCTAGGGTTTGCTGAATAGCGGGTGGCAGCACGCTCCAGTTGATTTGGCCGTGGCAAGAGCTGTGGCGCAGGTTGACCTGATCTTTCGAACGGGTTGAGCGGCGATCGCGCCCATGCTCAAATACCGCATGCAAGATCCGGTGTACCAGCAAGTCGCCATAGCGCCGAACCGGGGACGAAAAGTGCGTGTAGGCATCGTCTATCGCCAGGCCAAAGTGAGGGCCGGGCTTGGCACTGTACATCGCGGGCTTAAAGGTTGCCAGCAGCAAATAGGTCAGCACTTTTTCTGCTTTGGACGCCGCAAACTGCTCGGTAAAGTTGCGATAGTCGCTCGGCTGCACTTCCTCCTCATTGTCCAGCTTTAGATCCAGCTCCATGTTGTTAGCTAGCTTGATCAGCTCCTGCACATCGTTGGGATCCGGCGTTCGGTGCACCCGATAGAGCCCTGGCACATCTAAGGCCTGGATATGCTTCGCCACCAGGTGGTTCACCAGCAGCATAAATTCTGTGACGATAATGCGAGCCGGCAGCTGGGTGGAGACCACCATGGCCCCTAACACGCCTTCATCGTCATACTGAAATTTCGGAGAGAGATACTCAGCGAGTTCCTCAGCTTCTGGCGGAAACTCGTGGTCGGGCAAATTCAGCTCAAAAGACCCCCGCTCATGTCGGCGTTGCTTAACCTCATGGGAGAGCTGAAACAAGCTATCAATCAGATAGAAAATCGGTTCAAACTCTTCGAGGTCGTCCATATCGACGCCCATGGCCTCAAGCTCGTCATCCTCTTCACGTACGAGAATGGCCTGGGCCTGCTCGTAGTTCAAGTGGTGCTCTACTTGAATGATGCTGGGCTGAATTTCGTATTCCAGCACCTGGCCGTCGTCATCTAGGGTAATGAGCACCGAAATCGCCAGGCGATCTTTACCCGGCACCAGCGCGCACAGCGCATTGGGCAGCGGCGGTGGCAACATCGGCACAATTTCATCGCCTAAGTAAGCCGCCGTACCGCGCTTGCGGGCCTCGCGGTCCATGGGGTCATTGGGCTGCACGTAGTAAGAAACATCGGCAATATGAACCCCTAACCGGCGGTAGCCTTCATCATCAATATCCAAACTCAGAGCGTCGTCAGTCACCTTAGAGTTAGGGCCATCAATGGTGATGACCGTCTGCCCTCGCAAATCGAGTCGGCCTTTCATATCGGCCTTGCGAATCCGGTTAGGCAAGCCCCTAGCGGCAATAAAAACGTCTTCTTGAAAGTTGCGAGGCAGGTCGTGCTTGCAATAGACAATGTCAATATCGGCAGCGTCTTCAGCATCGCTTCCCAAAACCCGAGATACCTTGCCTCGGGGCGGATGCTGGGCGATGGGGTAGCGGGTGATTTCAACGTGAATGAGGTGATCGATGGCATCAGAAAGATCTTGCTCACTTTCTGTGATGTCAAGCTCAAACAGCAGCCGATCGTCCAAAGGAACAGCCTTAAATTTGTCTTCCGTTTCTCCTGCCTTCACTTTAGAGAGAACAGAGGCATTGGCGCGCTCTAAAATCAGCTTCACTTCGCCTTCTGGGCTACGACGACGACTGCCATCTTTAGTGACTTTTACAAGGACGCGATCGCCATTCCAGGCACTGTTTAGCTGGCTCTCTCGCACATAGATATCATCAGCGCCTTCCTCATCTTGAATCGCAAAGCAAAAGCCCTTACTAGAGCACCGTAATTTGCCTTCAATCACGTCCTCATCTTCTAGCTTGCGGTACTTCCCTCGAGACTTCTCCAACAAGTGCGTACGTTCAAGGGCCTCAAGCGCAATTTGCAAATCTCTAGAAGCGTCTGCGTTAGAGCAGTTCAGTTTTTTTTCTAAGGCTTTAACGGCAACCAACTTATCGTCTGAAAAGCTAGCTAACAGTGACGCGATCGCGTCCTTGTAAAAGTCACTAAAGATGGCAGTCGTCGT
>JBCBDN010000327.1:0-4369 GCA_038529685.1 Cyanobacteria bacterium J06598_1 | reverse complement strand
CAAAACCCTAGACCGTATTACCGTTCAGGGCGATCGCTATAAGCTCCTGCCCATCCTCCACTGGACCTCCAGAGATATCTACATGTATCTCAAAGAGCACGATTTGCCCTATCACCCCTACTTCAAAGAAGGCTACGTTAGCGTTGGTGACTGGCACTCTAGCCGCCCTGTCGGGGCCGGCGATACCGATGGCCGCGCCACCCGATTCAAAGGGCTCAAGCAAGAATGCGGCATCCACATTCCTCAAACCCCCGAAGAAGCTGAAAGTCTCAACTCTAGCTCACTGTAGAAGAACGTACTAAAAGCAGGCCCAAGAACAGGTTCCAAAAGCAGGCAATGTCTCAACTTCATGAAATTGCCACTCAGTTTGCTGGCTCAGGCACCGTCTCAGCAGTAAATCCCCTCGGCAATGGCAATATCAACAGCACCTATTTGGTAACGGTCTCTAACGAACCCGCGCCCGACCAGCGCTTCGTTCTACAAAAGATCAACACCAGCATCTTCCGTCAGCCTGAGCTAGTGGTAAAAAATATGCAGGTGCTCAGCGAGCATTTGGACCGCCACACCGCTGACCTCCCGCGCCGCTGGGAAATGCCCCGCATCTTACCCACCGCCACAGGTGAAGCCTTTTGGGTAGATGAGTCCAAGGGCTATTGGCGCGCCATCACCTTTATTGAAGAGTCACAGGTTTTTGAAACGGTTGAAAGCGTAGCGCACGCCAAAGAAGTTGGCTACGGCTTAGCCATGTTTCACAGCCTCATCAGTACGCTTCCTGTTGAGCAGTTGGCAGACACCTTAGAAGGCTTTCACATTACACCGAAGTATATGGCGGAGTATGAGGAAGCTTGTGCTGAGACAGGCAATAGAGGCATACAGGAGATAGGAAATGACCGGGCTGAAGATGTCAGGTACTGCCTAGAATTTGTAACGCAGCGGAAGCATAGAATAGCCGTGCTAGAAGAGGCAAAAGCAGCAGGACAGCTACAGCTCAGACCTATCCACGGCGATCCAAAAGTCAACAACATCATGCTGGGTCACAACGGCCAAGCCGTCAGCCTAATCGATCTCGACACATTAAAGCCAGGACTCGTGCACTACGACATTGGCGACTGCCTGCGCTCAGGCTGCAACCCGCTAGGCGAAGAAACGACTGACTGGCGACAGGTAGAGTTCGACTTGCAGCTAGCCCAAGCCATGCTAGAAGGCTACTTATCTATAGCGAGTGACTTCTTGACAGACCAAGACTATCAATACCTGTACGACGGCATTTGGCTCATTGCCTTCGAGCTGGGGCTTAGATTCTTTACGGACTATTTAGCAGGCAGCACCTATTTCAAGATCAAGCACCCTTCCCACAACTTAGATCGGGCCTTAGTTCAGTTCCAGCTCGCCGCCAGCATTGAGGCCCAAGCAGACACACTCAAAGCCATGATCCAATCGTTGAGGTAACACCGATGAGTGAGCTGGCAACCTTTACGCTGGTACCCTTTGAGCCACTGCCAGCAGGCGTGGCGCTCTCTATCACTGGCACTGTCCTCAGAGCAGACGACCAGCTCTCTATCTCCTACCTGATGTCTGGCGATGTAGGCGCCGTTGCGCTGCCGCCATCCAACACAACCCATGAACGCCAAGATCGGCTGTGGGAAAAAACTTGCTTTGAGTTCTTCCTGACCGCAGGCGCTAAAAAGACCGACTCAGATCCCTACTGGGAATTCAATTTTTCGCCTACGGGTGCTTGGAACGTTTTCGCGCTAGAAAGCTACCGGCAAGGATTGAGTGAAGCCACTGCTTTTACGAGCGTGCCTTTTTCGGTGAGTCAATCTTCAGAAGGCTTACGTCTGGAGGTTTCTGTGGACTTGAGCAGGCTACAGCTATCAGACCCACAGTGGTTGCTCGGCGTGAGTGCGGTGTGTGTATTGGCCGGTGGAGAGGAAACTTTTTGGGCGATCGCACACCCCACCCCCAAAGCCGACTTCCACAGCCCAGGCAGTTTCACCCTACAGCTCTCGCCGTAACACCCAATGACTAACCAAGTTGAGCTAGGGAAAGGCATTGGCAGCATTTTGTTCAGGCCAACTCACGCAAGCTACACATAGCTATTTTCATCCATCATTTCTCCCAAAAATTTTAAGTTCAATCTAGGACAAATGCAGACTATTGTGAGTATGTATTTTCTTCCTTCCTACCGCTGAAATGGTTGCCCCTGTCCAAGGCCAATCCACGGCCAAAACCCTATTTTTACTGGCTTCTATGGTGTGCTGGCTGATCGTCGGCGCATCCCTCATCTATTTAGTTCCAGCCGCGATGGACACCTTTAAACCATCAGACACTACAAACATTTGGATGGAAACCCTAAGCCGTGGCGGCTACAGTCCGCAGTTAGCCATCAAAGGTGGCGGTATTGCCTTCGTGCTTGCAGTGATTGGCAATGTGCTGTGGTATCAGACCTCTGGAGATGAGCTGACGAGGAAACGGTAATGAGAACCATCGGTCTGCTGGGCGGCATGAGCTGGGAATCAACGATTGAGTACTACCGGCTGCTGAATGAAATGGTCAAAGCAGAGCTAGGCGGACTGCATTCAGCCAAAATTTTGATGTACTCCGTAGACTTTGAAGAGCTAGTAGCGCTCAAGCATCAGGGCGCCTGGGATAAAATTGGCCGCATTTTGGCAACCGCCGCAACTAGCCTAGAAGGCGCTGGCGCCGACTGTCTCCTGATTGCGACAAACACCATGCACAAGGTGGCCGATACCATTACGCTGTCCACCACCATTCCCCTCATCCACATTGCAGACGCCACCGCTGATGCCATCAAGCAACAGGGCATCACTCGAGTTGGCCTGCTCGGCACGCGCTTCACGATGGAAGAGTCCTTTTACAAAGACCGGTTGATCTATCAGCACGGTCTGGCGGTGCAGGTGCCCACAGGCGAAGAGCGCGACTTTGTACACGATGTCATTTACGACGAGCTGTGTTTGGGTGATATTCGCAAGGGGTCACGCGATCGCTTCCGACAAACCATCGCCAACCTAGTAGCCGCTGGCGCTGAAGCCGTCATCCTAGGCTGCACCGAAATCGGCCTACTCGTCACCGAGCAAGACAGCGCCGTTCCACTCTTTAACACCACAGAGCTGCACGCACAAGCAGCCGTGCAGTGGGCCATCAGCCAAAACCAAGCCAAAAAAGAAACGGCATAGCAAGAACATCCAAATCTGCGATAGGCGACTGGTCATCGCGACCAACTGTGAAAATATTCTTTACAACCCCTCACATCTAAAATTGAGCATGCTAAGCTATGGCATCTCGAAAAAGGGTTCAGTTTTGTGTATCAGCTTTCAGTGCCTGTCCTCCTCGCAACTTAATCCCAGTAATTTAATAGCTGAGAAGTTGATCCACCTAGCGCACTCGAAAAAAGCTGCTCATTGCTCAGTATTGCTATTGCCTCATAGCAACGCTAATCCGCTGTCATTCCTTCACGCGCCCCACTTTATAGCAGCTCACCTAGCATCACTCATTTGAACTAACTGCTAACACAGCCAGTTCTAAAACTGGCTGTGAGGATATTTATATATAGCCTGTCCAACCAGCACAGTTCCGGAAACAAGAGCCATAGCTCTGTTGTTATTAGTGTGACTGTTCCAGTACCTAACCACCATAGTCCAATCTTTAACAACCTAGCGCTACGGTAACCAACCCTACAGACGCCGTATATAAAGATGACTTTCACTGTTAGTCATCATTGCCGCTCAAGCCGGTTCAGCCTGTAGTTTTTCACAGGTTCGACCTAAAGGGAGAGGCATAGAGTCTACAAGTGAGTCTAAACTGGCGGCTATAAAAGTAGAGGGGTGAATCCGGCTAATTGCATAGATGTACGGTCATCACGATGTAAAAGCACCACTGATAATTCGTTCTCATTTTGTCATTATAGAAAAGTAAGAAAGCAGACAAAAGTCGGTCATATTCGGCTTCTCAGCGGTTTCTCACTTAACACTCAGCGGTCTCTTTAATACTGTTGTTAGGCTTATCTAGTAACCACTCACAGGTCTGTTGTATCCAATTAACGAAGTGTCCTTAAGGCACTAGACTTGATGTCAGCACAAACTCATAATGATTCCGAGTAAGGCATTCAGCCGTCGCGTTGCACAACCATAGCTCAGCATTTTGCATACGTGGCCTGAAGCCCACTTTGAAATCGCTCATAGCCCAATCAAGCTCAACGGCATGGGGTCCATAGCAAGTCATTAAAAGTCAGGTTGCTGTTTAGCTCACATGTTTCTCGCTCTTTGAAAGAATTTTTGGCGGAGGTCTCCAAACGATGAGTCAATCTAAATCCCGCAAGGCAACTCCACCAGAGGGCGAAGCATCCGTG
>JBCBDN010000326.1:0-4373 GCA_038529685.1 Cyanobacteria bacterium J06598_1 | reverse complement strand
TGCGCTAGCGTGGTGCCGCCGCCGGGAACAATACCTTCTTCAACGGCTGCTTTAGTCGCGTTGATGGCATCTTCTAGGCGAAGCTTGCGGTCTTTCATTTCGGTCTCAGTCGCTGCACCTACTTTGATGACAGCAACACCACCAGAGAGCTTAGCCAAGCGCTCTTGCAGCTTCTCTTTGTCGTAGCTGGAGTCAGACTCGTCGATTTGACGGCGAATTTGGTCGCAGCGAGACTTCACAGCGGCTTCGTTACCTTCTGCCACTAGCGTTGTGCTGTCTTTTGTGATGGTGACACGGCGAGCAGACCCGAGCTGGTCAATCGTGACGGTGTCTAGCTTGAGGCCAGCGTCTTCAGTGATCAGGGTGCCACCTGTGAGCGTTGCGATGTCTTCGAGCATGGCCTTACGGCGATCGCCAAAGCCAGGAGCCTTTACAGCTGCTACGTTCAGCACGCCGCGCAGACGGTTTACCACCAACGTTGCGAGGGCTTCTTTCTCAATATCTTCAGAGATGATGAGCAGAGGGCGACCGCCGCGAGCGACTTGCTCCAGCACGGGTACGAGGTCCTGTACGAGGGCAATTTTTTTGTCAGTGATGAGGATTTGGGGCTCATCGAAGGAGGCTTCCATGCGCTCAGCATCGGTGACGAAGTAAGGGGAGATATAGCCCTTATCGAAGCGCATCCCTTCGGTAATTTCGAGTTCGGTGAACATCGACTTGCCTTCTTCCAGGGAGATGACGCCTTCGCGGCCTACTTTCTCCATCGCATCGGCAATCATTTTTCCGACTTCAGGGTCGTTGCCCGCAGAGATGGAGCCCACCTGTGAGATGGCTGTGGAGTCACCCACTGGCTGAGCCTGCTTGGCAATTTCTTCGACGAGATAAGCGGTGGCTTTGTCGATGCCGCGCTTAAGTGCGATCGCATTTGCCCCAGCAGCTACGTTGCGCAAGCCTTCTTTTACAATTGCGTGCGCCAGTACAGTTGCAGTGGTTGTCCCGTCACCTGCAGAGTCATTGGTTTTTGACGCGGCCTGACGAATCAAAGAAACGCCGGTGTTCTCAACGTTGTCTTCGAGCTCAATTTCTTTGGCAATGGTCACACCGTCATTGACGATTTGTGGAGAGCCAAATTTCTTTTCTAGAACGACGTTGCGTCCTTTGGGCCCGAGGGTGACGGCCACCGCTTCAGACAAAATGTCCATCCCGCGCTCAAGTGCGCGGCGGGCATTTTCGTTATAGATAATGCGTTTTGCCATAGGTCGTAAGTGAAGTGTGTTTGTGATTAGTGAGTTGCCCGTAGGAGAGGCGTCTCGCCTGTCCACTCCGGATTGTTCAAAAAGAGCGCCCAGTAAAGCGCTATTGAAAGCACTTGTGAAAAGCGCAAACCAGCTGCTATGAAACGGTCGCTAGAATGTCTTTTTCAGAAAGCAAGATGTAGTCTTCGTCGCCTAGCTTGATTTCAGTGCCTGCGTACTTGGAGTACAAAACCTTGTCGCCAACGCTTACGTCCATTGTCTGACGCTTTCCGGCATCGTCGTACTTACCAGGGCCAACGGCTGTAATTTCGCCAACCTGAGGCTTTTCTTTGGCTGCATCAGGCAAAATAATGCCGCCAGCAGTTTGTTCTGCGGACTTGCTGACTTTTAGAAATACGCGATCGCCCAAGGGCTTGAGAGTTGAGTTACCTAAAGAGATAGCTGCCATGATGACGTCTCCGCTGTGAATCGAAATTAATAGTGGGGGTGTGCTCGGGTGGTTCTGTACCGGTTCCTTCGCACGATTAAAGCCCAGCAAACTTAAGCTTTTAGTCCATCTCTTGTTATGGAAAAGATTTTCTAAGTAGTAAGCGTTGCGGGGCTTTAGCAAGAGTTAGCACTCTCTGCTGTTGAGTGCCAATTTATCGAATTTGCCCAATCAATAGCAATACACGCGGCGGTGTGGGTTACCGAACTATGTTTCGATTATGTTTCGACGGTATGTTTTGGTCGCCTGCTATGACGAGGGTTGTAGCAGGCTGTGTGGTCGGCGATGACTGAGTGATGACTGGGTGATGACTTAAGGAGGGGATCGCTATGTCGTAGGCGATACCGTTATTCTGTGTGCGATCGTGATATCTCGGCTGTACTATTCTTCATATTTTTTAAAGGCGAGGCATCTAGTGATAATCTTAAACATGGCGCAAGTCGATCTTATTAATAAGTCACATTTGTAGGTCACATTTGTAGGTTTACTTTGGTAAATCGACCGGGCGCGGTATCAGCTAAAACGTAGGACAGGCGCTTCGAATGGTCTCCACCGCAGAGAAAACAAACACCGGCTATATTACACAGATTATTGGCCCAGTTTTAGATGTTAAGTTCCCCAGTGGTGAACTTCCCAAAATTTATAACGCAATCAAAGTCACCGGCACCAACCCTGCTGGTCAAGAGGTTGCTGTGACTTGTGAAGTCCAGCAGCTCCTCGGTGATTCTCAAGTTCGCGCCGTTTCAATGAGTTCTACCGATGGACTCGTGCGCGGCATGGAAGCTGCCGACTTAGGCGGCCCGATCAACGTCCCCGTAGGTAAAGCTACGCTCGGTCGGATTTTTAACGTATTGGGTGAGCCCGTAGATGAGCAGGGTCCGGTTGAAGCAGAAGCTAGCCTGCCGATTCACCGCGATGCTCCTAAGCTCGTTGACCTAGAGACAAAGCCTGCTGTATTTGAAACGGGCATTAAGGTTGTAGACCTGCTTGCTCCCTACAGACGAGGCGGAAAAGTTGGTCTCTTTGGTGGTGCGGGCGTAGGCAAAACCGTACTGATTCAAGAGCTCATCAATAACATTGCAAAAGAGCACAGCGGTGTGTCTGTGTTTGGCGGTGTGGGTGAGCGCACCCGTGAAGGAAATGACCTTTACAACGAATTTATTGAGTCTGGCGTAATCAATGCTGATGACCTCAGCCAGTCAAAAGTGGCCTTAGTGTACGGCCAAATGAATGAGCCGCCTGGTGCTCGCATGCGTGTGGCGCTTTCTGCACTCACTATGGCTGAGTACTTCCGCGATGTGAACAAGCAAGACGTTCTCTTGTTTGTCGATAACATCTTCCGCTTTGTACAGGCCGGTTCGGAAGTATCTGCGCTGCTAGGCCGGATGCCTTCTGCGGTAGGTTACCAGCCTACGCTAGGTACAGACATGGGCGACCTGCAAGAGCGAATTGCCTCTACGACTGAGGGTTCTATTACCTCTATTCAGGCAGTGTACGTACCTGCAGATGACCTGACTGACCCAGCACCTGCGACTACGTTTGCGCACCTTGACGCAACCACTACGCTCTCGCGTGCGTTGGCTTCCAAAGGTATTTACCCAGCGGTTGACCCCTTGGATTCCACGTCTACAATGCTTCAGCCAGACATCGTTGGCGAAGGTCACTACGGCACAGCGCGTGCAGTACAGTCCACCCTTCAGCGCTACAAAGAACTGCAAGACATCATTGCAATTTTGGGTCTTGACGAGCTGTCTGAAGAAGACCGTCAGGTTGTTGCCCGCGCTCGTAAGATTGAGAAGTTCCTTTCTCAGCCTTTCTTTGTCGCTGAAGTATTTACCGGCATGAAAGGTAAGTACGTCACGCTAGAAGAAACCATTAAAGGTTTCAACATGATTCTGGCAGGCGAGCTAGATGATATTCCTGAGCAGGCTTTCTATTTGAAAGGCGGCATTGAGGAAGTCATTGAAGCCGCTGAGAAAATGAAAGCAGACGCTGCTGCTAAGTAACCGCCTGTTTGACCCGTGCGCTGCGCCGCGATCCGGTTCCCCTTTTGTAAGGGGAACCAACGGAGGGGTCTCGGGATGTAGCGTGATATATCGAAGACCCCTCCCTTGCGGTTCCCCTTACCAAAGGGAACCAATACCAACATTATTTCGAGAGAGCTATGTCTTTAGTCGTGCGCGTTGTAGCGCCTGATAGAACAGTTTGGGATGACGAAGCTGAAGAGGTGATTTTGCCCAGCACTACCGGCCAGCTTGGTATTTTGGGCGGACACGCGCCTTTGTTGACAGCGCTTGATACAGGTGTACTGCGAGTGCGCTCAACAGAAGGGGCAAAAGAATGGACTGCGATCGCACTCATGGGTGGCTTTGCAGAAGTCGATGAAGACGAAGTCACGATTCTTGTAAACGGCGCAGAGCTGGGCAATAGCATCGACCAGTCTGAAGCTGAAAAAGCCTATGAAGAGGCTCAGAATGCTGTAAACAGCGTGAACTCTGACGAACGTTCAGAAGTGTTCAAAGCAAGTCAATCTTTGAAGAAAGCCCGGGCTCGTTTGCAGGCAGCTGGTGGAAAGATCTAGCTAAGCTGCTAAACACCACAAATTTCATTCTTTTATTGCCGTAGATGTT
>JBCBDN010000325.1:0-4399 GCA_038529685.1 Cyanobacteria bacterium J06598_1 | reverse complement strand
AATCCCCAACCGCTCTGCCTGGGCCTGCTGATACTGGTCAAACTGATGTGCCAGCCTCTCTTCTTGCTGGCGTAATCCTTCCAAGTTCTGATACTGCTGCTGAATCTCACTCGCTTGAGCCAACGTCTTTTCGGTCTCTTCCAGCTGCTGCTGCACTTCGCCTAGAGCCGTCTGGCTCAAAGTCCACGTCGCTCGACAGTGCTGTTGTTTCTGTTCAGCCAGCGCCAGATGCTGCCCGATGACATGCCGCTGCTGCTGACGTTTTTTCAGCGCCTTAAGCTTCTTTTTCCGCTGGGCCCGAATTTTCTTTTCCGCATCTGTCTTAGCCAACAGCTGCTCGTAACATTGCTGAATCTCAGTTCGGTCATTCAGCGTTGTCTCTGTCTGCGCCAAAAAAGTTTCCAACGCCGGAATCTGCGCCTTGTAGGTTCTTGCCCGATCCTTGGCTTGCTCAGCTAACCGATCGTAGTGGCTAAGCTTCAGCAAGTCAGCCAGCACCTGCTTACGCTCGCTCGGACGCTTCAGCATAAACTCGTCCGCTCGTCCTTGCCGCAAATAGGCCGCATTCACAAACGTCTCGTAGTCAATTTTGAGCTGCTGCAAAATGTACTGCTGCGTGGCCCGCACACCCTTCTGCGTCAGGCTCTTAAAGGTCAAATTTTCAGTCCCTTCAGCAGCCGTCGTCTGAATCTGAAACTCCAGCGCCGTAGACTGATTCCGCCGCCGCGTCCGAATAATCCGATAGCACTGACCATCGTGCCCAAAGCAAAAGCTCACCTGCGCCTCCATCGCACCTTGGCGAACCACGTCATCTTCAGCACTCACGCGGCTTTGCCCCCACACACACCAGGCAATCGCCTCCAGCAAAGAAGACTTACCCGCACCATTGGGCCCACACACACATGCCACATGCAGCCCATCAAAATCCAGCACCACCTCGCGGTAGCTCAAAAAGTTTTGAAGCTTCAGCTGCTTAGGAATCATGCCTAGAAATCACAGATCTGTGGGTCTAACGCCAACACAGCAAGGATTCCATCATAAACTAATACAAACGATCTTGAAGTACGCTTGATCTGATTTAAGCAAATCAGCCTAAAGCAAATCAGCCTAAAGCAAATCAGCCTAAGAGGAACTCCACGCAGCCCAGCGAGAGGTCACCGCCGCGCTCCGGCAAACCGCAATATCCGTCGCCCTCAGGTGAGCCCCCTCACAATGGGCTTTCGCCAGTTGAGACACCGGCAAAATCGCACAGGTCAAGTTCGCATTGCGCAAACTAGTCCCTTCAAGCAGCACGTCCGTCAGATTCGCGCCACTCAAATCAACATCATCCAAATTAGCCATCCGCAAGTCAGCGCCTGTGAGGTTAGCGCCCACAAGGCTCGCTCGCCGAAAATTCGTACCGATGCCATGCACCCTCTGCAAGTTCGCACCACTCAAGTCAGTATTTACCAGCTGCGCATCCGTCATCGCTGAGGCAGCCAAATTCGCCCGGCTCATATCGGTGTAGCTCAAGTCCGCTTCTGTAAAGTCGCACCGGGCAAAATCAGCCCCACTTAACACTGTTCTTGGCCAAGACACCCCTCGAAATGAGCCGTCTGCAAAATCGCGATCGCCCCGGTTGTACCGACGCAGTAACTGTTGAAGAATCATAAGCTGTAGTCTCCTGTGCGCTTAAACGCGATCGCCCAGCCCACATAGTATTTTTGAACGTTCTCTTGACGATCACACCCGCTAGCTCCTCACTCTGTTTAAGGTAAAAAGAAAATATGAGGAAGCTATGGAGATCGCAGGCGCAGGTCACAAGCACAGATCGCAGGCATCAAGCCTACAACCTCAGTTCATCAGCCAAAGTGTCAGATCAAGCGCTCGTGCGACGGCTGCTTTGGCCGTGTATGCTCACCATAAAAGGCACTGCGTAGGTCAACAGCGCAGAGACCCACCGCTCGCTGCTCATTTCATCGTTAAGTACAGCCGCACCGTGGTTGATAGAAAAAAGTAGCGTCCCCACAAATAGCGCCACCCTTAATGCCGTTATTCGGCAACGCGGCTCAGCGAGCGTCCGCTTTATCCGGTAAACAGTTTGATTATTTGAAAGCATTTTTTTGAAAAGAATCGTCGGGTAAAGCGCCCAGCATCTGAGCCGACTAGGCTTCTAAGCTTAACTTATCTTTACAAACTTCCAAAAGACGGCTTTTGTATCCAGCGCAGCCAGTATCTTTAGCCAGCGGGCTGTAGTGCCAATAGCGTTATTGCCACTAGTGTTAGAAGTACACCATCTCTACCGTAATTTGAGAATCACCAAATACAGACAGCGCTGCCTCGTAAAACTCAGGCGCACCCATCCGAATTTCAGGGTTTCTCGAAAAACCAAAGCCCTCAGTCGGAATTCCGAACACCCCTTGATTCAACTGCCCGTCCTGGTTCTCATCGTGCATCACAGAGACCGCGTAGGTACCTGGGCTTAAATTTTCAAACACAACTGGCAGCAATGTCTCTGCAACGGTATCTTCAGCGTCACGCTCGCTGGTTGCTTCAGCCTCAGTACACTGTTTGGCCACAATGTCTGTCTCATCATTGGGGAAGCCCTTGCTGCTGTCGAACAAACTTACACAAACTTGTCCCTCACGGTTTCTCAGCTGTACCAGCTCTACGGTCAGGCTCACATCATCAATAGAGAGTTGGGCCGAAAGTTGGGCCGAAAGTTGATCCGAAAGTTGATCCGAAAGTTGGGCCGAAAATTGGGCCGAAAACTGATCAGTGCGCTGAGCGATCGCACTTTGACCACTCACCAAACCACTCACCAGCGGAACGAACAGTGCCAGCATAGGGAAAAAAGCTGCGCTCACGCCGCTGAGCCGAAAAGAATTTGCTAAACACATGGGTTCTAAAAGAGAGAAACAAGGGGCATTAAAAACAAAGCTGGAGAAAAATTTGCAAAAAGAAAGCAGAGCTGGCGCTCTGCTTTCTTTTTGGGTAGTCAAACATTGATAGTCGAGCAAAAACTAGGTGAGCTAGTCAGTCATTACTCATCATCATCTTCGTCGTCATCAGAAGGGTATTCAAAGCTGTTGGACTGATTAGTCAGTACAGATTTACCGAGAGAAAGAGCCCGCTGCGCTTGGATAGCGGCCTTCTTTTTCCAGGTAGCTCTACGACTATTTCGCTTAGATTTAGAAGTCTTTTTCTTAGGAGCCGCCATGAGCGTAAGTATCTTTAGAGTGCAATAACCTAAAAAGTATAGCGGCTTGCGAATGCATTCGCAAACTGCCCATCGTGTCACCTGCTGGGTCACCGACTGGCTCACCTGCTGGAATAGAGTCTGTTGCCAGTGACTCTGTTGAGCTAAAAGCATTCGATTTGGCGATTGATTGGCCAAATCGAATGCCCAATCGCCTCAAAAGTGCTGATAGCTCTCGTGCTTAATTTGCGCACCGATTTTACTGTCCTTAGATGGCAGCAGTCGGACAACGCCCGTGTCGGTTGTTTTGCCGATAGCGATCGCAAATCTAGTTTTAGTAAATTCTTCAGCGATCGCAGGCGGCAAACACATCACCAGCTCAAAATCTTCACCCCCATGCAGAGCCCACTTCAGCGCAGTCTCGTAACCCACCGCTGCACTTAACCCCACCGGCAAAGGAATATCAGAGCGCACAATATCCACACCCACCCGGCTGCTGCTGCTAATTTGCAAAAGCGCGTTAGCGAGCCCATCGCTGCTGTCCATACCGGTCACAATCGGGTAGACATCCTGCCCAGTCTCCTGCACAAACTGCTGAATCAGCCGGCGTAAGTCTTTCAAGGCATCGAATCGAGGGACCGGCATCTGGTGTGCCTTAATCCAAGACTTCGCATGACCCAGTAAGCCCACCACTGGCACATCCGTTGACTGAGGGCTTAAACTCTGAGGGCCCAAATTCGTGCTGAGCTCTAATTCTTCTAGTAGTAGTGCTAATCCCGCCCGCGAGGCCCCGTGAGGACCCGTCACTACAACCGTCATTCCGGGTACCGCCGTACAGCGGCGAATTGTTTGAGCGGGGGGTACTTCGCCCAGCGCCGTAATCGAAATAGTCCGTTGAATCGAGCGGCACAAATCACCCCCGACAATAGCGCCACCGTAGGCACTCAAGCAGTCCGTCATGCCGCGATACAGTT
This sequence comes from Cyanobacteria bacterium J06598_1, assembly GCA_038529685.1. Taxonomy (GTDB): domain Bacteria; phylum Cyanobacteriota; class Cyanobacteriia; order Phormidesmidales; family Phormidesmidaceae; genus Phormidesmis. The sequence continues at coordinate 247 of JBCBDN010000325.1, read as the reverse complement.
CTTCTACCCATGTCAGGGGCGTGTGCCCCGGCAAGCCTAAGCCTACGGTTACCCCTAACGGCGTTGCGCCCATCGCAGCAATATCTGCAAGGTTTGCAGCAGCGGCCCGCCAGCCTACCGAGTAGGGCGGTGTGGTACGACCGCTGAAATGAACATTTTCGGTCAGCATATCGGTCGTGACGACCAAACTATGGTTCGGACGCGTATTCATTAAAGCCGCATCATCACCAATAGCGCCATCAGCACA
>JBCBDN010000324.1:0-4442 GCA_038529685.1 Cyanobacteria bacterium J06598_1 | reverse complement strand
CGAGACCTCGGATTGTCATTTTGGGTTCTATCGACTATCAAAAGGGATTTCACCTGATTCAGGAGGTGTACCCGCAGCTGACGAGGTTTAGCGACCTTTACTTTGTGGGGAGTGGTGAGAAAGGGGAAATCTTTGCCAAACAAAAAGGCGTTCACGTCATCAAAGAATATACGCATCAAGACTTGCCCGCCATTTTTAAAGAGGTTGCGCCAGATCTTGCTCTTTTGCTCTCTGTGTGGCCAGAGACCTATAGCTACACCCTCAGTGAGCTGTTTATGCTCAAAGTTCCGGTGGTTGCTACTCATTTGGGCAGCTTTGCAGACAGAATTGATGAGGGTGCTACTGGATTTTTGGTGGAGCCAACAGCTGATCAGCTATTAGTTAAAGTAAAAGATCTCCTTTATGGGCACCGCGCTAAGCTCGATAGTGTGGTTGAAACGCTGACACAGATGAGCCATCGCACCATTCCAGAGATGATCAGTGATTACTCAGCGCTAATCGCTATCCAGCCAACACAACAGTCGTCAGATATTTATACGTTCACAGAATCAGTGCTGTTATCGAGGCAGCTGAGCCTCGATATTAACAAACTCGACCGAAAGAAATCTGCTTGGAAATTTAAGCGAAAAAACACTTTTTCCGAGAGAGTTCCTATTACTGCCCGGTTCACGCTGCTAAACAGCATAAAGAACAGGTTCCCTAAAACCTGGGAACGGATTAAAGCACCCATTATTCGGATTTACACGCGCATTACCTACTGAAAATAAAGCAGAGAGCAGAATACATTCTACTCTCTGCTAAGGGAACTGCGTTTGTCTAGCGGTTGATTACGTTAGAAAGTTAACCTCATCAAGCGTGATGTTTTGGTGGGTGAGTGCCAGCCCTGGAGAAAGCTTGGCAATCTGAATGGGCTCTAGCGATCCAGTGCCATCTGGATCTAGAGACAGGATGCCTGTTCCACTGTTGTACATAATACGATGGCCTTCTGTAGTGGCTTCGGCGCCGATGGCGAAAGCCTCTTCTTCTTTGAGAATGTTGTTCTCGTCGAACAGACCTTCAGCGGCTTCTCCCAATGAGTACACGCTAAGCGCGATGCTATCTTGATTGACCATAAAGTCGGTGATGACATCTTGGTTTTGTTCTATGCCCAGTACGAAGACATCTGAGCCGCTGCCCCCTGTTAGCGTGTTGTTGCCAAAGATGCCTACTAAAGTGTCATCGCCGTTGCCCCCTATCAGCGTGTCGTTGCCGGTGTAGCCAGTGAGCCGATCGTTGCCGTGTCCGCCCACGATGAAGTTGTTGCTGTTGCTGCCAAAAATGGTGTCGTGGTCAAAGTAAACCGGTGTGCTGCCGAGCAGAGAGACATTAAACTGTGCCGCTAAGCGCAGGGCTGTTTCAGAGGAACTATCAACAGCCTCTGACGCTGTCTGATAGTTCCAGGTGTCGTCCAATGTCCAAACGCCAAGCTGCTGGGTTGTTTTGTTTTGCCAGAGCAGCTGGTTTTGTTCATTGACGGTGTCTGCTGCAAGCAGCATCCAGTCACCAAACTGATCGTCGTACACGGGGCTGCTGTTGAATTGAATCGCGATTGGTTGGTTTTGTGCTAACTTCTCACTGCTTGAGAAGTTGTTGGTTGGTGCCACCCACATTTGGCCTTCGCCGTCTCGAATCAGCGCTGTACTGCCGACTTCTTCGATGGCGATCGCACCTTGTGCCGGGTCATTTTTGCTGACGCCAAACTGTTCCATTTGAGCCATTGCGGCCTCTGTTCCGAGGTCAAACGCCTCAGCGGACTCATAGACCCAGCTGTCATCCATTGTCCAGATGCCTAGCTGTTGAGTTTCTTTGTTTCTCCACAGCAGCTGATTGGTTCCTTCAATCGTTTCTGCTGCCAGCACTTCCCACCCGGCAAACTGGTCTGCACTGACGGCTGCCTGGTTGAAGGTAACTGCTATGTTCTCTTCGTTATTAACGATTAGCTGCTTCACACTGTTGTGTGCTAACGTCACATCGCCGTTGCTCTCAATAGGCATTGTGCCTGGTAGCGCAAATTGTTCAACCAGTGAGGCCACCTCTGAGCTACCACCGTCGAAGGCGTTAACCGATTCGTAGTTCCAATTGTCGTCGAGGGTCCAGAGCCCGATTTCTTGCGTTTCTGTATTGCGCCAGAGTAGCTGGTTCTCCCCACCGATGGTTTCAGCTGCCATGACTTCCCACCCAGCGAACTGATCGGCTGTGATTATTTTGCCGTTGAGCTTGATGGCCGCTGGTGCACGCTCGCTGTTGTTGGCCTGGGCAAGTAGCTGACCGACCGCGTTTTGTAGGAGGGCCGTGTTGCCGCTTTGCTCAATGCGATCGTTCTCCAACTCAAATTGAGCAATGAGTGATAAAGCTTCAGGGCTCTCAGCGGCAACCGTTTGGCCAGAGAGGAATGCCCAGTTCTCATCCAAAGTCCAGGTTCCCAGCTCTTGATTTTCTGCGTGGTGCCAAAGCAGCTGATTTTGACCTTCAATACTTTCAGCGGCCATCAGCTGCCAGCCAGGGAACTGACGGGTGTGTATGTCAGCCTCGTTAAAGCTGATGGCGCTTTCTCCTGCCATGACCTGGGTGTGGTTTGCCATGAGGGTGACATCGCCATTGTCTTCTATCACGCTCTGCGCGCTGAAGGTAACGAGCTGTTGGCTAAAGGGTGTTGCGCCGCCGCGCTCGGTGAGGTCAATGCCAGATTCTCCAAAGGGAATCATTGCCGTGTCATCTACTAGGGCGACTTGTAGGTCAGTCGGCATACCGATTGAGCCTTCTGCGGGTAAGAAGCGCAAGACAGCATTGGATGAAAGTAGCAGGGCGTTACTTTCTGAGAGTACGCCGGTGGGTAGGTTTTGCCAGCGCGCGTTTTCAGCGCTGGCATATTGCCACGTGCCTTCGGTTTGGACCTTGGCGCTGTTGGCAACAATCGCAATGCCAGAGAGCGTTTGCTGGCTCACAGGACCATCTGCACTGTCGTTGAAGTACTGCCCAAAGATTTGGCTGACGCTCCCCTGTACGAGGTCGGTATCGTTCGGCTCAAGGGTAAGAACGGTGCTCGTTTCGGTGGCAAGCGGCGCGTCGTTGAGCGCAGTGATGGCTTGAGTGAGCGTGATTCTGCTGCTGCTGATGGGCTGGGCTTCGCCAGCTCTGTTGGGTGTGGGCGTGGCAGAGGCCATACCTGCCATCGGCTCTCCTTCGTTTTTCAGCCGGCTAGCGATGTTGGTATCTGTGATGCTGCTATCGACTAGGTAGGCTTGAAGCGTATGCTGATCGCCTTGTATGTTCGATTTTTCATCGTTGTAGTGCGCGTCGGTTTGGCGGAAGCGCAGCTGGTAGCTAGCAGGAACGTAGAATCCTTGCTCGCTGTCGCTAGAGACCGGCAGCGCGTTCCACTCATCCCCATTGTTGCTGTATTCCCACTGGCCGCCCGTTTCATTGCGTACGTTTTGGATCAGGACGCCCCAGAACTGCGCATCGGCAAATGGGGTGTGCGCGGTTTGGCTGTAGCCTGCGGTGTCGTTGTCTAGGAAGTGAGCGCCGAAGATTTCTGCGACGGTTTTAGCGGGTGCGATCGCGTCTTCTACTTGGCCCTCAGCGCTAAGCTTAATCCGCTCGGCCCCAGTGACGCTGGGTCTAAAGTTGTTAATAGCTTCAATCTCGCCAGTCAGCTGAACGGTTTCAGTAGAATAGGAGGTTGCACCGCCCACACCGGTTTGTAGGAGCGAGATGCGCTCTCCTAGGCCAATTGCCTGCCTTGCGCCGTTGTCGATTAGGTGAACGGTGAGCGGTGGCAGTTCGCCGTTGTACCGACTGTTGGGGGTGAAGCGAATTTTGGTGTCTTGAGGAACTAGGTAGGCGTTGTCTGTGCTCAGATCGCTCGGCAGCGCTACCCAGACTTTGTCGCGAACGTCATACACTTCCCAGTGGCCTTTCGCTGCGCCGATGGCTGAGTCGGCTGTGCGGTTCTCTATTTCAACAGACTCAAAATCTTGAACAATCGCAATCCCGATGAACTGGTTTTGATTGTTGTTTTGGCTATCGATGCTGTCTTCGAAGGCGCTTTGGAACAGGCTAGCGACAGTGGATGCGTTGCCAACGTTGGACTTCGTATCTTCTAGGAAGCTGGGGAACGTGGGCGCAGCTTCGCTGACAATCGTGGGCGCGTCGTTAAGCGGGTTAATGGTTTTGAACAGGAACGCCTGGCTAAACGGACTGCCGGAGGTGCTGAACCGCGCATCTTTGAGATCGCCCACCTCAAAGTTGGGGTGAGAGCTATCGATTAGTCGGGCTTTGATGGTGCCGGGTTGACCGTTGAAGTCGGTGGCGGGGAGGAAGCGCATCTTGGTTTGCGCGTCCAGCAGGAGGGCGGCTTCTTCGGTGAGGTCGGTAGAAATGTTGTTCCAAGTAGTGCCGGT
>JBCBDN010000323.1:0-4454 GCA_038529685.1 Cyanobacteria bacterium J06598_1 | reverse complement strand
CTACTCAGAAACCCTGCTTTGATGACTTTATAGCTCAAAAGAAAGAACGAAAAAGTAGGGGTGTAAATTCTGCACCCCTGTCAAAAGAGACCAAGCGAACGGACAGTAGGGGTGCAGCTCCAGTGCAACAGGGGTGCAGTAGCGATGCATTAGGGGCGCAGCTGCCGTGCAGCAGGGGTGCAATTACCGTGAGAGAGGGGCGCAGTTCCAGTGAAACAGGGGTGCAAATGCCGTGCAATAGGGGTGCAGTAGCCGTGCAGGAGGGGTGCAGCCCGTTGCACCCGATCCGTCAGGAACCTTCTAGAGAACCGTCAATAGAAACAAAAGAACCGAATGAAGAGGATTTACGATTTGGTGTGGTGACCTATCAGCGGCCACCGGATGAGATTGATTCTGCTGATCTGTGGGCGACGAATCCGGGGATGGCGAAGATGGAGTTGCGTGTGATCGCACCAGGACACAGGCGCTTGGAAATGGTCGCTCATGGCTTTGGCCGATGGTGGGTTGGCCCTGGTCTAAATGATTTCGACGAGTTTTTGATCAAAGCTTGCCAAAAGCGGAAGCGGAAGTTTCAGCAGCCTGATAGTGTCGGTGATGCCAAGACCTTTATCAATAATATGTTGAAGAGTGGAGATTGGGGAAATTTCTCACTTCGCTGCGATGAAGCAAGAGAATTGCAGGAGCGATCGCTGGCTGTAGGATCACACGTCGGGCAATCGCGATCGGTTTACTCTTTGAAGGAATCCAAGACTTCTCAATCTGACAGACGCCAATCATCTATTGGCTTAGCTAAGTTCAAGGTTTCTAAAGGTGACTATGCTAGAGCTAGAGAAATCGCAGATCTCTTTGAGCTTCCATACGAAAGCGTTGGGTTACGGCAAGATGGGCGAGGCCCGATACTGAGCATAGAAATCCAAAGAGCGTCCTAATTAAACGTCCTGTCGAGCGCGATTGGCGAACTGATAATACTGAACCATTGGCTGAAACGGTAAACTTACTCATGCTTCAAGGCAAGCATAAGTAAGGAAGTACGAGAGGGTGTGTCAGTGTGGAAAATATAACAGAAGCTGTTTTCGACTCAGATTGGCGAGATGATGTTTTTGATGCCCAAGCGCTTGAGATTCCGCTAACGCTCCCTGACCCCACGCCGCGTAATGACAGTATCTGGGTTGAGCTGCAAGCTTTGCACCATGAGACTATCTTTGGCCAGCAGCATACTTACGAACCCTGTAGGCTTGAGACGGCAATCTTGAAGCCCTCTGAGCTGTCTGAGCGGTTTACCTTAGCAGATCAGGATGGGCGAGCGATCGCCTCCGATAGCGGCATTGCATCAGCAATCTTTCCGCCTAAAGCCTGGATGAGCGATGCTGGCGAAGAGCGATGCATGATGCTAGCGGCAGCAAAGCTAGCTAGAGGGAACGTCTTGGTTGGTGGTCTAGGATTAGGTATCTATCCTCAATTCGCGCTAGCACTCGGGCGTCCGGTTGACTCAATCACGATTGTTGAGTCTGATACTCGCGTGATTGAGATAGTCACTCGTGCTTGGTTGGAGAGAAAACCAGAGCAGCGCCAGATTATCGAAATAGTGGAAGGAACGATAGAGGAGTATTTGGTCAATACGGAGCAAGTGTTTGACACGATTTACCTGGATACCTGGGATGATGCAGATCCAAGACTTTTGGCCCATGTGAACGAGCTGATTGCAATCGCCTCTCCTCACTGCTCGCATAGTGGCACGATTCGCTGCTGGGGCTACGCTAGCATGGTTGATGCGTTTATTAAGACCGCAAGGGTACTCACTCAGCAGAGGTTCCCTTGGTTCGGGTATTGTTTAGATCCTGCATTAAGGGCATATGCTGGCTGGATAGAAAACAGGGCGGGCAACGTATCAGAAGCGGAGATTGTTCAAGCGGCCATAACTTATGCATCGACTGTTCGACAGCCGCTAAACACCTACGAGCGTTACCGTTGCTTTTCATTATTGGGGACTTCCCCTAGTGAAAACCTGCGAAATGCGGCATTGTCGCGAAAATCAGTCTTGTAGTAGCACTGCTACCTATCCACTCGTGATTGCAAATCCTAATACGCCGACCGACATTTCCACTGAGGATAATCGTATAAAGCCTGCTGTATACATCAAGAGAGTCGCTCAAACTATTCCAACGGTTTTTGCCACTTCAATATCCATGCGACTAAGACAACCGGTAGCCCGACTAAAAGACAGAGCGTGGCCTGACCTAAGCTAAGGGGGACGGTATGGAACAACCGATTGAGTAAGGGTAGCTGGCTAAACAAGATCTGTAGTAGTAGGACGCAGACGATGCCGATAGCGGGTGCGTACACTAATGGTTGAGAGTCTTCTAGCTGAGATCTTCTTAGGTGGGGCTGGTATCGTAAGTAAGCGATTACTGAGGGTAAGAACCGACTAATGCACAGTAGATAAAAGATTTCTGCGGCCACTAGCGTTTGTACTGCCATCGTCCGGGCTAATGCTGGTTCTCCCGTTTGAGCCATTACCCATTCAAATATGCCAAAGGTAACTGCCCAATTAAAAAGAGAGACTAGGCCAATGCGCCATAAAATTGGAGCCGACAGCAGTGGTTGATGCGGTGGCCGAGGGGGTAACTTCATCACGCCCTTTGGCCGTGGCTCAAATGCTAGCGGGATAGAAAGGGCGCTAGAACTCACCATGTTTAGCCAAAGAATTTGGAGCGGCAGAATGGGCAAAGCCGTATTCAACAACACGCTAGCTAAAATCGTCAGTGACTCTCCGCCGTTGACTGGCAGAACAAAGGCGATCGCCTTTTTAAGATTGAGATAAACAGTCCGGCCTTCTTCCACAGCGGCCTCAATCGAGGCAAAGTTGTCATCGCTCAGCACGATATCGGCAGCTTCTTTAGCGACTTCGGTGCCCATCTGTCCCATCGCAATTCCAATATCTGCCTGCTTTAGCGCTGGGGCATCATTGACGCCATCTCCTGTCATCGCAACCACATGGCCAGTCGATTGAAGCGCCTCAATTAGCCGCAGTTTTTGCGCCGGAGCAACGCGAGCAAACACAGCGGTATTTTCGATTGCATTGCTCAGTTCCTCGTCGCTCATCTGGCTCATTGCATCACCAGAGAGCGCCTGCTTAGCATGGGGCGCGGTTTGGGCCTGAGTGGTTTGGGACTGAGTGATGTTCATCATCTGCGCGATCGCCCTAGCCGTAACCGCATGGTCGCCGGTCACCATCTTAACTTGAATGCCTGCTTCCTGGCAGGCTTGAACCGCCTGAATGGCCTCCCGCCGGGGTGGATCGATCATTCCTTGCAAGCCCAAAAAGACTAGCCCCGATTCCACCATTGTCGAATCTAGCGCGACCGCAGGTTTCGCAATTTGTTTTTGAGCAAAGGCTAATACCCGCAGTCCCTTTTCAGCCAGCGCGTCGGCCACTTCTTCAATCTCAGCCGCCTTCAACGAGATTTGTTTGCCTTGTTCGTCCAGGCTATGACTACAGCGACTCAAAACAGCCGCTGTTGCTCCTTTTACATATATGATCGAACGCTGGCCATCCTTCTGGGAGACCGTATGCAAAGTTGCCATATATCGATGCTCGGATTCAAAGGGAATGATATCCTGGCGCGGATAGGTTTGCGCTAGCGTCTGCCTAGTCAAACCTGCTTTATGCGCTGCGACTATCAGTGCGCCCTCCGTCGGATCGCCTTCTACGTCCAGCCGTCCTTCGTGTTCTTTAAGGTTAGATTTATTGCATAAGAGTCCGCACTGCAAGCAGCTTCGCAAGGCAGGCGCGTCGGCTAAATCAATCGGTTGGCCTTGCTGAAAAATCTTGCCTGCTAAGCTATAGCCGGTGCCACTAACATCGTAGCGGCGATCGCCTGCATATATTTGTTCTACTGTCATCTGATTTTCAGTCAGGGTGCCGGTTTTATCAGAGCAGATGACGGTGGCATTGCCGAGCGTTTCTACTGCTGGCAGCTTGCGAATAATGGCATGGCGACCGGCCATGCGAGACACACCGATCGCTAGTACCACAGTGACTAAAGATGGGAGTTCTTCTGGAATACCGCTAACGGCAAGGGCGATCGCAGTTTGAAACATCTCTAGAAAAGACTTTCCCTGCCCAATTCCGATGGCCAAAATCAGGGCAGCTAGTCCTAAAATGACATAGAGTAATTGCCAGCTCAGTGTCTCTAGCTTGCGAGTTAACGGCGTTGTCAAATTAACCCGCTGCTCTAGCATTTCTGAGATTTTACCGGTCTCTGTTTGCTCTCCAATGGCGACTACCAAGCCCTGCCCCTGTCCAGCGGTTGCAATAGTTCCTGCAAAGGCTAAGTTAATGCGATCGCCCAAAGAGACATTCAGATTCGTATTCGCTTCTATAGGCGCTGTTGTTTTGCTAACCGTCACCGACTCACCTGTTAGCGCCGACTCATCAATCTGAAGGTTTTTGG
>JBCBDN010000322.1:0-4463 GCA_038529685.1 Cyanobacteria bacterium J06598_1 | reverse complement strand
CTTTTTGGGCATTGAGCTGCCACGCGCTCAGCAAAGAAGCCGACGGATCTACGGGAATTGGCACGGCAGATGACGCGGGGTAGTGACCATCGCGCTGACTGTGTCCATTGCCGTTAAGGGCAGCGGGTGGCAGAGAGGAAGACAGAGGAGTGGGGAACGTTTCCATGCGATCGCACAATAATGAAGTAATAAATCAGGAGCTTTAGAGATGAGTAACTTTAGAAATTAGAACAGCCTAGCTAGAACAAACTAAAGGGCGACAGCAGCTGCAAAAGCGGCCGAAAAATGCCGCTCACCGAATCATTGAATCGGGCCTGACCATTGCGCCCAACCACAACCACATCATTGTTCAAAATCAAAGGATTGTGCGCCGAATCAATGCCTTGGGTCAAATCCACCTCAATCTGTTGCTGCGTCACACTACCGTTCGGATTGAGGCGCACCAGCTCCACCGTCTCCGTAGAGCGTGAGGTAAAGCCACCTGCCGCCAGCACAGCCTGGTTCAATGTAGTGTTGGGCGTCACCTTCATCACGCCGGGGCTCGCGACCTCTCCCACCACATTCACCGTGACCTCACTGGGCGAAAAGTTCGCAGCGCTCAGCTGAGCCACTTCCGTCGCAGAAATCTCTTGGGCAACCGGGATAATCACGGTATCGCCCTGCTGTAACACTAAGTCCTGACTGAGGTCGCCCTCCTCTAGCAGCTGCCAAAAGTCAAGATCAATCAGCTGCTCAGTGCCGTTGCGCGTTAGCCGTCGCACCTGAATTTGGCGAATATCTGCTGAAGGGCGAATGCCACCCGCCGTTTGCACCACCTGGGTCACGGTCGTTCGCCCCTGACGCTCGCTTCCTTCAAACTCATAGGCACCGGGGCGAAAAACTTCACCGACCACCGCCACCACCATGTCTTCTTCGGCACTCGCCGCTAGGTTAGAGGCCGCTAGCCGATTAGTAGCCACTACGTCCACCGTATCGGTCTGGGCGATTACAATAGCATCACCATCACGCAGCGCTAAATCCTGACGAATATCACCCTCATTCAGCAGGGCCCAAAGATCGATTAAAACGGTTTGTCCCGCCGAGCTACCGTTAGCGCGGCGCACCTGCACACGGTGCAAATCGGCAGCCTGGGTGACGCCCCCGGCCATCTGCAGCGCTTGAGACACGGTTGGAAACTGAGTGTTGCCCTCGGCAGTGAGAGTGTAGAGACCCGGCTCACCGACTTCTCCGGCGATCGCAACTCGCAAAGGCCTTGGCAGCTCTAGCACCACACTCACCTGTGGATAGCGCAGCTCACCTCGGTAGGCAGAGGCGATCGCCTGCTGGGCCTGCTGAGGCGTCAACCCATCTACATTCACAGGATTAATCGCCGCCAAATTCACCGACCCATCTGCCAGTATCTGCTGCGAGCCGCTGTATTCAGGCACATTAAAAATATTGACTCGAATCGTATCGCCCGCGCCCAGCCTGTAGGCCTCGCTGATCTGCGGTGGTATAGCAGGTACCGGCTGAGGGCGTCTAGCTGGCTGAGTGACTGGCCGACTGACTGGCCGACTGACTGGCCGACTGACTGGCGGCCTGACTGGCTGACTATTGATAGTGGGTAAGCGTCTACCGGTAGGAAGCTGTGGCAGAGAAATCTCTGGCGTGGGCCGATCGACAGCAGACTGACCAAAAGCCGCTGACGCCAGCCCACCTTCCAAGCCGCCCACTGCAACTATCGTCCACAAGCCCACACGTAATAGATTCGACTTGATCACCATAAACTCAGCCCTGTTAAACAGGAATGTACGGACACCCATCGGGGCAATATTCAATTAATCCTAGGCGCTGCTCAGTAATATCTTTTCAGTACAATTCCTTATCTTTAGCTGTTTTGCAGCACAACAGTTATTTTTCAGGTAGAAACACGGAAAAAAGCAACAAAGAGACTGCGTAAGGACACTGAAAGAGAATATTTAAATAGTTGTTCTATCGTGACTATTTCTACAGTTTTCAAAAAGAGGTTGTTGTAGCGGTCTCTTCTCAAAGGTTGTCTTAAAAGTCTTATCAATAACTGCATTCGCTCCCCTTTTTAGAAATCAACACACTATAGCGTTTGTCATTTGGCTGAGGTACAGCACACCGGCTAGAACCTTTACGTAGCAATGGGCCAAATGACGCGCGTTGCCCGTAGGCTTTGCCTTCTCGCAGAGTATGCATCCGGGCAACGCTATATTCCTTGATATCTATATTGTGTTTCCTACGCCTTCGAGGGGGCATCACTACGTTAGGGCCTTGCCTCGCCTTGGCGTTATGCAGCCGCACTTGGCAATGCATAATCTTCTTAAATTACGAAGTTCTAATCAGAAAGGAGCGCCCCAAAAAGACCATTACCGAGACCTCACATCCAGAGCATCTCTTAGCCCATCGCCCACATAGTTCACGCTCAATACCGTCAAAAAAATCGCCAGCCCCGGAAAAATCACGAGGTGAGGCGCGCTAGCCGTATAGTTCTGCGCATCAGACAGCATTCGCCCCCAGGTAGGCACGTCTGGCGGGAACCCAATGCCCAAAAAGCTCAGGGTCGATTCTGTGATGATGGCATTGCCCACCCCAAGCGTTGCCGCCACAATCACCGGCCCAATCACATTTGGCAAAATATGCCACCACACAATCCGCCCTGGCCGCGCCCCTAGCGATTTCGCCGCCTGCACAAAGTCTCTCTGCTTCACCGCCAAAAAACCTGCCCGCACCAGCCGCGCCGTCGGCATCCAAGACAGGCCGCCCACCACCAAAATAATCAGCAGAAAAATGCCCAGCTCAGGGCCCGCCACCTGCCGCATTGCATCGCGAAACAAATACAAAATCAGCAGCATTAGCGGCAGCTGAGGCAACGATAAAAATAAATCTGTCAACCGCATCAATATATTGTCAATAACACCGCCGCAAAACCCAGCCACCATGCCGATAAGCGTGCCAAAGGTAATGGATACCAGCATCGCAGTGACCCCAACCGCAACGCTAATACGCCCACCCCACAGCAGCCGAGCCAGCTGATCTTGCCCGAGGTCATTGGTACCTAGCGGGTGCTGCCAGCTGGGGGAAGCAAGCGATCGCGCAAAATCAATATCACTATAAGAAACCCGATACACCAGCGGACCGAGCAATACAGCCAGAACAAACATCCCTAGCGTCACCGCACCCAGAATAGCCATGCGATCGCGTTTAAATCTTCCCCAAGTTCGGTTCTGCCTATGCTGAGCTATCTCTGAAAAACCAGATTTCTTCTCAACCGTCTGAGCGCGATCACATATCGTCATAAAAATCAGCACCTAGTCGTGGCTATCCAGACCGCGAATGTACCACGCTTAAAAGGTTTGTGCAGCTTCTTTGCTTCTTTGCTCATTTGCCCATGCTCATTTGCCCGTCAGCGTCCGCCACCAAGAAACCTCTCTAGGTTCAATCTGGCAGCTAGCAGGTTCTGCTTTCTCGCTAGCCTCACCCAACCCCAACGCCTGACTCAGCGGCGGATCGAATAAGGAAGTGTCTATCCCAGTAGCAGCCGCTTGAATTTGTGCCTTCGTTAACCCTTTTGCCCCGCGAAAGTCCGTGCTTCGCAACTCCACACCGATAAACTCAGCCCGTTCCAAATTCGCCCCTCGCAGGCAAGCATTCTTCAAAGAAGCCCCTCGCAGGTTCGCCCACCGCAAATCTGCATCTTGAAAATTCACACCGTCTAAGTTGGTCTGGCTATTCTCCAAGCTGGCAAAATTGCTGCGATACAGGTTAGCGCCTTGCAAGTAACCCTGATATAGATTGGAGCCCTTAAAGGTTGCTTCCTGTAGCCTCGCCCCCCGCAGTTGATTTTTCCGGTCTGCGGGTAGATATTGGCGCTCCTCGTGAGAAGGCAGCCGCGCTGGCAAATTCACTCGGCTCAGCTGTACATCCTCTAATACCAAGTTAGAGAGCAGCTCGCCCTGATCGTGTAAATACTCCAAGGCTTCACGGTTAGAGCCGCCTGCTTTTAACCCCGAAGCTAGTGCAGCGTCAACGCTTAATTGTTGGGTAGATGGAAGTGAGCTTATATCTCGCATCTTCTATTTTCATCTGCCAATCTACCCCTCGTTGAGTGTTGTTGATGTCGGTTGACCAAGCAGCAATCTCACTGCGTAGTGTTTCAATTTCACCAAAGCGCCTACCCTCAACACACTGCCGCGTCATCGCGCTCAGTTCATTTTCAGCTACGTTCAGCCAGCTGCCATGCTTCGGTGTGTGACAAAACTCGATGCGCCGTACCAACTGTCGTGCTCTCTCCGGTTCAAAAGCTTCATAGAATGCGCCTTTAGTGTGCGTGTTGAGATTATCCGAAACGAGGGTCACCTTTGGACAATCGGCATAGCGCCCTTCCATCAAAGCTGCCACTTCAACGGCCCAGTCTATCTTCGTACGTCGCTGGCGAACTCGTGCCTGTCGCCAAAGCG
>JBCBDN010000321.1:0-4466 GCA_038529685.1 Cyanobacteria bacterium J06598_1 | reverse complement strand
CTGGCTAAGCTGACTGCCCTAAGCCAGCTTAGCCAGAGAAGAGATCTGGCTAATTTGGTTGTGACTCAGGCTCAGACACTTAAGCTGAGTGAGCTGGGCGAGCGGCGATAGGTCGCTAATTTGGTTAACGTTGAGGTGTAGTACTGTTAGCTGGGTGAGCGCGGCTAATGGCGTGAGGTCTGCGATCGCATTTTCGCTGAGCCGTAAATCTTTGAGATTGCTCAATCCACTCAGTGGCGATAGGTCAGTAATCCGACAATCTCTCAAGTACAAATCTTTTAGCTGAGTGAGTTCCGAGAGTGCCGTTAGGTCTTCAATTGGGTTGCGATCGCCTACTAGCTCCACCAGGTTCTTCAATCTGTTTAACGGTGAGAGATCCGTGATTTGGTTATTGTGGATTGTTAGCTTTGTCAGCTGTGTTAATGATGCTAATACAGAGATATCTTTTAATCGGTTACCGTCGATGTCCAACAGGTGCAAATTAGTCAAAGGTGCTAACGCTGCGGCTGATTCAATCTGGTTGCGGCTAATGCACAGCGTGTACAGATTCGTGAGCTGAGAAAGGGGAGAAAGGTCAGCGATCGCATTCTCTTCTATTTCTAAAAACTCTAAGTTCGTGAGCTTTGTGAGCCCAGATATATCCACAATCTCATTCCGTGACAGGGTCAAATCTGTCAGCGTCACGAGCTCAGCCAGTGGAGAAATATCCACAATTTTATTGTTTGTAAGTCCTAGTGAGTCTAATCGGGTGAGGGCTGTTAGCGGCTGAATGTCTTCAAGGCCTAGGCTGTCTAAATACAAATCAGTCAGGTTAGCCAGACCAGCGAGCCCAGAGATATTTGTTACGCCAGTGTTTTCTAGGCTGAGAAAAGTGAGCTGAGAGAGCGACGAAAGGCTAGCTGTATCGATAAAGCGTGTGTTTTGGTCAAGCCTGAGCCAGGTGAGTTGGTTTAGGCTTGACAGGGCTGAAACATCAATAACTCGATTGCCGGCTAAGTCTAAGACTTTCAGTTTGTTTAAGTCAGCTAGTGGCGTAATGTCTGTAATGTTGTTGTTGCCCAAAACCAGCGTTTCTATATGGGGTAAGCAGGTCAACGGGCTCAGGTTGCTCAGTCCCTTGCTTGTGAGATTAATCTGGATACGATTGTTTAGCACCTGTTCTGCTGTTGAGGCATCCTGCGTTTCGGCTACCGATAGCAGTGTCTCAAGGGTTGCTTGAATGTCTGGCGTGAGTTGTCCCTTGTGAGCACACCATTCTGTGAGGGTCGTAAAACTATGGGCAACCATCATTGTCCTCCGCTGACGGGGTCGATTACTTGACTATATAGCGTCTGTCGAGTTGCTTAGGACATGTTTATCGGCTGAAACCGTTGCAGAACAACAGGCAACTCGACTAGCAACCGTCCTAATGCATTAGGACGGTTGCTATATAAGGTCAGTATTAAGTTCATGGGAAAGGACGCAAGAAAGGTTAAAGGATCGCTAAAGTAGGGAAAACGACTCTATACTTTTGGTTGGCACTGACTTACGGAAATGAGGATAACAAAAATGGGGGTTTCGCCTAAACAGCTAGGGCTCAGCGGAATGCTACTGCTGTTAGGAACGGGTGCTGGCTGGGCTGGCCATACCCACCTCACGAATCAAAGTAGCGCCAACCGACCGACCGCAGAACCGACTCAGCCAACTGTTATCCAAACCTCTCAGGAAGCCTTCGCCCAAGCACCGGTCGCGACGCCGCTCCCTACAGATTCTAATTTCATTGCAAATGCGGCTAATCGGGTTGGCCCTAGCGTAGTGCGCATCGACGCGTCGCGGTCAGTCAGCAGCAGCGCAGATCCTTTCGATCGCCGGTTATTCAAACGATTCTTTGGCGATGAGGCGCCCGAACAGCTACCGCAGAACCCACAAATGCCAGGACGCCTAGAACAGGGAACCGGGTCTGGCTTTATTTTGAGTGCCGATGGCAAGCTTTTGACCAATGCTCACGTGATTGAAGGGGCCGATACGGTCAGCGTGACGCTCAAAGACGGGCGTACTTTTACAGGCGAAGTCATGGGCGCAGACCCGGTGACAGATGTCGCCGTCATCAAAATTGAAGCAGATAATCTGCCCGTGGCTCCATTGGGCAGCACGGACGACTTGTCTCCAGGGCAATGGGCGATCGCCATCGGCAACCCCCTCGGGTTGGACAACACCGTCACCGCTGGCATCATCAGCGCCTTAGACCGTACCAGCACACAGGTCGGCATCGCAGACAAGCGTGTACAGTTCATTCAAACTGACGCGGCCATCAATCCTGGAAATTCGGGCGGGCCATTGCTGAATGCCAATGGAGAAGTGATTGGCATGAACACGGCTATCCGGGCCAACGCCCAGGGCTTGGGCTTTGCCATTCCGATTGAAACCGCTAAGCGAATTTCTGACCAGCTGTTTGAAACTGGTGAGGTGCAGCATCCTTATCTAGGCATTCAGATGGTGAATTTGGATGAGGAAATGCGCGATCGCATCAACCAAGACAAAGAAGCCAACATCAAAATAGAAGAAGATCAGGGCGTTATCATTGTGCGCGTCATGCCAGGGACTCCGGCAGAAACTGGCGGATTACAGCGCGGCGATGTGATCAAAGAGATCAATGGAGAAGCCATTACCGATGTGACTGACGTACAGTCTCAAGTAGAAAACGGCGGCTTAGAAAAAGAGCTTGAAGTCAAAGTAGTGCGTAACGGAGAGCCCACCACAATCAAAGTTCGCCCAACCGCTTTACCCTCAGAACTACAGTAGACCTCAGCCACTTAGACCTTAGCCACTTAAATCTCTGGAAAGTTGGAAAAACACAGCTTAAAAACGAAGAGGAGACCGGTCTTGTACGGGTCTCCTCTTCGTTTCGTTTTTTCGTTTGTCTGACTGACTAATAAGCGAGCCTACTGAGCAAGTGACAGCGATCAGTCGTCCGTATCGCGCTGTTCCAGGTCCAAATCCAAGGAGCCTGACAGACGTGTTTCTAACTCCATTCGCTGTTCCATCTGACGCAAAAAGTATCCAGTCATCATGGCAGAAGCCAGCAGACCTGACAGATTTTCTCTGTCGGTACTTACTTGTACATTGAAGCCTTCTGCAGGCAGTACGCCTACGAGACCTTGAACATTGTGTGAAATAATCTGTTTGATCTCGCTGCTCACAGACTGAGCAACCCGTGAAAGCACTTCGGGCGGCTGGTGTTGCAGATAGTTGAGAAGTTCATTTGCCTTGGCGTCCTCTTCTGGACTCAGGCTAATGAAGTCTGCACTTTCAGGATTAAAGACCATACAAACGCTGAATAACTAACTTTAGCTTAGCCGCTAAAACCTAAATTAAAACGAGTAGATCTGCACAAAAAAGCGTTAACAAAACGCTGATCAAAATCGTTAATTTCTACTGGACTAGCCCTTACAGCTTAGCTAATAATGCACACAAGCGGCATTTTCTTAAGCTTCAAGGAGCTCAAAGGCATTAACAACTATCGAAGTAAAGAAATTACTTTGATCGCAAATTTGAAGCCAGCGTTACAACTCAAACCTAGGATAGAGAACTTTCCGTATTACCCGCTTCAGCAGCAGCAGAGATATCAGAAGCGTCCTCAGCAGAATTTTCAGGTGGCATATCTTCTGCTTCAGCCTTTAAGATCTCATCAATCGCTTCATCTGAAGCAATCCCCTCTATTTCACCGGTAGAGTCTTCTTCAGCTGCTGTAGTTTCAGGCAGACCCGCTTCCATCGCTTCAGCCGAGTCAGCCGCTAGACGGGTCCCATCATCAGTTGTTTCATCTAACGGGAGATCCTTTTGCTTAGGAAGCCGTAAGCTCTCAATTTGTGGCAGCTTGTCTATTTCAAAGTGCTGATAGAACTTTTCGGTCACCTGTAGCCAAGAAGAACGCCCGTCAGACTGACGACGCTTGCGCACAAAGCCTTGGTCTACCAAGTCTGGAACGTGTTGGTACACGCCTGAGCCTCTCACATCAACGAGTTCGCTCTGGGCAATAGGACCTCTTAGAGCGATCGCAGCCAGCGTTCGCAGTGCCCCCAACCCAATATCCAAAGGTACAATCGTATCGACTAGGGGCTTATAAATCTCTCTCAGCTGAAGCGCATAGCCCTCGCTAGTTTCAGCAATTTCGAGCGCGCCTTCTCGATGAGAATAAGCACTCATCAGCTCAATGAGTCCATCTTGAGCACTGTCCTTATCACACTGAGCGAACTCTGCAATCTGCCCAATCTTTAGAGGCTGCGCTTTGAGATAAAGTATTGCTTCAATTTTGTTGGCCAGCCGAGACATCGTTGCTTCCCTTCTATATATCTGCCTGCCGCTACGCAGTTTTGAATCTATAGCGTCTGTCGAGTTGCTTAGGACATATTTATCGGCTGAAACCGTTGCAGAACAACAGGCAACTCGACTAGCAAACGTCCTAATGCATTAGGACGTTTGCTATA
>JBCBDN010000320.1:0-4483 GCA_038529685.1 Cyanobacteria bacterium J06598_1 | reverse complement strand
GCGGTGTTCACCGGGCTCATCGTAAAGCCATAGCCGTGGGTATAAATTAGGTGCTCGTTCACCCAGGTTTTGGCCACATCCGGCACCTGCTGATAGTCCAGCTCACGCGCAGAAATCAGAACCTGACGGCGGGTCACCGCCTGTTGATCGTCAGACAGGCTGTAGCGATCCACATCTGCATCGGCAAATTCGTAGTAGGAGCGAATTTGCTGTAGCTGCCGGTTCGACTGCAGCAGAGGGCGCGTGTCCCACAGGCGAATATTGCGGACGGTCAGCTCATTTTCTTCTAGCTTGGCGGTAGTGAGCGTGCCCTGAGGGTTGAATTCTTCCGTCTGGATATCGTCCAGGTCAAAAGCATTGCGGGTGAAGGCAATGGTGCGCTCCAGGTAGGGTAGCTCTCGCTGTAGCTCGTTGGGCTGCACCGCAAGGCGCTGCACTAGCCAAGGGGCGAGGGTGTTGCCGAGTAGGGCAAAGAGTAGATAGAGCGCGATCGCACCCACCACAGGTCTAGCCGCCAGTACGCCACCATCTAGCCGCCGCGCCGTTGATCGCTTACCCAAAGCTCGCCACAGCAGCGTGAGAGAAAGCCCCAGCGAAATCACGCTCAGCGCAAAGTTCACCGGCAAATCCACAAAGGTATCGGTAAAACTTGCGCCATAGCTGACGCCTTGCTTGGAGTAGAGCAGTTCATACCGGCCCAGCCAGTGGGTAAGCGCAGTCACCGCCAGCAGGCCAGAAGCGATCGCACTCAAATGCCGCTGTTGCCCCGAAGAAAAGCCCGAAAATCGGCCCTGACTAAACGTATTGCCCGCCAGCAAGTACTCCAGCGTCACCGCCAGCAGCACAAACAGCAGTAGCCCCGACAGCCAAAACTCCAGCAGTTCTAGCAGCGGCAGCTGAAAGATATAAAAGCTCAAATCCCGTCCAAACAGCGGATCGATCTGCCCATAAGTGGTTGGGTTTAGCCCAGGCAGCACGCGAAACCATTCCTCCGTGAGGATAATGCCAAAACAACCGCTTATAACCACCGCGACCAAGCGCAGTAGGGGCATTGGGAAAGCGATTAGTGCGATCGCCCCGCCCACCACCAGTCCAACGCCCCACGGATTCACCGCCAGCTGCTGTCCCAACGCCCAGTTTGCTGTAAAGCTCAATCCCAAAGGCGTCGGAATCGGTGCCCTCACCGTCGTTAGTTCAGTGGCCGCCAGCTGAATATGATGAAAAACACCCGCCCCGATCACCGTTCCAATGATCAATAAAACGGGCAGTAGCGACTTCAGACCCAAGCCAATGCTCAAGTTCGCCTGGTTAGGCAAAATGCAGTTGCGATTGAACTGTAGGCGCTCAGCCACATTGAAATTAAAGAAGATGAAGGCAAGGCTAGCGAAAAAGGTAACCGTGCCTAGGATAATTTGGGTACGCGATCGCTCCGCAAACTCAGCCAAAAATCCCAGCTCATCGAACCAAAGCCCTTCTGCCCAGTAATACGTCACCACATAGGCCAACGCCACCAGCAGCAAAGCGACCAACCCAACCCGCTGGCCAACCCAGTTGAGCGTGCGGCGCCTCATGCGCTTCGCGCCCAAATCTTCTACCGTTGGCGCGTATCTATCTGAGGCTCGTGCCATCGCCTACACCGACTCCGAACTGTCTACTGGCCTGTTTAAGTAATGAGCCATAAGAAACAACTGTAAGCCTGCCTCCTAATAGAGCCCCCCAACCCCCGAGTTCGGGAGAGGTCCCGATCCAGAACGCCCAGATCACAATGACAGAGAGGTTTTACGCGTCTTGCTTCAGAGCCCCGAAATCGGGGACGGGGGCCTTCTGGCTACATTTACTCTCGGCTACTTACTTAGTCTAAAGGTTCATCAACGCATATACATTAACGAGTGCAACGCTGAGGAATCCACTGGCTTTTGTAGAATAGGCGCAACGTTAAACGGTCCCTTGACTCTTTTAGTCAGTTGCCCCAAAAATCAATCGCCCGATACCCCAACTCCGCCATCATCGTCCGCAGCAGCGGAATACTCAACCCCACCACATTGGTATTACAGCCCTCAATTTTCTCCACAAACATACTCCCCTTCCCATCCGTCGCAAACGCCCCGGCGCAGTGCATCGGCTCGCCCGTATTGATGTAAGCCTCAATTTCCTCATCGGTGATGTTCGAGAAAAATACCCGCGTCATCCGATAGCGCACCAGCGGCTCCTGCCCCGGCGCGAGCAGTGCATAACCGGTCAGCAGCTCACCCGAGCCGCCGCGCATCGCCCGCCATCGGTCAATCGCTTCCTGCTTACTCTCCGGCTTGCCGTAAATAACATTGTCAACCGACAGCACCGAATCACAGCCCAATATCAGCGCGCTCGAAAACTGCGGTGCCACTGCCTGCGCTTTCCCCAACGCCAGTACCTGCACCAGCTCTACAGGATCACTCATCACCACCTGGTCTTCATCAAAATTACTCGGGCATACAAAAGGCTGAATTCCCGCATCTATCAGCAAGTTTCGACGGGCAACGGAGGCAGAAGCCAGCACGAATTGAATATCAGCCATGAACCAAAAGGGGCGAAAAGAATATCAGAAAACCAGCCTATCAAGAAACCCACTAAAAAAGGCGCACTCATTGGAATCAAGTCCATTTGAGTACGCCTTTTTATCTTGGAGAGCGTCGGGCTTTATGCCCACTGCGCCACCCGTTTTTTAATCGCTAGCTTCACCTTAATAAACAGAGAAAGAAGCCACCGTCTGCTTCATGGTGTCTTTCATCGTCTCCCAACGATTCTCAGGCAAAGAAGCACTGAAGGTATACAGCTGACCGCGTCTAATAATCACACTCGCCAAGTCATGACGCGTGCGGCCAGACGGCAAGTTAGCCACGTACTCCAAAATGTAGTACAGCTTTTCGCCCGCCTCAAACGATTGCGCATTCACCAGCTCTACATTGCGATCATCCGGTGCCAAAGACGTAATGCTCTTGGAGAGGGTGTAGCCCACCTCAGTTGGCGTTCCAAGATCAGGCAGTGTTTTACCCCCAGAAACCGGGCTCACGACTACACTGACATTCTCGTCATTGTTAATAATGTCATGGAATACAGTATCAGGGCCGCCTTCAACGTTCGCAGCCACCCAGCCAGTCGGATACCGGAACTCATAGCCTTCGTAGCTATCGTTGTAGGATTGCAGACTCACTCCAGATGAGCAGCTTTGCAGCCCCAAGGCCAGCACAATTACAAACAGTGCGGCAAACCGCTTCAGCATCTTAAACGTGTTTTTCATGATTCAGCTTTGGATTCCTCTGGGTGCTCTAATTGTGCCATGAGCTGGGGGATCAGAGAAATATAGCCGTAAGCTTCTGATCAATTACCTGTAACTGCGCCGGACTGCGGTTAATTCGATTGGCTAGTTAAGAGCGTATCTGGCCCATCGTGATGAAATGTCCCTGGCGTCCGTAAGCCGTTGACAAAATAAGGGTCTACAGACTCTGGATAAGTCGACGTAAAGTTGGCGTAACGGCCATCTACCAGATAGGTCACGCCAAAAATACGCCCTTCCCGCTGAAGCACTCCCCAAGAGCTAGGAACGGTATTGTTAATCACAGCGCCTTTCAAAGGCTCACTCAAAGGACTAATCTCACCGGCTAGTAGCTGTTCAACAACATCTGTTTCCTGCTTATTAGGAAAGTTGGTGTACAGCACTGGCGTCAAGGATGTCTCGCCCGCACTGTTTGCTTTAATACTGCTGACATCAATGCGTGAGTATTTATAAGGCGGTTGGTTTGCAGGGGTCAAAATCACCAAGGCCGGTGAATGCGGAAAAGAAGTTTGGATTGAGTTGAACAGTTTGACGGTGTTGCCTAACTGCCCTTTCTCAGCCAGCGTACCCTGCTCCAATCCGTCTAAAATTTCTGGTGTAAACAGGGTCAACACTTCTGCCATCGACTCATCCATGTCAGCTTGCGTTTGGATGAAGTCGGCTTCGGCTGAGCGATTAGCCACGCGGGTTCGCACTTGGTTTGTAATTTGGAGTCCGCCGATAAGGAGTGCGATCGCCACAATCGAAGCAATAATGCTGGTACGAACCCGTCGCTTCAACCTGGCCGAAACGCCATAGTTCGGCAGATTCGCGCGGCTCGCACTCGCCTCTGCGAGCAACGCCAAAGACAGCAGCACATTCATCACCACTAGCACCGCTGCAATAATGCCACTCGCCACCAGCAGCGCCTGCACCAGCAAACTAATCGCATCGGGCAAAATATCCCACTGCAAAAAGGTATCAATTACCCACAGCACAATCCCGAAGCAAGAAAGAACGAGCAAAACAACGGCAACATTAGTGGTCAGCCGCAGCAGAAATCGATGATTCATAACAAGACCCCAGCGAAAGAATAAGAAAGCTATAGCCTTCCGCGCTTAGCTTTAGACACTACGAACAGTTACACCCCTTACTATGTAGAGCGCATAGCGCATAGCAAAGTGCGTATAG
>JBCBDN010000319.1:0-4484 GCA_038529685.1 Cyanobacteria bacterium J06598_1 | reverse complement strand
GCTAGTAGAGTTGCCCGTTGCTACATAATGGTTTCAGCCGATAGTAGTGTCCTAAGCAACTCTACAGATGCTATGGCTATCAGACTCTCTGATCGAATTGTCGAATTAGCCAACTTCAACATCTACATCAATCGCGTCGTCAGCATCAGCAACAGTCGTGCCGTCTTCTTTTCCCTTCTTCAAATAATCCATCGCCAAAGAAGATAGTTCAGTGACTAGCAAAGTCGCTAGCACGCCATCATCTAACCAGCCGATAACGGGAATAACATCAGGAGAGATATCAAACGGACTCACCAAGTAAAATGCGGTCCCTAAAATAATGGCCCAGCGCCATTTTGGATGACGCAATGCGCCACGATACCAGGTGTAGAACGACTCGATCAAATTGTTGTTCATGGGGCTTTTCTCTTTCTCTAAAGATTACAGTGAAACGATTAACGACAAATCATCAGCTAATCACTATCAGCTTTGGAGAAGAGACTTTTCATACCCATTCACGGTTAACCGCGTGGGGTGAATATCACCTCCAGAAGCACATCATTAATATCTCAAATTTATCGAGTTAATACGAGTGGTGATATCCCTCCATAGCTGGAAATTTGCCCAAAAATCGAGATAAGCAACGAATAAAGCCGCAACTATTCATGCTTTCGCCAAGGCCACTTAAAGGGTAGCTGAGTGCCCATTTCAGTTTTTGCTGAGAACACCAAATAGCCTGCAAACAGCGCCACGCTCACCAAAAAGATGCCGGTATCTTGACTCATGCTGTTACCTCAGCCACTTCACTATCGGCTAGGCCAAACGCCGCATGCACCACCTGCAAAGCCGCTACCCCCTGGTCTTCTTGTACAACGCAACTGATTTTGATTTCTGAGGTCGCAATCATTTGAATGTTGATACTGGCATCGGAAAGTGCCTTGAACATCACAGCCGCAATGCCTGGGCGATAGATCATGCCCATGCCTACCACGCTAACTTTTGCGATCGCCTCATTCACCAGCACTTCCCCACAGCCCAACTCCGCCGCTGCCGATTGCAGCACATCTCGCGCCAGCGTGGCATCCTCCTGAGCCACCGTACAGGCAATATCGCGAGTCATTTTGCCCCGGTGCAGCCGACTGCGCTGAGACTGAATAATCATGTCAACGCTGATGCCCCGATCGGCCAGTATCTGAAAAATTCGGGCGGCCAGTCCAGGCTCATCGGGCACAAAGCGAATAGCGAGCTGCGCCTGCTTTAAGTCCAGCGCTGCCCCACGAACCGAGGGTAAGTTTTCTGACTTTAGAGATTGAGCATGGTCCAGACGGGCTGGAGAGCTTTTGACATCGAAGTGATTGCAGAGAGTTTCAATCGCCTTATCACCATCTGCCTCAGCCACCGTACAACTTACCTTCACCTCAGAAGTCGAGATCATCTGAATATTCACCCCAGCCGCCGCCAGCGCTGAAAACATGCCAGCCGCCACGCCCGGTCGGCCAATCATCCCGGCCCCAGCAATACTGATTTTGGCAATATTGCCCTCGGCCTGCACTTCAGCTTCATCGATTGCGGTTGGCTGGCTGCGTAGGGCAGGGGCGATGTGCTCGGCTACGCTTTGGGCTTGGGTGAGGGAATGCGATCGCACCGTAAACGCAATATCATTCGAGTTCCCCTCATGAATCGACTGAATCACCAAATCCACATTCAGCGACTGGTCTGCCACCTCACCAAATACCTGCGCCGCCACTCCAGGCCGATCGGGTACCCGCAGCAGCGCCACCTTTGCCTGGTCCGCATCAAACTCCACAGCATCCACGGGGTTAGCAATCTCTAGCCCTTCCAAAGCCCGAGGATGCGGCTTTGGCGAAGTCACCCTGGTTCCTGGCTCATCCGTCCAGCTCGAGCGCACCACCAGCATAATGCCGTAATTGCGGGCAATCTCCACTGCTCGAGGATGCAGCACGCTCGCCCCCAGGCTAGCCAGCTCCAGCATTTCATCACAGGTGATCTCCTCCATCAGCTGCGCAGTAGGCACCACCCGAGGGTCCGAGGTCAAAATCCCTGATACATCTGTGTAAATTTCACAGCGCTCCGCCTGCATCGCCGCCGCCAGCGCCACCGCAGAGGTATCCGATCCCCCACGTCCCAAAGTCGTAATCTCTACATCGTCTCCTTGGTCGCTGCTACTAATGCCTTGGAAGCCAGCGACCACAATCACCTTGCCTTCCCCGAGGTGTCGCTCTAGCCGCGTGGTTTTAATGTTCAAAATGCGCGCACGTGTATGCTCAGCCTCCGTAACGATGCCGACTTGGGCTCCGGTCAAAGAAATTGCAGCTTGCCCCTGCTCATGGAGTGCCATGCTGAGCAAAGCAATCGTCACCTGCTCCCCGGTCGAGAGCAGCATATCCATTTCTCGTCGGCTTGGATTGTGCGAAATGTCACTGGCTAGCTGCACGAGCACATCGGTACTCTTGCCCATCGCAGAAACCACCACAATTACTGAATTCCCTGCCTGCACCGTCGCTTTAATTCGCTCAGCAACCGCCTGAATCCGCTCTACAGTGCCGACCGAAGTGCCGCCGTACTTTTGAACAATTAACCCCACGTTATTTAAGCTCCTCGCGCATGCTTCTTTAAATGACACCATTACCGCGTGACATTTGTGGCCAACTTTACAATTTTGTAGCTTTGTAAAGGCTATAGATAAGCAGATAGCGGGAGGCGATCGCACTTTCACGCACCTGCACCCGCCTCATATCTATAAAATTAGGTCTAATTACTCAGTATTTCCATCGTCAAAAGATAAATGACTGGGAACTGTAAACCCAAGTCTCCTCCAGCCTTTCGCCCGTATATACCGATATCTCCACCACAACAAATTCCGATGAAGTCATCATTAGAGAGTGGTAAAAAAGGGAGCTTAGAGATATAAACTTTAGTTAAGTTGCAAATATTTTGGTTGCTCGCTATGACAGCAGTTCTACAGAACCGACCCGTCTCCACTCCAGCACCTGCTAGCAAGAAAGCGCCTCATCACGTTGTGATTGTCGGCGGTGGATTTGGTGGTTTGTATGCAGCCAAATCGCTCGGCAAAACCAACGTCCGCGTCACCTTAATTGACAAGCGCAACTTCCACCTGTTCCAGCCGCTGCTGTACCAAGTCGCTACTGGGGGCTTGTCAGCCGGTGATATTTCTTCCCCGCTGCGCTCTGTACTCAGTAAGCAAAAGAACGTCCGTGTGGTGATGGGCGAGGTCGTCGGCATTCAGTCTGGGAAAAAGGCCATTCAGCTCAAAAACGGTGAAACCGTTGACTACGACACGCTGATTATGGCTACGGGCTCCAGCCACCATTACTTCGGCAAAGACGAGTGGTCAGACATTGCACCTGGAATGAAAACCATTGAAGACGCGCTAGAAGTCCGCCGCCGCATTTTTCTAGCCTTTGAAGCAGCCGAACAAGAAGCCGACTCAGCTCGCCGCGAAGCCCTCCTAACTTTCTTTATTGTGGGTGGTGGCCCTACAGGTGTAGAACTTGCAGGTGCTTTGGCCGAACTGGCCTACGAGACCCTCCGAGAGGACTTCCGCAGCATTAACCCCGGCGAAACCAAAGTCGTTTTGCTCGAAGGGATGGACCGAGTTTTGCCCCCTTACCCCGGAGACTTGTCGGTAGCAGCCAAAAAGTCTTTAGAAAAGCTGGGCGTAGAAGTTCGCACCAACACGCTAGTGACTAACATTGAAGGCGACACCGTCACGCTCAAGAGCGGCGGCACTGAAGAAAAGGTTCAGGCATTCACAGTGCTGTGGGCGGCGGGCATTAAAGCGTCCCCAATGGGTAAAGCGATCGCAGCGCAAACCGGCGCAGAGCTAGACAGAATCGGCCGAGTCATTGTAGAGCCTGACTTGAGCGTACCGGGCTGCCCCGAAATTTTCATTGCGGGCGACTTGGCGCACTACGCACACAACACCGAGAACCCGCTCCCAGGCACGGCAGCAACTGCAATGCAGCAAGGCGAGTACTTGGCTACCTCTATTAAGCAGCGCTTAGCGAACAAAACCGTCGAAGCCTTTGAGTACAAGGACAAAGGCAGCATGGCGGTGATTGGCCGCAATGAAGCAGTTGCAGACCTAGGCTTCACCAAGCTATCCGGCTTCCCAGCTTGGATTATCTGGATTTTTGTTCACATCTACTATCTGGTCGAGTTCGACAATAAGCTGCTGGTGATGCTCCAGTGGGGTTGGCACTATTTCACCAGTCAGCGCGGCGCGCGCTTGATTACGGGCGATGATTCTATTCCGGCGCTCTCTGCACTGGTGATTGATGAAATGACGATTGGCGAGAATGATAAGTCGGATGAGGCAGGTCTGGTAGAGGCTTAAGTTTCTAGATCAGCGCTCTTAAAAAAGCAGCACATGAATTACTCATGTGCTGCTTTTTTAAGATTTTTAAGTTGAGATACGGGCAGATCGCGCCCCCACGACGACGCCTATCCAGCCACTGGCGTTC
>JBCBDN010000318.1:0-4488 GCA_038529685.1 Cyanobacteria bacterium J06598_1 | reverse complement strand
TCCACCGCCAAAATCATGGCGCAACCGGCTCAGCAATGGCGCAACTGCCGCAAGCCTCACCGCATCTAAAAACGCTGTTTAGACGCTGCTATTCAGACGTTGACAAGCGTGAGAAAACATAAAGGCGTGAACAGCATCTTTGCTGAACATCTACTTTCAAGGGGGCGATTTCACCATCGCTCCCTTTTTTAATGCGAACACTCCTTTTATAGCCTTCCGCGCTTAGCTTTAGACACTACGAACAGTTACAGCCCTTACTATGTAGAGCGCATAGCGCATAGCAAAGTGCGAATGCATCCGCGCTTTGCTATATCAACGTTCAGGCCGCAGAAGACGCTGCCTTAAAGGACACCTTTAGAACTTGGAATCGTACCGGCTCTTCGAGGGTCTACTTCCGCCGCCATCCGCATCGCCCGCGCAAACGCCTTAAAGGTCGCTTCAATAATATGGTGTGAATTTAGCCCGTCAAGCTGACGCACGTGCAGCGTCAGCTGAGCATGGTTTACAATCGCCACAAAAAATTCGCGCACTAGCTGGGTGTCGTAGGTGCCTACTCGCTGAGTCGGAATGTCGAGGCCATAGCTCAAGTGAGGGCGACCAGAAAAGTCCAAAGAGATTTGCACGAGAGCTTCATCTAAGGGCGCAACAAAGTGACCAAATCGGGTAATGCCTTTGCGATCGCCCAGCGCCTCTTTCAGCGCCATCCCCAGCGTAATCCCCACATCTTCATTGGTGTGATGATCATCAATTTCAATATCGCCCGTTGCCCGCACCTCTAGGTCAAACAGGCCGTGAGACGAAATCTGGTGCAGCATATGGTCCAAAAACGGAATCCCCGTATCGGCTGTGCACTTACCGGTGCCATCCACATTCAGCGTTACCTGCACGTCAGTCTCCTTCGTGGTGCGGCTAACTGAAGCGACCCGAGCAGTAGCAGCGGTGTGGCTCGCCCCTGAAGCGGAAGAACTCGAAGCAGAAACCGTAGAGCTAGTCGAAACCGAGTGAGTGCTAGTAGAAACCATAGCGAGTGCAAAAAATAGGCAAGCCTCTACCAAGGCCAACCTGTGAGATAACCTTTTAATTTTACGACTTTCATCCCCATATAAGAGTGCCTGACCTGTAACGACCTGCCGTAACGACTCTCAACGTCCCGTTGAATTTCAGCCGTGAAACAAGCATAATAGGCGGATTAAACCTCCTTATAGCAAGAGGCCATCCTATGTCTATTAGCGAACTCAACCATTTCATGACGTATGTGCTTGATGGCTGGATGCTGTTTAGCACAGGATTTATTGGCATTAGCTTTATCTCTTTCGTCTCTAAGCGCATTCAAGAAGACATTGAAGCCGAGGCCCTCAGCCAAGCCGACTCGGCCACCGTCACTGAAACAAACGAAGTCAACATAACTGAAGCAGCTGAAAGCTCGGTCGTTCAAACAATTACAGCCGCGCCAGAAGCCATAACACCAGAAGCTGTAGTACCAGAACCAACACAGCCAGAGCCAAAGCAGCCGAAGGCCGAAAGCCCAAAACCACCTTCTGAAAAAGATAACGACGCTTTCACAGACCCGCTAGAACCAGAAGAGGTGGATGAAGAAGTGGTAGAAGCCGCCCGACTAAAAGAAGTCGCTGCGGTCTCAGAAGAACTGGCTAAAACAAAAGCTAAGCAGTCCGATACATCTTCTGTCTCAGTCTCTACATAGATCTGGTTCGCATTAGCTCAGGCTTTAGAAAAGACTCAATGAGCTACCTTAGAAGCATGGATCATTTCAAGGCAGCATTTGATGACCTATACACTGACTCGCTATCAGAGCTACCAAGAATACCTAGATAACTGCACGCTAGGTGATGGAGACTACCGCCTGCTTAGCACTGGAGAAGTCATTCAATTGCCGCCAGAAGACGATAGGAACCGGCGCTCTGCGGTTCGACTAAGCTACTACTTTCTTAACTTGCCAGGGTTAATGGACCGTGTCTGCATCGGAGATACAGAGCTAGAAGTTAATCCGATAGGCGATAAGAGACGCAGCCGAAAACCGGACGTGATGATTTTGCAACCTGAACATCTAACCCTATTAGAGCAGGTCAACTACAGCTCTGTTCGGTTAGGAATGCCTGCACCTGCATTGGTCGTCGAAGTTGTCAGCAGGGGAAGCGACACCAGCGATAACTACAAGCGTGACTATATCTGGAAACGAGAACAATACCAGTGGTGGGGCATCCCAGAGTACTGGATTGTGGATCGACAGCGCGGCAAAGTGACCGTACTGAGGCTAGTTAACGATGTTTATCAGGAGACCGTTCATACAGGTGACGCTATTATCACCTCGACTGGCTTTCCAGCGCTCAAGGTCGTTGCTAAGAATATTTTGGTGCAGAACGGTTAGACAGAATCCCAAGCGGGAGACTCAAACCACTCCTGTAAAAACGCGGTTAGCAGCTGAATCTTGGTAGATAGGTGGCGATTGGCTGCGTAGCAGAGACGAGCAGAAATTGGGGCGGGGCTATAGTCTGGCAGCACAGTCGTTAGCGAGCCTGCTTTTAGAGCGCTGCCGACGATGAAGGTGGGGAGTAGGGCAATGCCAACACCCGCGATCGCACCTTCTCTCAACACTTCACCATTATTGGAATAGCACCGGCAGCGAATCGGCACCGCATAAGTCTTATCGGGACCCATCAAGTGCCACTTGCTGCCGGTGGCCAAATGACCATATTTCAAGCAGTCATGCTGGCGCAAGTCGTCGGGATGGGTAGGTGTGCCACGCAGTTTCAGATACTCAGGGGAGGCGCAGAGGACTAGGCGGATAGGGGCGATCGCATGGGTCACCAAAGTCTCTTCCGCATCTTCAGCAGCAATTCTGAGCGTGACATCAAAGCCTTCCTCAATTAGGTCGATAAAGCGATCGCTCAGGGTCATTTGCACCTGAATGTCAGGATAGCGGTGCATAAAAGCTGCGATCGCCGCTGCCAAATGCATCGTCCCAAACGACATCGGCGCATTCAGTCGCAGCGTCCCCTTCGGCTCAGCCTGCATCTGCATCACCGACAGCTCTGCCGCCTTCACCTCCGCCAAAATATCCACACAGCGCTCATAGTAAGCTCGCCCCATATCTGTCGGGCTCACCTTACGAGTGGTGCGCTGTAGCAGCTGCACCCCCAAGTCCTTCTCCAAGTTTGCCACTAGCTTATTCACCACCGAGCGCGACTGGTCCAAATGCCTACCAGCCGCTGCAAATCCGCTATGGTTCACCACCTCTACAAAGGCCCGCATACTTTCTAGCTTGTCCATTGGCTCTCAGATATCGGCTCTCTTATTGTATTCAAAAAGGATACAAAGTGCGCATAAAATTGACTATTGTTATTTTATTGAGGCCAATACATAATAGAAACAAGCAAACAAACCTTTGGAGGGAAAGACCCCCGATGTTAGCAATTCGCAAAGCAGAAGACCGTGGCGTTTCTAAGTTCAGCTGGCTCAACAGTCAGCACACTTTTTCCTTCGGCGGCTATATGGACCCCAAAAATATGGGCTTCAGCGACCTGCGTGTCATCAACGAAGACAAGGTTGTTGCGGGCGCGGGCTTTGGTACGCACGGTCATCGCGATATGGAAATTATCTCCTACGTGATTGAAGGCGAACTGGCCCATCAAGACAGCATGGGCACTGGCTCTGTAATTCGCCCCGGCGACGTACAGCGGATGAGCGCGGGCACCGGCGTTACCCACAGCGAAATGAACGCTTCCAAAGAGAATCCTGTTCACTTCCTACAAATCTGGATTCTGCCAGAAGAGAAAGGCATCAAACCGGGCTATGAGCAAAAGCACTTTGCGCCGGATACTCGCCAAGATCAGTGGCGGCTAGTCGGTTCTAACGACGGCAGAGAAGGGTCTGTCACCATTCATCAGAACATGAGTCTGTATGCATCGACCCTTCAAGAGGGGACGCGTTTGAGCTATGAGCTGGCGCCTAACCGTAAGGCTTGGCTTCAGGTGGTAAAAGGCGCGCTTCAGCTAGATGGTCAAACGCTCAAAGCTGGGGACGGCGCTGCTTTTGCAGACTTAGAATCTGTTGCAGTTACGGGCAGTGAAGCCGCGACAGAAGTTCTGCTGTTTGATTTGGCGGCGTAGCACTGCCTGCCCCATGTCTTAAGCATGACTTTGCACGCCGCTATCGACAACAACGGTGGCGACATGCAAAGTCTAAAGTTCGACTGGTTTTTTCAAGACTGGTTTTTTCAAGACTGGTTTTTTCAAGACTGGTTTTTTCAAGACTGATTATCGTTCATATTCAACCTTTCCTATCACGCACACTTCCTATCACGCACACTATGAAAATTCTTCGCATTGATTCCAGCGCGCGCTACAAAAATTCCGTTAGCCGTCAGCTGACAGATGAACTCATCACCCAATTAAAAGAACAACAGACCCATGCAGAAGTTGTTGTTCGAGATGTGGCAAAAGGGCTTCCCTTCGTAGATGAGGCAACCGT
>JBCBDN010000317.1:0-4496 GCA_038529685.1 Cyanobacteria bacterium J06598_1 | reverse complement strand
ACCTGAACGCGACCTCAGCTACAGTCCGCTTTTCCAAGTCAAGTTTCGCTTAGAAAATCCACCACAGGAAAGCATTACGCTACCGGGCCTTACTTTTAAGCGCCTCCCTCAGTCACTCATCACAGCCAAGCTAGACCTTAGCATTGACCTATACGAAACAGCTGATGGCATTGTGGGCGGGTTTGAATACAACAGCGATTTGTTTAAGCCTGAGACCATTCAGAGAATGGTCGGTCACTTCAAAGTTCTGCTATCGTCAATCGCAGCGACGCCAGATGGCCCGCTGGCTGAACTACCTATGCTCACACCTATAGAGCAGCAGCAACAGCTAGTGGATTGGAATGACACACAAAAGGATTATCGCCAAGACTGTTGTTTTCATCATTTGTTTGAAGAACAAGCTGAGCAATATCCAGATGCGATCGCTCTCATATTCGATAACGGCGCAGCCACACAACAGCTCACCACCCAACTTACTTACAGCGAACTCAATCAGCGCAGTAACCAACTCGCCCATCACCTGCAATCTCTCGGCGTCGGCCCAGAAAGCATCGTGGGCATTTGTGTAGAGCGATCACCTGAGATGATCATCGCCCTGCTTGCCACGCTTAAAGCCGGTGGAGCCTATCTCCCGCTCGACACCACCTATCCCGCAGAGCGCCTCGCCTACATGCTAGACGACGCTCAAGTTTCTATTCTGCTGACTCAAAGTCACTTATCCATTACGGCCAAAACGACCACCCAGCGGCTGAATCTAGATACAGACTGGCCCGAGAGCCAGCCACTGACAAACCCTTCAAGTGACGTCACACCCGAGAATCTCGCCTATCTCATCTACACCTCTGGATCCACTGGCAAGCCCAAAGGCGTTCTTGTTCCACACAGCGGCCTTGTCAACCTTACCGAAGACAAAATTCGTGTCTGTGATGTGCGCCCTGGCGACTGCATTCTACAATTCTTCTCTTTTAGCTTTGACGCCTCCGTTCCTGAAATAATTATGGCGCTGGCCAGCGGGTCTAAGCTGTTGCTTGCGCCTGCCGAAAGGCTTCTCCCAGGACCGGGGCTAAGCGATCTCATTGCCCGCCACCAAGTCACTCACATCACGATTACCCCCTCTGCGCTCACTAGCGTTCCTTATAGAGGTTTTCCTCATCTACGTATGGTCCTCGTCGGTGGCGAAGCACCCGCCCCAGAACTGATCAAAACCTGGAGCCAAAACCGCCTATTCATTAACGCCTACGGCCCTACCGAAACCACTGTGAATGCCAGCATGGTGCCCTGCGGCAACAGCCACCCTGTGGAACCGACGCTTCTACCTAGCACCAACAAACAGCTGTACATTTTAGACAACAATCTTCAACTTCTCCCCATCGGCGTTGTAGGAGAACTCCATATTGGCGGCACTGGCATTGCCCGAGGATACCTAAATCGCCCAGAGCTAACGGCTGAACGATTCATCCAAAATCCTTTTGTAACAGTACCTAACTTTACGGGGGCTGAGCGGAGTCGTTCACGCAGTGTCTGCGCAGCAGATAGTCCAAACCCACCGACCATCCTCTACAAAACCGGCGACCTCGCCACCTACTTGCCTGATGGTCGAATCAAAATCCTGGGGCGCATCGACACGCAAACTAAAATCCGCGGATTTCGGATTGAGCTAGGCGAAGTAGAACGCATTCTACAATCTCACCCACACATGAAAACCACGCTGGTTGCAGTGAGAGAAGATACGCCCGGTGATAAACGACTAGTCGCTTATGGTGTGCCAGCGGTCACAGCTAACCAAGAAAAAGCAACCCCCACAGAGATTCGCCAATTTGTAGCGGAAACGCTACCTCAGTACATGGTGCCCTCTGTGTTTATGTGGTTACCCGCGTTGCCACTCACCCCTAATGGCAAGGTCAATATGCAGGCTTTACCAGCGCCGATTGCGACCTCTTCTCAACCTCAAGTTGCGCCACGCAGCGATGCGGAAAAGTCTCTCGCACAGATATTCTCCCAGGTACTGTCTCAAGAAACGGTCGGTATTTATGATGATTTCTTTGAGCTAGGCGGTCATTCATTGCTGGCGACTCAGCTCGTTGCTCAGCTGCTAAATGTATTTGAAGTGGAGATTACAGTGATTGATTTATTTGAGGCGACGACGGTGGCAACGCTGGCGCAGCGAATAGAGCAAAAGCAACGGCTAGCTCAAATGCAGCAGCCCGTGAGTAGGGATGAAGAACGGGAGGAAATAGCACTGTGATTAAGAGAGACGAACGTAATCAGCCCTTAAACGACGCGGTACTGAAAGATTTTATAGGCTATTTGAAGCCCGATGTCATTGTCGAGCCACTGATTAATCAGTGGTATGCGTGGAGCTATTTGATTCCGCCTGCCACGGCTTCGCGGTATCTTACGCAGTCGCAGATTCAGGTGATGCAGTCGTTTGTGGATGCACCGGAAGTGCATGAGACGACGCTGCGTGATCCGGCGATGATGGGTGGGCCCTTTATTCAGCATCCGGCGAGCCGAGTGGGTGAAGTGCGATCGCTCCTTGAAAAAACAAAAGAAGAACAAAGTCAATTTTTGGGACTGAGTCATGCGATCACCCACCTCCGTACCCAGCTTGCCAACCATCCCCCCGGCCAATCTCTCGAACCGCTCTATGACCAGATCCCAGAAGCACTAAAAGGCTACGTAGAACTCGTATACGATGCCAACAATAGTGCCTCCATTCGCTTTATAGAAGGCTTACTGTACCGCAGCGAATACTACAGCACTGCGAGCCAAAGCATCGCCCTTCGCATTGCCGACTGCGACGAGCGAGCCTTTGTGATGAGCACACCTCGCTTACCCGATGACAGCAGTTTATTCTTATCGATTCCCTTTGCAGATCCTCGACTAGATCAGCTATTTCAGATGCGTCATACTGCGGGATCTGTCAGTGCGATCGCCACCCTTTTCAACATCCCTGAGCAAAAGCTTTCCTTCTTTTACAGCCTCTTTACCGCTGAATCACCCCAAAAACCATCGCCTTATCAAGGTGATGGCATCAGAGTTCGCTATTTTGGCCATGCCTGTGTCCTGATCGAAACCGCCGAGATCTCCATCCTGTGCGACCCACTTGTCAGCTACGAGCACCCCACAGGCATGGCCCGCTATAGCTACATCGATTTACCCGAAACCATCGACTATGCCCTAATCACGCACAATCATCAGGATCACGTCATGTTTGAAACCTTGCTGCAACTGCGGCATAAAATCAAGCATGTGGTCGTACCCAGCAGTCAAAAAGGCTCTCTTCTGGATCCCTCCCTCAAACTCGCCCTTCAGAAAATCGGCTTTTCGCAAACGCTCACGCTAGACGAACTAGACAGCATCCCTTTGCCTGATGGCAGCATCACCAGTATTCCTGTCCTTGGCGAACATGGCGATCTCAATATCACCACCAAAAATGCCTACTGGATCACCCTCAAAGGCCGCTCTATCCTCTGTGCTGCCGATTCCAACAACTTAGATCCCAATCTTTATGCCCATATCCATCATCTGCTCGGTGACCTAGATTTGTTATTTCTCGGGATGGAATGCGAGGGAGCCCCTTACACCTGGGCATACGGCCCACTCCTTCCCAATTCTGTTCCTCACGCCCAAGCCCAAAGCCGCCGCCTAGACGGATCTAATGCCGAGCGGGCCTTAGCCCTAGTCAATCAGCTCAACCCTCAGCAAGTTTATATCTACGCCATGGGTCAAGAACCTTGGCTGACCTACATCACCTCAATTGACTACGCCCCGGATGCACCACCTATTCTAGAATCCAATCAACTGATTGAAGCATGCCTACAAGAAGAAAGAGAGTGCGGCCGCCTTCTCGGGCAACATCAAATTAACCTCACGCCAATCGCTACAACGAACAAAAAAAACACGCCCATTCCCACGCCTTCTATTCATCCAACACATCAATCAACAACTTCCCTATTTCCAACAGCTCAAAGCTCTAGCCTTCCCCGCCAGCACAGTGAACCGTCTTCCATGCTTTCCGACACCCTCACGCCTTTCCTAGACCATCTCCAAACTCTCGACATCCGTCTCTGGCTAGAAGGCGACACGCTTCGCTGTAACGCACCCAAAGGAGCCCTGACACCAGCCCTCACGGCTGAACTCAAAGCAAACAAACCCGCCATCATTGCCCTACTCAAAGGCAGCGCAGTCAATACACATGCACCCGATAGCGCCACTCAAAAGAGTGACCCCTCAGCCTTTAAAAGAAACACCCCTCAATCAACAGAATCCGCAGACTGGCAGCAAGATATTCAGCTTCCACCCGAAATCCATCCTCAGGCACCATCAGTTGCTGAGGCTTCACACCAAACTAACCATATTCTTTTAACCGGTGCAACTGGCTTCCTGGGGGCGTTTATCCTGCATGAACTACTCCTTCAAACCGAAGGACACATTCACTGTTTGGTGCGTGCCTCTGACCCGGCAGAGGGTTTGGCAAAGCTCAAGCAGTGCCT
>JBCBDN010000316.1:0-4532 GCA_038529685.1 Cyanobacteria bacterium J06598_1 | reverse complement strand
CGAGTATGAATCCTATTCGATCCTCATTCCTGGTGATGGGGGTTGCGAAAAATATCAGACTCGCTAGATACTCAAATCTTTTTTGACAGCTGTTTTCTTTTTAAACTTCTCTACAGCGGCCGTATGCGCTTCCTGTATCAGCGGCAGAATTTGGGTGAAGGTTTCTGTTGTTGGCGATAGAACCTGCACCCAACCCATCCAAGCATAAATAGGATGTGGCATCAGTTCATTTAGCCGTGTGAAATCGTGTCCGGTAGATACAATGCCGCCTTTTTTCGGTCGAGGTGGCTTGGCTGAAAACAAGCTGACGTAAGTTTTTTTCGGTAGTCCTATCGCTAGTCGAAAGATGCCCTCACGGCTTAGTTGAGAGGCTTTGTCGTTCTCGCCGTCTTTTTCTTTAATAGTGCAAAAATAAACGCCGTTGGGCAGTAGATTGCCGGGGTTGTAGAACAGAGAAGTCTCGCCCCAGCTAGATTTTGGGACAACGCCGTTAAATTCAGCACATATATCGCGAACGATGGCCTCTGGAGTCATCAGATTTCTGGGTGAGTGTGAAGGTTAGGGATGCCGTGAATGCAACAATTCCGCTTTGCTACGGCAAGCCGATGTGGATGGTGCAGGCATTATTAAATATTACAAAAAGTACACAAATTTTCTAAAATAATTGTCTGACAGAAGACATTATTAAAAATGTAACCTAAGTGATATAACTGATACTCTAAATATTGTTTTGCTGGGCGTATTTTTATAGGCATAGCATGCTAAAAACGGTTAGCATTTCTTCGGTAAAAATACCTATTGCCTCTATTTTTTATTGAAAAAATTTAAAATTTGCCATTATTTTCTGCTGTTTAAGCACAGTTAAAAAGCCTGAAAAATCAGTGGATATAGCTTTTGAAACCTGCTATTTTTCTTCACTTTTACTGTTCTTTTATCACATCACCAGAGCATTGAATTATGACTTTCCATATGGGAATTAACCTTGGCCATGAGCGTTCTGTCGCCATCGTTAAGGATGGCGAAATTGTTGTCGCGATTGAGCAAGAGCGCCTAGACCGACAAAAGTACAGTTTGGGTTTCATGATGCAGTCTCCAGGTGTTGCCTCTTCTATTCAAATGCCCGCAGAAGCCATTCGCTATTGCTTGGACCATGCGGGAATTACCCTGGGTGACTTAGCGTCTGTTACACCTAACATGCCGGGTAAAGACTTTGGGCCTGAGATTGCCCGCAAAGTGCTTCCCGAAAGTATCGCTCAGCGAGTAACTCAAATTCCTAGCCATCACTTGGCCCATGCTTATTCAGCTTTTTGGCCTTCTGGGTTTGACGAAGCAATTGTGCTCGTAGCCGATGGCTCTGGCAGCACCGATGATGCGCACCAAACAGAGTCCTACACACTTTATCGAGGCAGTGGCACAGCCGCCCTGAGTGCGCTGCACAGTGAAAAAGTCACAGCTCACTTGGCGGGCCTATCTACCCTGGGGTTTTTGTATGAATATGTCACGCGAAAAGCGGGCTTTTTGAGCCGAATTTCAGGGACGGAAATGAGTCATGCTGAAGCTGGCAAGCTGATGGGCTTGGCCCCCTTTGGTGGCGAGCAGCCTAACCTGCATCGCTGGATTGAATGTCAGCCCAGTAGCTACAGCTTGGGTATTTCTGCTTACGATATCTTTTTGGAGATAGCAGCGCTAGAGAAACTGTATGACACCGGTGAAGGCAAGCCATATCTGCGAGCCTATTTAGTCGATTTGGCCTACAAAGTGCAGCAGGAGATAGAGCAGGCGCTTCAGCATATTGTGCGGGTAGCGATGCAGGAAACGGGCCTGAAAAAGCTTTGTGTTGCCGGTGGCATAGGGCTCAATTCTGTGGCTAACTACCAGCTGCTGCATCAGCTGAATTTAGAAGACATGTTCATTTTTCCGGCAGCTGGAGATGGTGGAATTGCCGCTGGCTGTGCGCTGTGGGCCTACGCGCAGGCGAGTGGTATGCATCGGCCAAGATTGACTCAGGCGACCCTGGGTAAGCCCTATAAGGCGCCTCAGTGTCGAGCTGCGATCGCTCAGTTTGCTAATGCGGTTGAGATGGAAGAACTCTCTACAGAACAAATGCGCGATCGCAGTGCCAAGGCGCTCTCCCAAGGCCACATTGTTGCCCGGTTTGAAGGCGGCGCAGAATATGGCCCTAGGGCGCTTGGCCATCGCTCAATTATGGTGGACCCCACCTTCGAGCGCATGCGAGACATTATCAACGCCAGAGTAAAATTCCGAGAAGCCTTTCGCCCATTTGCCCCGGTCATTCCGCTAGAGTCTGCTAGTGAAGTGTTCAAGCTCGACCATGCGGCACCCTTTATGCTGCTGGTACCCCCTATTCGCCCAGAATACCAGGCCAAAATTCCAGCAGTTTCTCATGTAGATGGCACCGGCCGAGTGCAGACAGTCACTGCAGAAGCTAATCCTTACTTTCACAGCCTCTGCCACCAGCTGGTAAATCTTCGCCAGGGCCCGCCCGTACTACTCAACACCAGTTTTAATGTCGCCGGTCAGCCCATCGTAGAAACGCCCGAAGAAGCGATTCAGACGTTTCTTAATACCGATATTGACTACCTTGCCTTAGAGAACTTCTGGATTTCTAAGCGCCATGTCAAGGTGCAGAACTATGAAGAACATTTGAGCAAAGTGTATGAAACCCCGACGCCCGCTGGCTTGGCTGAGGCGATTCCAGCGGTAAGTGAGCTCATGCAGCAGCTCGATGAAGCGCTGTTTTGGGATAAGCGAGAAAGCTGCCCTTGGTCTTTAGCTGAGCTCAAAAAACTCTCGACTCAAGGGGGCAAATACAAAGAAACCAGCCGACTTTTCCCCGCCGCGCCCTTCGATAATCCGCTGCAAACCCAGCTCTCTAAAACCGTTGTGTTGCTTTTAGATCCACTGGGTGAGTCTACCCTGGTTGACCTGAGTGAACGGGTTGAACCCACCGTCTATAGCTTTACCGACATCAAGCTGTTGCTAGATATGCTCACAGCTGTTTCAGGCTGGCAAGAGCGGATCCGCCTTGAGCTACGCTTGACCCATGCAGAATTAGCCGAGCGGTTAGTATGGGCCACGCAGCAGCTTGCTAAATATGGTCTTTTGGCTGAAAGCTATGTGGAGCCAGATCCTGCTGTTGATGACTTGGCGGCGTTCTCAAAACCCGTCAGTAGAGCTGCTCTGCAAGCGAAGCGAACCCATCTTCAAACCTTTGAGGCTTTTGCTGATCCTGCTTTCTCTGCTCGCAGCACGCTCAAGATTTTGCACCACCGCCTTCGCAAAGCTGGCTATACCGCCACAGCAATTTGCTCGGCCCTTGCTGTAGAGTCTCTCCAGTCCATAGAATCAACTTACTTTCACTATTACGACCGATTCAGTCTGCCGAAGACCGATCTCGGTGACTTTATTCGATTGTTCTTGCTACGAGTAGCCCTCGATGAATCACGCTTACGTGAGCTGCTTACGCCGACGCTGTTCAATCAGCTGATTGAAATTGGTCTGTTGATTCCAAGACCCCAAAAAGATGATTCTTCTGCGCCGTTATCATCGCAGTCAGACTCGCAGTCAGAATCGCAGTCAGACCCTAAATTAGCATCTCAGTGGGCATCCCGCGTAGATCTCTTTTGTGTAGAAGGTCTCTACATCGCCACTGACCATCGGTACATGTTCTTTGAAGAAGACAAAATTACTGAAGATCCTGTGATGTATTTGGGTGCAGATAGTATGGGGCTGGTGTATACCGCGCCGCAATATCTCTCGGATCAGGTGTTGGATTTGTGCTGTGGCAGCGGCGTACAGGGGCTGGTCGCCAGCCGCTATGCTGAGCATGTCACCTCGGTTGACATCAACCCCAGAGCGATTCGGTTCTCTCGCTTCAATGCTCAGCTCAACGGCATACTCAACATCAATATTCAGTTGGGCTCCCTGTATGAGCCTGTTGCGACGCGCACTTTCGATACCATCCTCGCCAATCCGCCCTTTGTTCCGAGCCCTAATCACGAACTTCGCTTCAGAGACGGTGGCCGCACCGGTGAAGACATTCTCGCTGCGATTATTCGCGGCGGCGCTCAGCATCTTACCCCACAGGGCAGGCTGTTCATTGTCACTGACTTGGTCGATGTGTCGACCTACGAGCCTAAGCTGGCCAGCTGGTGGATAGGCGGTAGCGCCCATCAGCTTCTCCTTTGTACCGCCGATCGCGACGAAATGTTGTTTTCTGTTCCTCACAGCCACGCCCCCTTTGGCCAAACCTACGAAGCCTACACCCACGAACTTAACGACTGGCTCAACAACTTCCAGTCAGCGGATTTAAAGGCGGTGAACTTTGGCTATATTCTCATCCAAAAAAGCGATGAACCCTCTTACTACACGCGAACCATTCACAACCCCACACAGCCGATTCATGAGCAGGTCAAAGACTATTTCTGGCAGCGCGATTTACTTTATGGGCAGCAGTATCTGACTCGCTATTTGCTGCTTAACCCTGACCTGCAGTTCAGAATTGAGGAAAC
>JBCBDN010000315.1:0-4534 GCA_038529685.1 Cyanobacteria bacterium J06598_1 | reverse complement strand
GCTCCGACAACGCACTACTCCCTGTGATCGAGCGCCAACTGTCGATTTTGTCGCATTGTTGCATTATGTAAGGCACATAGCGCATAGCAAAGTGCGTATAGCCCAAGGGGCATCACTACGTTAGGGCCTTGCCTCGTCTTGGCGTTATGCATCCGCTCTAGCCAACTTGACAATGCCGTCGCAGTCTTTTGAAGATTCTCTATTGTTTTTGCGCACTCTCGTAGCCGTCACCATATTTCAGATGACGATAAAAGAACGACATTGTTTTTCCGAGTACTGTAGGATCAATCGCTTCAGAACTCACTGCCTCAGCAGTACTGCTGTTTTCTGACGAATGGGCTACGTCGTCGCTAAGCTCTTCTTTGAGATAAAAGTCAACTTCTACGTCGTGAGCTTTTAAGGCTTCTACTAAGAGTTCGCTTTGCTCGACAGGAACTAGGCTATCGTTTTCGCTGTGGAGCACTAGGAAAGGGGGATCGTCTTCGGTAATGAAAGTAATGGGGTTGGCAAGTGCGACCTGTTCGAGGTTCTCATGTATGGGGCCACCGATAAGTCGGGTGGTGGCCCAGGTGAGATTGGCCCAGGGGCGATCGGCTAGCTGCTTGAATTCTTTGGCAGAAGGGCTGCCTTCAAAGGCGAGGGGGACTTGAGCAAAGTCAATAGGACCGTGCCAATCGACAACGGCGTGAACGTCGCTAGAAAAATCAGTGTAGCCCTGTTCGCCTTCGAGTTCTTCTATGCCAGAAGATGTGCCGAGTAGGGCGCTCAGATGGCCGCCAGTGGCTTCTCCAATGACGCCGATGCGCTCTGGGTTGAGGTGATGGATGTAGGCCTTGGCTCTGATCCAGCGAACCGCTGCTTTGACATCGTGAATTTGGGCGGGAAAGTTGGCCTCGTAGCTGTAGCGATAGCTAGGACAGATGACGGCGTAGCCATACTGGCTGAGCAGCTCTCCGGGGCAGGCTTTGCGAGAGCTCTCTTCCCAGCCGCCGCCGTGGATGTACACAATGACGGGAAGCGGGGCTGCGCGTAAGGGTTTGGGCTGGTACAGATCGAGCTTGAGCGAGCGGGTTTTGTCATCTGTGACGTAGGTGGAAAATTCGATATCTTCCATGATGACGCTGGCGGGGGCTTCTGACTGGGGTTGACTACAGCTGTGCAGGAGGCCGAGGGTGAGGATGGGTAGGGTGCTTTTGAATAAGGTGCCTTTGAGTGGGGGGTGCTTAAAAAAGGGGCTGTTTAGGAGGAGACTCTTCAGGAAGGAGAGAGGCTGATACATGGGGGTACAAATAAAAGCAATTACGCAAGAAGAGGCTGTGATTAATTACTATACGCTCTCCGTACAATCTATGAGATGTCGTTAATAACAAAAATAGGATTAAAACGGAGTATCCCGTGCTTTTTCTAGGTTTATGTCTGTTCTAGCGGTCATATCAATCAATCAGGGAACGCTGCAAGGAAGGCGGATGTCGCGGGCGATCGCAACGTATGCCGACTGGGTGGAGTCCTTGATAATCGTTATTGAATATGCTGCTAAGAGAGAATCCTTATTTTGCAATCCTGTGCCTGACGACAGTGATTTCGGGTTGTGTTGCTTTTATGGCCTGGATTCGACGGGCGGAGGCTCCGGCGACAAAGCCGTTTACTTGGCTAATGATTGCGATCGCCGCCTACGCAGTTGCTGGGGCTATGGGCACCGCCTCTCTTTCTACCGCAAGCATTATCTTTTGGGCCAAAGCTGAAGCGATTCTCTCTAGCGCGGTCACCGCTCTATTTTTTACGTTTACCCTGCACTTTACCTACCGCAGTCAGTGGCTGACCCTTCAGCGTCGAGGCTTGGTGTGGGCAATCCCCATATTTAATATGCTGCTGGTGGTCACGAACCCCTGGCACCAACAGGTATGGACCAGATTTGCTCGTGTGGAAAACTCTCACCTGCTGACGTTTCACAATGGCCCGGCTTACCTGTGGATTGCCGCTTGGTTTTACATCTATGTGATCACGGGCTCTTTGCTGGTGGCCAGATCGGTGACAACCCTAGAGAAAATTTACCGACAGCAGGCAATTACGGTGATGATTAGCGCCGCGCCGCCGCTGCTGGTTGGGATGCTCTATGTGCTGGAGTTAGTGCCGCCTGGTATTAGCCTACTGCCCATGAGCTTTTTGGTGACGGGACTGGTGTACTTTACCAGTCTGTTTCGCTTTCGCCTGTTTGACCTGCTGCCGATTGCCCGCGACACGCTGATTGAAAGTATGGGCGACAGCGTGCTAGTGCTGGATATGCAAGACCGGGTGATTGATATGAACCCGGCGGCGGCGCAGTTTACCTATAGGATGACCACGGCAATAACGGCAGATATTCCGCTGGCGTCTGGTCAGCCGAGGTGGCTGGGTGCTCCAGTGGCAACGGTTTTAGCTGAGTGGCCTAGTCTGTTGCTTCACTGCAAGAAAGAAGAGAATACGGAAGTGCTGGTGAGTATTTGTCAGGAGCCTCCTTTACACATCAACTTTCGGCTGCGGCTGCTGTGCAATCAAGAGCAGCGACCGACGGGCAAGCTGCTGGTAATCCGCGATGTGACAGAAGAGCATGAGACGCAGCTCACGCTTCAGCAAACGAATGAAATTCAGCGGCAAACTCAGCTGGAGCTGAAGCGTACTAATGACTTGCTAGCTCAGCGATTAAAAAAGATTGAATCTTTGCAGGGGCAGCTGCGAGAGCAGGCTGTGCGGGATGGGTTAACAAAGCTGTTCAACCGGCGCTACTTTGAAGAGGCACTGCTGGCTGAGTATTCTAAGGCGAAGCGATCGGGCACGCCGCTGGCGCTCATCTTGATCGATGTGGATAACTTTAAGCGGGTAAACGACACCTATGGACATCAGGCGGGAGACTGCGCGCTCCAGGTGTTTGCTGAGGTGATTCGTCACCATGTGCGCGAGAGCGATATTGCCTGCCGGTATGGCGGGGAAGAGTTTATTGTGGCGATGCCAGGTATGACGATGACGGAGGCTTATCAGCGGGCCGAATCGCTGCGTCGGGCGTTTCAGAAGACGGTGATTCAGTATAAGGAGCAGACAATTCAGGCGACGATTTCTTGCGGCGTAGGGGCCCTGCCGGAGTGGGGTGGCAGCCAAGATGGGTTGATTTCGCTGGTGGATAAGGCGCTGTATCGGGCTAAGAAGGGTGGTCGCGATCGCGTTTGCTGCATTCAGTTAGACAACTTACCGATTGATGTAGCTCCCTTAGTTGGTAACCTATAGTCCTCTGTGCTTAGCTTGGCAGATGTGAAAATGCCGGTGCTGCAAAGCGATGAAGTGTTAGTGCGAGTACAAGCGGCGGCGCTGCATGCGGGTGACTGCTATCTGATGTTAGGAAGGTCCTTGTTCCCTGTGGTTTAGGAAGCCTATGTATTTTGCTGGCTGTAGTATTGCCAGCGTTGATTCTTAGAGAGTTAACCAATAACAATCTGTGCTAATCCGTGGACTGAGAGGTTTCGTTCTCACTTTGTGCAGTCTATTCTCCAAGATAAAACACGGCTTGAGGACGAGAAACTTGTCAGAAACGTGACTATTGGTGTACGCCTTAATAGAAAGTTGTTCTTAGGACTTAAGAACGTGCCAGTGTTATTACGATGAAATTGAGCTGCTGGTGCCCTCTCACCGCACTGACGCTGACCATCGGCTGTATAGCGATCGCGATATTATCTGACTTCAACAGATTTTATCTTTACGAGAGTTAGGACTGTCGTTAAGCGAAATCCGCGACTGCTTAGAGCGCCCAGACTATTCGCTGCCTCAGGTGATTGACTTACATCGCGATCGCCTGCGTGAGAAAATCTCACAATCTCATATGCTGCTCAATCGCTTAAACGGTATTGCCAAAGAGCTAGAAGCTAATCAATCAGTTGCGGTTGAAAACCTAATTCAAACGATGGAAACCATGACCATGACGATGCAATACTTTACCACCGAACAACAAGAAACTATTGAACATCGATTACGCGCCAGCGAGGAAGCGTGGCAGGCCATCCTCACAGATGAGGCAAAGCAACAAGAGAAATCGCAGATTTCGCCCGAGCATTTACTGCTTGCCATGCTAGAAGAATATAAAGAAGCCCCTGCACCTGGCGGTGTCGCAACCTATATTCTCAGGACCGAGTTACATATAGACCTACAGCAGCTTGAGCAGCAGCTGAGACGGGCAATCTCTGAGTAGCCGTGTCAGCTTTGTAGACAAAAGAGCTTCTTCAACAGCTTTTTCAAT
Organism: Cyanobacteria bacterium J06598_1; assembly: GCA_038529685.1. Lineage (GTDB taxonomy): Bacteria > Cyanobacteriota > Cyanobacteriia > Phormidesmidales > Phormidesmidaceae > Phormidesmis. The sequence continues at coordinate 273 of JBCBDN010000315.1, read as the reverse complement.
AGCTTCTGCAATGCCAAAAGTCATAATTTCTAGTGACTTCCTGCTATGGAAGCACAACCATTAGCTCGCTAAGCTACAGGCATCGTGATGTTTAGTGAGTGAGATACATTCTTTGCGACAGCTTTATTTCATCGGTCTCATTGTCAGCATGACGTTTTCTTCCGCTGGTTTAGCGGTCCCTATGTGCTGCAACCCAATACCCCCTTTAAGCAAACAGGAAAAACATATGACTGCAACGTTATTGGAAGAGCTATTGGAGGCATTACCCATTAA
>JBCBDN010000314.1:0-4563 GCA_038529685.1 Cyanobacteria bacterium J06598_1 | reverse complement strand
CTATGTTCTGACTAAGTAAGATTGCTGAATAAATCGCCTCTCATGAGAGATGTCCATTCATTTCTTCTTGCATTTTTTATCGGTTCAAGCAGTTCCAGACGTTGAACAAAAAGCGTTGCAAGAAAGGTATAACAGCGGGTGACAGGTTGATAAACAACGCTTGAACAACAGCTGCCATATCCTTGCAATTCACTTTCTCGATTCATTTGCCCTGATCAAATCATTCAACAAACCTAGTCAACTAGAGGAGTAGCGCCATGCCTGAGACTCTCTTTAAGATAGATCTCACCAAGCCTATGTCAGAGCAAGAGTTGCCCGGCCATAATCGGTGGCACCCTGACATTCCAGCCGTGGTTTCGGTCAATCCAGGAGACGTCTTCCGTATTGAGTGTAAAGACTGGACTGACGGACAAATCAAAGACAACGACGACCCTAGCGATGTGCAGGACGTTGACTTAACCAAAGTCCATATGCTCAGCGGTCCTATCTATGTCAATGGGGCGCAGCCGGGCGATATTTTGGTTGTAGACCTTGTCGACATTGGCGCGCTCCAAGGAGACGAGTGGGGCTTTACCGGTATTTTTGCTAAAGAAAACGGGGGCGGATTTCTCACCGATCATTACCCCAAAGCTGCTAAAGCCATTTGGGACTTTCAGGGCATCTACACCTCGTCTCGGCACATTCCTGGCGTGAAATTCGCGGGGATTACCCATCCAGGACTTATCGGCTGCGCACCTTCACAAGAACTGTTGAACAAATGGAACAAACGTGAAACAGAACTTGTAGATACAGCCCCAGATTTGCGCACTTACGGGGCTGGCCTTTCTGGCGAAGACCCAGTGCTAGCGGCCTTGCCTAATCCTACTAATGCTGTGCTGGGCCAGTTAGACCCTGCCGAGTACGACCGCGTTGCGGCTGAAGCTGCCAGAACAGTTCCCCCTCGTGAACACGGCGGTAACTGCGACATCAAAAATCTCTCCAGAGGCACCCGGATTTATTTCCCCGTGTACGTAGAAGGGGCCAAGCTTTCTATGGGCGATATTCACTTCTCTCAAGGAGATGGTGAAATCTCTTTTTGTGGTGCGATTGAGATGTCTGGCTACATTGATGTGCATGTCGATATCATCAAAGGCGGCGTCGATAAGTACGCCATGGTGAATCCCATCTTTAAACCCGGCCCTGTAGAGCCCAACTACTCAGAGTATTTGGTGTTTGAAGGAATCTCGGTCGATGAGTACACCGGCAAGCAGTACTACATGGATACACACATTGCCTACCGGCAGGCCTGCTTGAATGCGATTGAGTATCTCAAAAAGTTTGGCTACACCGGAGAGCAAGCTTACTTGCTCTTGAGCTGTGCGCCGGTAGAAGGACGCATCAGCGGCATTGTGGATATTCCGAATGCCTGCTGCACGCTAGCGCTGCCGACGGCAATCTTTGACAAACCGATTCTGCCCACTTAAAGGAGGCCTTTACGATGCCACTGTATGACTATGATTGCAATAGCTGCGGCGCTTTTGAGGTATGGCACAAAATGGCCGAGACCAGTGTGCCAAGGGCCTGTCCGGACTGTAGTGAGATTGCTACGCGCATTTTCACCGCACCCAACGTCAGCCTCAGTTCTGGCAGCCTGTTCAAAAAAATTGGCTCCCCAGAACCCCGACTGGTCAAGCGACAGAGCGAGCCGAGTAAGCCAACCAATCAAACCCCTAGAAAAGGGAGCCGCCCCTGGATGCTGGGCCATGCTGCCGAGCGGCTATAGCGGCGGCAATGGCCGCTTAATTTTCTAAACTCGTGCACCGCTTCAATACGGCACTTCAATACGGCACTTCAATACAGCCAGATTTCTCCGAAATCACAGGCCCCTGAAAGTAGACCTTACTTTCAGGGGCCTTTCATTGGAAATGGAGTCAAAGAAAGTGATTTTTGTATCGAAATATACTGAAATTTATATTTTTCCTGATGGCAAGCCTACAATTAGAGTCCATTAAATCAAGCGATTCTATTTGGAGGCGCATCTCAATGACCTTTTCAACGGCAAACCAAAGAAGTATAGGAAACGATTTGGGCTCTGTTCACCAATCTAACGTGATGACCTCACTCAACCACCGCCTAGCAGTTGCCAAAGCCAATCATAACCAGCGACTAGTCAGTGCCCTAGAACGCGAATATGAGCAGCTAACCACCCTCGCTCAGCCCGTATCCGTCGTCACCCAGCTAGAAAAACTCTGGATGCGCTTTGCCACAACGCTCAGTGACTGGTCCATGGTCCATATCGAGCGCACCGTTGACAGCAGCGGTCAGCACAGCTGGTACGCCTACAATCCTCAATCCGGTCAGGCCGTCGTTACCCACTCTGAAAGCGACATGAACCAGTGGATCAGAACTCATTACTGGAACCAATAATCGGTCAATAGACTCTCCGCTTTTGGACGATAACAGCAACACAAAAGAGAGCTGCCTCGAAATACAGAGGCAGCTCTCTTTTTTTACTTGATCTTTTTTTGGTTTAAACAGCCAACGCTGGAGGGCTAGTCAGCAAGTCTCAATTGGCAGATCCCATCCAGCAGATCCCATCCAGCAGATTCCATCCAGCAGATCCTAGGGAGATAGAAAATTTTCTTTTTCTAGGATCTGTTGGAGATTTGTTTCTGTTTCTAGTAAGCAGGCATGACCGCTCTGCGGCAAAAGCACCAGCTGCGCGTTAGGGAAGCGTGCCATGAGGCTTTTGGCTTCTCTTTTGGAGGGCAAGAGGCGATCGCTTCCCCCCGCAATTAATAGCACTGGGTGCATCATTCTCTCTAAAGGCAAGCGCTCTACCTCAAACTTGCTCAGCTGCGACATTCGCCAAGCGGCGGTTTCTGCGGGAACTGCTTCCATTGCGTTGGTGAGGGCCACCCGCTCGCGCCCGTCCACCCGACCAGCCTCAATCAAAAAAGGCACTATTCCTTGCGAGCTATATCGGTAGGCCATACTGGGCAGCCGCCGAGTAATCATCGATCCTAGCTGCATCCAGGGCAACTTCCGAAAAGAAGACGCTGGATTGATCAAAATAACGCGTTGAAATAAGTCAGGCGCAATGGACAGTAGCTGCATCGCCAAGCATCCGCCAAAAGATTCGCCGCACAAAAAAATTTGCCGTTCTCTGGCTGTGCGCTGGCCGATCTCTTCGATAATTAGCTCATTAACCTGATGGGTGAGCGTATTCCAATCGCTTTTACAGTGGTGGTTAAGTGCTAGGCAGCGAATATCAAACAGGGGCGCTAATTTTTCAATCTGTGGCCGGAGCAATCGACCACTGCCATCCATTCCCGGCAGAAAAATAAACAGCGGTTTGCTCTCATCTACCGGCTGTGGATATAAGAATTTAACGGGGGCAACTAGGCTCACAGCTTTTAAGGGTTTAATAACAGCCTACTTGCAAGAGTGACTGCACCGCGCTATGGCACGTGTCAGTTAGCTGGATGGCCGCCTTGCTACCTTGCTTGCCGTGGTACTTTTGGCGATAGAGGTCTCCAATCGTAATGGGTTTACCAATAATCACTGCCACGCGCCGGTAGATAACGGCTGGGTGCTGTCCATTCTGTTGAAATAGCGGTTCGCTGGGGTCAAACCAGCCCAAGAGCTTGAACGGTACGGTATCGTGCTGCTGCTCTTCGATCGCAACAATGGCGGTAGGCACAATCTTCAGCGCTTCGACTGGGGCCCGAAAGGCTAAGTGCGCAAACCCTCGATGAAAGCTGCTCACCTCTCCTGGCTCGGTGAGTTCGACCATCGGGTTTGTGCCTTCTGGAAAGACGCCGATAGATTCTTGCGATTCTAGAAAGTGGGTTGCTTGCTTAAAGAAGGTGCGGCCTCGCTCTTTTGGCCCATCCAGCGGAAAACAGCCGAGTGACTCGACGATGTTTTTCATCACGGGCACCTGCGACATGTAGTGGTGGCAGGCAAAGTGTACGGGTTTAGCGGCCGCTGTGATTAGTAAGGGTGCATCTAAAAAGCTACGGTGGTTGGCGATCATCAGGAAGGGCGATCGCGGTAAGTTTTCAGCCTGGTGTATCCGAATGTGGATGCCCATAGAAAACAGCATCCAGCGAGAGAGCTCAAGCGAATTGGCAAAGGGTAAATTAGACGGCATATTTGCAGATGAGCGCTTTTTGAGGCATGAAGTCTGAACAAACTTCAGCCTTTAAAGCGTGAAAGGACAGGTGAAGGTAGGAGAACCTTTGCCTGTCCTTTTATTGTCGCACAGTGGATTTAACGGTGCTCTCTACCTGAAGTATCTTGCCGATGCCTGAAGTGTCTTACCGATGCCTGAAGTATCTTGCCGGTGGTAGAGAGACGACGCTACATGCTGTAGGCTACTTCGCGAGTGCGGGCGTCAGCAATGGCGGGCAGTTCGATTGGCACAATGCAGCCGTCAGCGATCGCATCATCCAAAATGTATAGCAGGCGCTGCTCTTCGCAAGATAGCTGGAGCTTACGATAGTTATTGATTTGAGCGGCTACGCCAGGGGCGAGTTCGCCATTGAGCATTGCCGTGCGAACCAGTGACTCAAGACCGTT
>JBCBDN010000313.1:0-4606 GCA_038529685.1 Cyanobacteria bacterium J06598_1 | reverse complement strand
CTTACTGGTTGGGCCTGGCTTTTTTAGATTTTGCGGTGCAAAGTGCTTTTTTGTATGGGCAGAGGGTGAACGCGATTACATCGTCCTTGAACGTGGTGTTAGCACTACGAGAAAAGGTGTACACGCAGCTGCACAAGCTAGGTTTGGACTATTTTGCCAAGGCCCAAACAGGGGACTTAACTTACCGGATTACACAGACAATCGTAAGTATAAAAGAGACCTTCTCTGCCGTAATAAAGGGCCAAAGATAGCGGTAGCTCGAAGGTTGTTTTGCTGAACTATTCACGGGGAGACGGTCTCAAAAAGAGGACTACTGACAATTGTTTTTTGGTTCGCATCGCTAAACAGTTTCCGGTGGGCAAGCTTCGTCCAAATGTTTCAAAATTAGCGTTGCAATTCGAGCCGCTGCGCCAAATGGTCCAAACCGTTCTTGCCCATTCTCCACGCAAGCTTTTAGGTATGCCTCATCTTCAACCGTTTTTACTACGCACTGAGCGGCCTCCTTCAGAATCGCTGGTGTCGCCGCTTCTGTACCAATGGTTTGTACCGATAGCCCCAACAGCCGATCTTGAGCTTCTGCAAACGCATAGGTAAACTGTGGCCCCTCACCTGCAACTTGCACAATCGGTTTGCCAATGGCCATTGCCTGGTCCACTGCGAGCCCCGCCATTCCCACCACTAACCGAGTACGGCAGGCAATGTCGTTGAAGGCATCGCTGTAGCAAAGGATTTCAACGGGTTGAGGATATGCCTGTGATTCGCCGCTCGTGAGACGAACCCAATCGGCCCTGCCGTCAGTTCCTTCGTAACGCTCGTATTGCCAACCTTCCGCCGCCGCAATATTTTCTGCTTCTGCCATCACACTAGGAACTAAGGCTGCTCGGTACACAAGTTTCGGGTTCAACTGAGCGGCTTCTAAGGCTAACTGCATCTCCAGCTTGAAGTTTCTTACCGCTTCGGCAGTGCGCGACCCTGGTAATAGCGCAATCATCTTGTCGTCATCGTTTAGCTGAATATCTTTTCCTTTGGGTTTGAGTCGATCTAGCGACGGAATCCCCCCAAATTCAACTTTGTCGAGACCTTGACGCTTCAAATCTTTTGCGGTGTAGGCATCTCGGGTCGCCACGGCTTTGCATCGCTCGGACTTGAGCACCTGCCACAGAATGGGGTCCATATTCAGCCTCCCTTCGTACATCGCAGACAACGGTGAAATGAAAGATACAAACGGTTTACCGCTTAGCAGTGCAAAAGACTGGCCTATGGTGTCGCCGGTTGCAGCCACAAAATCAACATTATCGATGTAATTTTTCATCGCTTTGTACTGCTTCCAGGTCATGGTCAGCAGCCCAGCGCGAATGTCATCAATCAGCCGCAGCCGGTTCATATAAGTGAACCCACCCGATGGCAACGTGTAGGTGGGGCCTACGATGGGCACATCGATATTGCGGTAGGCGTTGCCCTCACCCACAATCGGCAGTGCGGCAATGTCTAAGTTTGGGCGAATCGCTCGCAGCGTCCGAATAATGTGAGACGAGTGATTGTCTTCGCCGTGGCCATTACTGATGTATAAAAGTCGCTGCGGCATAGCAAGGAGGGCTCAGAAAGCAGAAGGGTAAAAAGCTCGAAGGCTTTTGAGTTTGTCACTTTGAGTTTGTCATTTTGAGCTTGTTACTGGAGGCAGCTACAAACCCAGGCTGAATCCTAGCGTACACCGTTGACGGGTAAGGGCTGATGTTCGTGCCCTTCTGTAACTGACACAGTCTTCAACCCACTGAAATGATGACGGACGCTGACAGAATGACACTGGCAAAAGATTGATACAACAGGGCTTGTCAAACGGGAATCAACTGCGTAGCTTAAAGGACATCTACGCTTTACGCTCACGTTTTCAGTTGCTTCGTATCTCGTGCTTTTTATGACTAACTTCTCCATGCGCTTTTCTGTGCGTCGCAGTGTTGCCAGTGTGTTAGGTGGCCTAATGGCGACGACCGCTCTGTTGGTAGGCCGCTCTCCGCAAGTAGCTGCTCAAGTGCCCACTCAAGCACCTGCTATCGATGAAGTTGTAGATTGCGAACTGCTGATTGTAGGCGGCGGGTTATCGGGTACGTCTACAGCCTACGAAAGCTTGCTGGCGGGGCGGACGGTCTGTATGACTGAGCTTACCGATTGGGTTGGCGGGCAGATTTCTTCTCAAGGTACGTCTGCTTTAGATGAGGCTAAAAAGCAGCGATCGCTGCTCTTCTATGCAGAAGGCTACAAAGCGCTACGCCGCCGAATCGAAGACGCTTACGGTGAACTTAATCCTGGCGGCTGTTGGGTATCGGTGTCTTGCTTTCTCCCGCGCGATGCTCACGCAATTTTGGCTGACCAGCTGAACGATGCAGCTCGCGAAGGGGGCGGTGAGCTGAAGTGGTTTCCTTCTACAGTGGTGAAGGAGCTGATGATGAGCGACGACGGTCGGATGATTGGTAGTGCGATCGCCATCCAACACACCCCCCAACCAGGCACCCCACCGCTCAACACTGATCTTCTGTCCGAAACCTTGCTCGACAGCTACCAGTACGAAGACTCCGACCGGTTTGCCAAAAAAGTCATTCAGTTCGTTCCTGCTGAAAATACGAATAAGGGTCCTGCCGATTGGTACGTGGTCGAAGCGACCGAAACCGGGGAAGTGATTGCGCTGGCGGGCGTGCCTTATGATTTGGGGCTAGATCCGCGATCGCCACTCAATCCCTCTTCTCCTACCGAAACCGCAGACTCCTATTGCGTACAGGGCTTCACCTACACCTTTGGAATGGAGCGCACCGCAGAGCCGCAGCCGCAGCCTGAGCCCGAGTACTACCAGCAGTATGCGCCTTACTTTAGCTATGAGCGATCGCGCGATAACAACGACTACTTCGACTATGTCTTTACCTATCGCCGTATCTCAGCCCCCGGCCCTCGCCCCGAGCAAAGGCAGTTTGGTGTCTCTGCCGTCATCCCCGGCGATATCTCCATGCAAAACTGGACCTGGGGCAACGACTACCGCCCCGGCACATCTCTAGATAATTTGGTGTACAGTGCCGAGCAACTCGCCAGCTCAGGTCAGCTAGCTCCCGGCGGTTGGCTCGGCGGCTTGCGTGTAGATGCCCTCGCGAGAGCCGAAGAGAACGCCTACAGCTACTATCACTGGCTCGTTGCGGGCGATACCGACTCCCAGCTCGGCCCCAATGTCAAAGAGCCCAACCCCAACCACATATTCATCTCTGGGCTAGAGGCCCCGATGGGCACTGCCCACGGCCTCTCAAAATTTCCCTACATCCGCGAAGCGCGTCGCATCGTAGGTCGTCCTGCCTATGGCCATCCTAATGGTTTCCGGGTCAATGAAATTGACATCTCCCGCGCTGACTATCGCGACGAATACTACCAAACTTCCCTCGGGTCACAGCGCTATCTACAGCTGTGGCGCAACCTAGCTGGGCTCAACACAGCCTCTGTCATCTCAGACAAAGTCCCCGCCGCAGACATTATGCGACGCACCCGTTCCACTATCTACCCTGACTCTGTTGGTATCGCCCAATACGCCATCGATTTTCACCCTTGCCTCACTCAGTCTCCCCCTGAGACCCCCGGCAATACCGAGCGCGAAAATATCCGTAAAGCCCACGGCCAAGCCTACCCCGGTCAAATCCCCTTACGCGCCATGATTCCGCAAAATGTCGATAACCTCCTCATCGCTGGTAAAACCATCGCCACCAGCAACATCGCCGCTGCCGCCTACCGTGTCCATTCCTTCGAATGGTCCGTCGGCGCAGCCGCAGGCACCACCATCGACTTTGCTCTCACTAATGGCCTCCTGCCTTACGAACTGGTAGATGACTTACCTTCACGCGAACCCGAGCTAGAACAGCTGCAAAAACGTCTCAATGACAATGGCAACCCTACTGCTTTCCCTAATACATCTGTATTCAACCTAGATTGGGAAGAATGGCGCGTCTGGTAACCGAAAGGATTAGCGACTTCCAGAGCCTTGGAATAGGTTTATTGCTGGAAGCTTGAGTGGATCTGAAGCGATCGCTCCACCCTTACCAAGGATTGCCAATCATCGTGAAAGCCGACCAGTAAAAAGGATGTGAAAAGTCCCAGCGACCGCTTTCATCTAGGGTGTCTATGTGTGCGATCGCTTCGCCAGCCGAACCATACACTGTCCCATCGATAATGCTGACATCTCCATTAATCATACTCAGCTGTGCCTGTTGTAAGGCTTTTACTCGGATCGAAGCTTCTCCTAACTGTGCATAGAACTGAGACATAAAGCCCAGTGTCCCTTCATCACTCACAGGCCATAGGCTTGCTAGGGTAGACGGCACGCCAGCATTAACTGCAAATCCAGCAAACCCGTACTCAGAAGTGTCATCTCCCATAGCTGTATTGCAAGCACTCAAAACAAGTAGGTTGAGCTCTGCGTCGCTGAGCTGTAGGCTGTCAACTTTACTCAGGGCGAGCTGTTCTTTCCACAGCTGAAGGTAGGAATCTTCTAAGTTTCCTGATTCGAAGGTTGCATGCGTTGCTAAGTGAACGATGCCGTAGTCTTTTTTCTGAAGCTGCGATCGCAAGTTGGCTAGCG
>JBCBDN010000312.1:0-4621 GCA_038529685.1 Cyanobacteria bacterium J06598_1 | reverse complement strand
AATCGGTTTTGCCTTGCCAAAGGGGCCCGTATACAAACCAATTGCGGTGGGCACCTGCTGGCGTATGTCGTAAAAGCCAATGTTGTAAAGGTCATTTTCAAAAACAGTGAGGTCTTCTCGGTATACCTGAACAACCACTTCATCCACTAAGCCCATATCTACCCAGCGTCGCCAGTCTTGCAAATACTTTGTGTAGGCAAACGCAGGCGGATTAGGAGAGACCGAAACCGCCGCGCTAGGACGAGCCTGTTTCACGGCTAGATTGATCTTCTTCAACAGCTGGGTAATCTGTTCAGCTCGCCATCGAACCCATTCTGCATTGTTGTAATCAACAGGTGGTTCTATACCGTTATGCTCTGCTTTGTACTTATCTACTGTGTAGGCGTCGTAGCCGAAGGCCACTGGCAGGCCAAAGTGGTCGTCTAGCTGAATGCCGTCTACGGGATAGCGCGCCACGGCTTCTACGATGAGGTCAGTGAGAAACTGCTGTACATCTGGATGGAAAGGGTTGAGCCATGCCATGTTACCGCCTGCAACTTCTAGCTGAAAGTTTTGTAGGGGCCGGGGTAGGTAGGGGCTAGCCGTGAGAGGAGACTGAACGGTTTCACCTGACTGAGTAGTGGTGAGCCAATCGGGGTGAGCTTGAGCGATCGCACTCGTTTCAGGAATCATCAGCCCATACTCAAACCAAGGCAAAATCCGCATGTGCTGGCGGTGCGCCTGATGCACCAGCCCGCCAAGCGCATCATCTCCAAGCAGCAGTGGAATATCGGTCAAAATATCTTTACTTACACCTCCGGCAGCGCTAGCCACAGCGCTAGTATGAAGCGTGTAGCCGCGATTCCATACGCAGGGGTATAAGGTGTTCAAATGGTGCGCTGCCATATTGGCGACCACTTCATCGCTACGCATGGTGTAATACGAAATCGATGCGCCTAGGTTAGTCATCCACACGCCGCGAATCTGAGTAGAGATGGGTGAAGACACCACAGGGGCTTGCCACAGCGCAAACACAGCCCAAAGCGTGGCAAAAAACAAACCCGCTTGGCCCCAACGTTTTCTACGCTTTACTTTTGCCACGATGGTTGCTATTTCCTTAGCGAATAAAGTCTGATATAGGTCTTTCTTCAATGATTCGAGCATGCATTTCGGTCAGCTGCTGCTATAGCCTTCCGCGCTTAGCTTTAGACACTACGAACAGTTACAACCCTTACTATGTAGAGCGCATAGCGCATAGCAAAGTGCGAATGCATCCGCGCTTTGCTATATTTGTTGTTCTTTAAAGGAAATCTCACCTACACCAGTTGCCCATAGAACATCCGAGTCACATACTCAAACGCAACAACCCCATCAGCGCTGTGTCTCTGAAAAATGGCTGCTAGCCGAGCAACCATCGGCAAGTGATTGGTCTCGAAGTGTTTTGTTCCAAAAAAATCTAAGAAAACAGAATCGTCTATCTGCTTGTGGTTTGCTTGGCAAGTCTGCTTAGGGCACCAGCATCGGGATCTTAATACAAAATTCACTCCCTTCACCCGGCGCTGATAGCACCTCTAAGCTACCGCCGTGATTATCTACAACAATCTGATGGCTAATCGCTAACCCAAGCCCAGTCCCCTTACCGACGGCCTTGGTCGTAAACAAACGCTCAAAAATCCTCGCCTTGACTTCAGCACTCATGCCTTTACCGTTATCTCTGATGCGGATTTCTGCATCATTTTCCAAGATTTTAGTAGAAATCGTAATTACCTGAGGATGCTGCTTAAAATATTCAGCAGAGCTCTCTTTTGGCGTCTTTTGAGATCTCTCTTGAGCCATCTCATCAAACATATCAATCATGTTTGCCAATATATTCATAAACACCTGATTTAGCTGTCCTGAGAAGCACTCCACAGGGGGACAGTCACTGTACTCTCGAACAACTTGAATGGCGGGGCGATAATCATCGCCTTTTAGGCGGTAGGTAAGCAACAGCAACGTACCGTCTAGTCCTTCTTGCAAATCGGTACTCACAAGGTGATCCGTATCCGCACGCGAATAGTTGCGTAAGCTAGTACTCACAGACTTCATCCGATGCGTCGCCATTTTCATCGAAAACAGCAGCTTTTGTAAGTCTTCGATTAAAAAGTCGAGATTAATATCTTCTGCATTATCTGCAATATCTTCATGGGCGATCGGATAGCACTCCTGATAAAGCGCTATGTGCTCAACAAGATCTTGCACATAGCACTGAGCATTTGTGACACTCCCGTCGAGAAAGCCCAAAGGATTATTGAGTTCATGAGCGATACCAGACATCAAGCTGCCCAACGCTGACATCTTTTCGCGTTGCATCACCTGTAGCTGAGACTTATGAAGCTGATCTAACGTTAAGGGAAGCTCAGAAGTGCTAGAGGCTACGCTCGACTGTAACGACTGGGTCAACCGCCTCAGCGTCAGATGCGTTCGCACTCTTACCAGCAGCTCTTTCTCTTGAAAAGGCTTAGTGATGTAGTCCACCGCACCCATATCAAATGCCTTGAGCTTGCTGTCAGCATCGTTCAGCACCGACATAAAAATAATCGGAATCTCACGAGTTGTGGCCCCCTCTTTTAGCTGCTGGCAGATTTCAAACCCGTCTATTCCAGGCATTTGGATGTCGAGCAAAATTAAATCCGGCGAATGGATACTCACCAGCTCGAGCGTGAGAGCACCATCCAAAGCAACCGACACCTCACAGCCAGCCTCTTCTAACACTTGGCTAACAACCTCTAGGGTCGCTGCGGCATTATCTACCACCAGCACATTACCGTCCAATAGCTTGGGCTGTGAGTTAAACTGCATGACTATCGGATTGAGGTATGTCGATAGGTTACCCACAGAACGCTTGTACGTACAGCCGAAGGTTATGCCACGCAAAAGCCGTTGCGCCCTTTTGATTTGGCTAGGTACAAAGCCTTGTCGGCAGCTGCGATTAGCTGCTCTGAAGCAGCACTGGGTGAAGGAACACAGCTCGCAACCCCCAGGCTGAGGGTCACATATTGGCTGACGGGCGAGCCGTTGTGGGGAAGCTGGAGGAATTCTACTTGCGATCGCACTCGTTCAGCTAGGGCGATCGCATCCCTTAAAGGCGTATTGGGTAAGAGCACAGCAAACTCTTCTCCACCATAGCGGGCAGCGACATCGCCTTCTCGCTGCGCAGTATCACCCAGTATCTTAGCAATGCAACGCAAACAATCGTCGCCCTGCAAATGGCCGTAGCAGTCGTTGTACAGTTTGAAATAGTCAACATCGCATAGGATCAGCGCCAAAGACTGCTGCCCTCGTGCCAGTCTTAACCAGTTGGACTGAAGCACACTATCAAACCCACGACGATTGGTAAGCTGAGTCAGGCTATCAACCGTGGCCTGATGCTGTAGCTGCTGATTGGCTTCCGCCAGCTCTGTTGTCCGCTCAGCAACTTTTTCTTCTAGCGTTTGAGAATAGTGCTTTAACTGGGTGTAGAGCTGAGCATTTTCAAGGGAAATAGCCGCTTGAGCAGACAACAGCTGAAGAACAGCTAGGCGATCACGCGTAAAAGCATTAGTCAGTAAGTTATTCTCCAAATAGATAACGCCGTTCAGCTTACCCTGATTAAGCAGGGGCACACACAGTACCGATAGCGGCTTGTTTTGTTGCATATAGGGATCGTGACCAAAGATGCGATCGCGCTTAGCCTCCGAAAGTACAACACTTTCTTGAGTCCGTTTTACATAGTTCAACAAGCCAACAGGGGCCTGATTGCTAAGGGCAATGCTGGGATTATGAACTGTAATATCTTGGGGAATAGCGGCTAGGGCCGCGACGAACCAGTTCTCTTTCTCCAGCGTCAGCAAGCAGCCTTTCTCAGCACCTGCATTTTGCAGCGCCAGCGTCATCAGCTGCACCAGCAGTTTATTGAGCTGAATATCGCTGGCCAGCGCCTGTGAGGCTTTGAGCACACTCACCATATCAAGCTGAGCGCTGTCGGTCTCGGTGCTGTTCCAACGCGTTAGGTGAGTCGGGATGGACTGCACCTGTGGAGGAGCAAGGGTAGGATAGCGAGCTGATAAGTCTTTTAATTTGGCGGTGGCTCCCCAGCGGGTATAGGCCGATATGGCCTCCTTAAAGTACAGCCGTGCAATTTTTTGATTTCCTTTTTTCTGATAAAAGCTGGCCGCCAACTCATTCGCCAAGGCTTGCTCATGCACATAGCCAAGGGCCTGCGCTGCATCTATAGCCGCATCGTAATAGTCCATTGCCTCAGTGACTTGGCTCGTCACCCGCGCTATCTCTGCATCGATCAGCGCTAGCTTGTGGGTGTGACTGTTGTCAGCTAGGGCTGACCAAGTATGTAAATGCGATCGGCTCTGTTCTACTTGCAGCCACACATCAGCCTGCTGGCTCACGTCAATGAACTCGTACTGACCTAAGTGAATCAGTGCATTGTAAAAGTGCCAAACCGGCACAATGGGTAAACCGGGCACACCCTGCAGGTAGTCAGCAGACTGTTGAATATGGCGCAATGCCGCTTCGCCTTCGCCAAACCAGTAGCAGAGCACCGCCTTATGCCAATACACAATTAGCAGCGCCGTTGCATCTTGCCGCTCGTGGTGAACCGGTAGCT
>JBCBDN010000311.1:0-4624 GCA_038529685.1 Cyanobacteria bacterium J06598_1 | reverse complement strand
GTTGGCTGAAATTCTTTTGCCAACGATTGCCCAAGCAGTCATTACTTCAGACACGCTGGAAGGAGATGCCTTAGAGCGATCGCTCTTCCTAATCCGCCGCCGTTTTGAAGTAATGACTGCTTGGGCAATCGTTGGCTGAAATTCTTTTGCCAACGGTCCAAGGGTTTCTGGTGTCACTGGCACCTCACGCCATCCAACACAAGTCAAACCAGTCGCTTCAACGGCAGCTTCAAATTCTGCTCTAGCCGTCTTTTCGGCAGTGCCTGTTTGAGGTAAAAACACCATGGCAACCCCAGTGTGGGATTGAGGCAGTTCTCCGATGCCCGTTTCTGTTGCCCAGCCTTGAATCAGCGCCCAAGGAATCGCTGTCATAATACCAGCGCCGTCGCCGGAGTCTTGATCTGCGCAGCAGCCGCCCCTGTGCTCCATGCAGGTCAGCGCTGTTAGGGTATCTTTTACCAGCTGATGGCTAGCCCTGCCCTGCTGGTCGGCAATGAACCCCACCCCGCAGGCATCTCGTTCTTCCACGAGCCAGCTGGGCCCTAAAGGCTCCAATACATCGGTCTTAAAAACTGTTGTTGGCTTGTTTGCTGAATGGAGAGTCACGCGCGTTTTTACCTGGAATGTATCTAGAAATTATATAGAAATATTAAGTGATAGTGAAGTTCGTCTGTAACCTTTTTGAAGTCGTGTTGGCTCTAAGCCATATTTCTGAGGTGGTATTGGCACGGACATCTCCATTCTCTCGACCAGTCAAATCACTGGCAAGATCCGCTCTCTAGCTAGAGCAGATTGTCCTTAACCTATGAATAGAGTCCATTGACAAGAGTTTATTGACAAGAGTTTATTGACGTAGTGATTTTGTATGCTCAGATGCACCCGGACGTATTCGAATCCTTACCTGCTTGGGCCTATCTCCTCTAGGCTTGTATCTTTTGGCGCTATCTATAGCGTTTTCTAGTGTTATTTAGAGGTTGACAGCTGCCCCATATCAATATTTATGCTCTTCAGGGAAATATCAAAAGAGAAATCTTGAAGAAGATTCAATTATCAGGTTCAAGTAACTTTCTAAGAAGATTTGCCAATTGCTTAGTTGTTTTGTAGCCATTTTGAGTAATTCTGAGGAACTGAATTAAGTGCTGGCCCTAGAAGCCCTCCAATTATTCTCTACGCCTAGTGCTCAGCTCCAGAGCCTTGTGTTAGCCGAAGTATCTCCATAAATGTCTTTGTTCTCACTCACTTCCCTCCAACGGAATTCATGAAATCATTGTTTTCCCACCTGCTGGATCACGAACGGGTCTTGCCTCGGTTGGCTAATTCACCACAGCTTCCTCAGCCTTCTTCCCGGCGGGTAAAGCGTCGGCTTCGTCAGCGGTTAATGGCTGGTAAGCTCGTCTCATTTGGTGTGATGACAGCGCTAGGCTGGGCGGCCCTGAGTTCTTTGGGGGCACCCCCTTCCACTTCTCCCCTGGATACGGTTGCTGCTGGCGGTGCAAGTGATGCGGCTCGTCAGGCAGCGGGAGAGCTCTCCCCACAGTCGACTTCTGATGTCGTGGCTGCCCTAATGGCCAATGTTGTTCCCGCGCGCGCTGGGTCATCGGATGCCTCACTAGCGGAGGGGCCAGACTCGCGTGCGGCTTTACAGCTTTCACCCCTTCAGCTCATTGCTCAGGCCAACAGCGCGCCGCGTCTTTCGGGTACCCAAATCAGCCTGAACGGTAAATCTTTCCCAGGTCAATGGCAGCAAAAGGATGGCCGTGTAGGTATTGCTATTGGCAGTCTTTCTAATCTACTTGGGGTTGAGCTGCTCAATACGACCTCGCCCACTCAGCAGCCGATTCGCTGGTTCCCGGCAACTCAGGGTGGTGTCATTACTCTGCCTGCTTGGTGGGATGCGACTAATCGCTATATCGACATTGGAGATTTGGCGGTGGCCGCAGACTGGTCCGGGCAACCCAGTGGCAATACCCTTCAGCTGACTATGCCGACTCAGCAGACTAAGGGTATTCGCCAAGGTAAGCAAACCTGGGGCGATCGCATCGTGGTCGACCTCACAGGCCCTGCGACTTGGCACCTAGAAGCGGCGGATACCTTTACGGTGACTATTTCTAGTGCGATCGCCCCAGAAATGGTCAGCGCTTTTCGGGCCACCCCGGGCAACCTGGTTACTCAGCTGCACGTCGCTCCGCTCAATGGCCAAACCGTCCTCAAAATCAAAACCAAAGATGGCGCTGCGCCTCAAATTTGGACCGCAGGCAATCCTTCCCGCGTGGTCATCGATATTCGCCGCGACGCTATGGTGGAGCGAGACATCGCCTGGTCACCAGATTTACGCTGGCGGCAGCAGTACGTTAGCGTTGGCGCGCATCGCTTTCCGGTGTATTTGTTCATTGCCCGACCAAACCCCTCCTCGCTGGCGCTGCGTCCTATCCATGCCAACCCAAACACGGCCACGGGTATTGCGCCTATTTTGACCACCGCTCAGCGTCAGCGGGTAACCGGCGCAGTGAATGCAGGCTTCTTTAATCGAAACAATCAGCTGCCGCTAGGCGCGGTACGCAGTGCTGGTCAGTGGATTTCAGGGCCGATTTTGGGCCGAGGGGCTATGGCTTGGAATGACCAAGGCGATTTGGTGATGGACCGTTTTGCTCTAAACGAGTCCGTTGTGGTCGGCCAAGGTGAGTCCTTTCCTATCCTGGCGGTTAACAGTGGCTACGTTCAGGCCGGTATCGGTCGCTACACCCACGGCTGGGGTGCTAGCTATATCCCAATCGTCGATAACGAAATCGTGGTAACTGTTCGCGATAATCAGGTCACTAATCGGCAGACCTTAGGTAAGGCTGGTACGGGCAGTGTCTCGATTCCGCCTGACGGTGAGGGCTATTTGCTAGCGCTCAGAAGCAACCAGTCGGCAGGTGCTAGCTTTGCGCCTGGAACGCCTGCTCTTCTCAGTAGCCAGAGCCAGCCAGCGATTTTTGAGCAGTATCCCAATGTGATGGGGGGTGGACCTTTGTTAATTCGCGATCGCGCCATCGTCCTCAATCCCCAGCTAGAAGGCTTTAGCACCAACTTCATAGAAGGCTCAGCCCCCCGCACCGCCATCGGTAAAACCGCAGACGGTACCTGGCTAATTGCGACCATGCACGATCGCGTTGGAGGGCGAGGCCCCACCCTCAGCGAAACGGCCAAAATCATGCAGCAGCTCGGCGCTGTTGATGCACTCAATTTAGATGGCGGCAGCTCCTCTAGTCTCTACCTCGGCGGCCAGCTACTCAACCGACAGCCTCGAACCGCTGCTAGGGTCAATAATGGAATTGGCCTATTCCTTCTAGGTCAAGATTAGTCTGGGGCATACTGAAGTCTGAAAGTCCTCCGTGAATATTTTCGCGAAGCTTTTGTGACTGTTTCGTGTCGTTACTGAGTTTACCGAGTCGCTATTAAGTCACTTCAACTTTGGTTAATACGGATGAAGACTTGATAGAGAATGCTCTTCGGTAGTGGTCCTTACCGACAGGTTAATAAGGCGCTTTGCTAAACTCATTGAGTCAACAAAATGCTTAAAAGCTATCACTCAGCGTTGCTTTTTTTGTACCCCGCAAATACCAAGGTCATTGGGAACCAGGGCGCATTCAAAAGAGACGTTATAAAACAGTGATTGCCGCTGATATTATCGACCTGTGCTAAGTCACCGACAACGTTTTCAGTCAGTTTTTGGAAGATCGCTTCCCCGTTCAGCTTTCAAGCTTAGATTTTTAACTATTCACTTGGCCTAGTGCCATTTACTCATCTCATGAAAGAGGAGACTATCACCATGGTGCAAACTCAAGAACGCTCTACTGCCGCTGCCGATCTTTCTAACTTCGAAGGCGTTGCTGCTACCGAACTCAGACCCTGGGGTTCTTTCACAGTTTTAGAAGTCGGTACTGGCTACAAAATTAAGCGCATTGAAGTAAAGCCTGGTCACCGTTTGAGCCTACAAATGCACCACCACCGCAGCGAGCACTGGATCGTTGTTTCGGGAACGGCAAAGGTCACCTGCGGCGACGAAGAAAGAATGCTGTGCACTAATCAATCTACCTATGTACCAGCTTGCACTTCTCACCGTCTAGAAAACTCAGGCGTTATTCCTTTGGTCCTAATCGAAGTTCAAAATGGCGAGTACTTAGGTGAAGACGATATCACTCGCTACCAAGATGACTACGCTCGTCACGATGCTTAGTCTGCTATCAATCCGAAGTGGCCGCTAACAGAGCAGCTGTTCATTTCTTAAAAAGGAAGCACTTTCTACAGTGCTTCCTTTTTTGTGCTTTATTTCGACAGACTATTTCTGACGATAAGGATAGTAAGCTAACAATATTCCATTCAAAGCGCTTGGTATGGTTCAGCTCACTGACAAGGCTCAACAGGAAATCGACCGGCTACGGCGACGGCAAAATCAGCCTGATGCAATTTGCCGCCTAGATTTGCAGCCTAGTAGCTGCGCGCAGTGGTCCTATAAGCTCAGCTTAGAGACGACTGTTGAGGAAATGGATGACACCTTTAGTTTTGGTCAGCTCCAGCTAGTGGTAAACCGTAACCATGCGCAGTACATTCAAAACCTCAAAATAGATTTTGCCGAAGATTT
>JBCBDN010000310.1:0-4645 GCA_038529685.1 Cyanobacteria bacterium J06598_1 | reverse complement strand
GTGAGATTTTCTGGCAAATCTCACCCCATACAGAAGCTACTGACCTAATCAAGAAAATAAGAATCGCGAAACTACGGAATTTGCGACAAAGTCTACTCCGCTGATTTACACAGAAGTAGTGCCGAAAATAAACTCGCTAAGTAATGACTTAATGAATCACAACAGGGGTTCCCACATGGGCCCAACTGAACAGCCAATTAGCGGCTTCTAGCGAAAGATTGATGCAGCCGTGGCTGGTGGGCTGGCCAAAGTTTTGGTGCCAGTAAGTGCCATGCAGCGCGTAGTGCCCCGAGTAGTACATGGTGTAGGGCACATCGGATAGGTCGTAGTCTTCTCCGCGCATGCTGGCGGTGATATGCATGCTCTGGATGGCGAACGAGCCTTCTCGGGTTGGGTGCTCTTCGATACCAGAAGATACGGGTGCGTTGTACACCATTCGGTTGCCTTCCCAGGCCATCACTTGCTGATTGTTCAAGTTGACCTCTATCCAGCGGTGGGTTGAGGTTTTGAGCTGGGCAATCCGAGAGGATGCTTCGTGAGGACTAGCGGCAAAGGCAGGCTGCTCACCATCCATTGTCAGGGTTGTTCCTAGTGCTAGCGTTGCCAGCGTCGCGGAGTAAGCAGCTCTGTTAAATAGCTTGAAAAGCTTGAAGCGATTAAAAGACATAGGGGTTCTCGATAGCTGTGTACCGAGTATTCCCGTAGATGTATAAAATCAAACAAAAGTTTCAGTATTTATACGCATCAATCTTTCTGTGTATTTACAGAGGTGGGCGAGGTCTATGCAGAGGTAACGCCAACCAAGCTTAACGCAACCGCCTCAGCTACTTTTATGCCGTCTACCGCAGCTGATAAAATCCCGCCTGCATAGCCTGCGCCTTCACCAGCGGGATAGAGGCCTTTAGTGTTGAGGCTTTGAAAGTGCTCGTCTCGTTGGATGCGAATGGGTGAAGAAGTTCTGGTTTCAACGCCAGTGAGTACAGCGTCCGGCATGGCAAAGCCTTTTATTTTTTGATCGAAGGCGGGGATGGCTTCACGGATAGCGGCGATCGCATAGCTGGGCAAACTTTCACCCAAGTCACACAAATGCACGCCGGGTCTGTAGGTGGGCTTCACTTGGCCAAATCCAGTGGAAGGCTGTCCTGCTAAAAAGTCTCCGACTAGCTGACCGGGTGCTTCATAAGTGCTGCCGCCCAGTTCAAAGGCTTTACTCTCTAACCGCCTCTGAAGCTTAATGCCGCCTAGCGGATCGTCAGGATAGTCTGCTTCGGGGGTGATACCGACGACGATGCCGCTGTTGGCATTTCTGCCGCTGCGCTCGTATTGGCTCATGCCATTGGTGACGACGCGTCCCGGTTCAGAGGTGGCTGCGACGACCTGCCCGCCCGGACACATGCAAAAGCTATATACGCTGCGACCATTTGAGCAGTGATGCACTAGTTTGTAGTCTGCGGCGCCTAAGATTGGATTGCCTGCGTTTTTGCCGTAGCGTCGCTCATCGATTAGTGGCTGAGGATGCTCGATTCTAAACCCTACTGAGAAGGGCTTGGGCTCTATGTAGACACCTTGACGATGCAGCATTTCGAAGGTGTCACGAGCACTGTGGCCTACCGATAGCACGATGCGATCGCTCTCAATAAACTCACCGCTCTCCAAGGTCACCCCACGCACTTTTCGCTGGGCATCGTCAGCCTCTATTTCAATAGTCTCGACTTTGCTCTGAAAGCGAATCTCTCCGCCTAGGGCAATCACTTGGTTACGGATGTTTTCAACAATCTTTACCAGGCGATAGGTGCCAATGTGGGGTTTGCTAATGTACAAAATTTCGGGTACGGCGCCCGCATTCACCAGCTCTTGTAAGACTTTGCGACCGTGGTGGTCGTTATCTTTAATTCGGCTGTAGAGTTTGCCGTCGGAAAAGGTGCCCGCACCGCCTTCGCCAAACTGTGCATTTGATTCGGGGTTGAACTTGCGCTTGCTCCAAAAGCCGAAGGTATCTTGCGATCGCTCATGCACGGCTTTGCCTCGCTCCAACACAATGGGCCGAAACCCCATCTGCGCCAGCAGCAAAGCTGAAAACATGCCGCAGGGCCCTACTCCAATCACGATAGGCCTGTGCACCAGCTCTTCTGGCGCTTTGGCTACGTAGCTGTAGGTCATGTTGGGCGTGGGTGAAACGTGCCCTTTCTTTTTGAACTGTTTTAGCAGCTGCTTTTGCTTGGGTGTTTCGATGTCGAGGGCATATACCAGGGCGATCGCGTCTTTTTTTCGAGCATCGTAGCTACGCTTAAAAACGGTGTAGCGCGTCAAATCTCGCTCAGAGATTCTGAGCTTTTGAAGCACTGCTGCTTTCAGGTCGTCTTCAGTGTGATTTAGCGGCAGTTTGACGTCTTTAAGGCGCAGCATGGGCAATGGCTATTAGGCAAAAGATGACTCTTTGTAGATTATAGAGCGGTCAATGGGTCTACAGCTTTGTCAACAGATTGCTGATACGTTACTTACCAATGCAGAAACGGCTGAAGATTTCGTCGAGCATTGATTCGGTCATTTCTTCCCCAGTGACTTCGCCTAGCGCATGAATGGCGGCTCGCAGGTCAATGGTCCAAAAGTCCAAGGGAAGTTGATCTTCGATAGTGGATTGGACTTGTAAGAGAGAAGCGTCGGCGCGCTGGAGAGCTGCTGCTTGGCGCTGGTTAATGGCAATATCGGTGTTGGCGGCTGTGAGGTTACCGGTGTTGGCGGCTGTGAGGATAGCTTTTTCTAACTCAGGGATGCCCAGGTTTTGAGCGGCTGCGGTGTGAACGGTGGGAGACTTAGAAGAATCAACAGGTCGGGCCGTGTCTGAGGAACTGACGACTCGATTGTCTTCTAGTAGGTCGATTTTGTTGACGACAATAATATGAGGTTTGTGTTGGATCTGTTTGTACAAATGAGTTTCAGCTTTTGTCCAGCCGGTTGAGGCATCTAGGGTTAATAAAACCAGATCTGCCGATTCGGCGGCAGATTGCGATCGCTCTATGCCAATCTGTTCAACTTCGTTGGTGGCATCTCTAATGCCAGCGGTATCTAACACCTGCACGGGAATTCCGCCGACTATCAGCTGAGACTCCACCACGTCGCGGGTGGTGCCTGGAAGACTGGTGACAATGGCGCGATCGCTCTGACTCCAAGCATTCAGCAGGCTAGACTTGCCCACATTAGGCTGACCGATAATGGCAATTTTGAGCCCTTCGCGCAGCAGTTCGCCTTGATGAACGGTGGATAGAATTTGGGTGATTTGAGCTTGGATAGTCTGCAATTGAGCCTGTACGCTCTGCTCATCTATTGGCGGCAAGTCATCGGCAAAATCTACCCGCGCCTCAATTTCTGCCAGTACATCTAAGCATTGTGCTCTTAGCTGTTTAATGACGCCTGCCAGTTTGCCGCGAATTCCCATCAGGGCGTTTTGGGCTGCCTGCGGCGACTGGGCACCTACGAGGTCAGCAATTCCTTCTGCCTGGGTGAGGTCGAGGCGTCCGTTTAGAAAGGCCCTGAGGGTAAACTCACCGGGCTGAGCAAGACGAGCCCCTTGCCGAATGCAGAGCTGAAGCACCTGCTGCACAGCCATGATGCCGCCGTGGCAGTGGAACTCTACAACATCTTCGCGGGTGTAGGACCGGGGTGATTTCATCAGCAGCAGGAGTGCTTCATCTACCGGCGTTTCGCTATTGGGCTGCTGTACGTAGCCGTAGAGGATGCGGTGGCTCTCCCAAGGCTGATTGCCGGGGGCGTGAAATAGCTGCTGGGCGATCGCAATTGAATCTACACCAGAGAGCCGCACAATACCCACGCTGCCCTGCTGTGGCACGATGGCTGTTGCGATCGCCGCAATAGTTTCGGATTGATAGATCTGCTGGGACAAAGGAGATAAGGGAGAACGTCGTTTTTTCTACGGTACCTTGGAAGCTGTATGGATGATTCGGGTTGCAGCGCTTTCTCCCTCTTTAAAGAGTTCGTTTTTAAGCCTGTTTCAGACTGTGAAGCCAACGCAATCGCTCTATGATGTCGCTACAAAATTATGGACTACGGTTTTGAGGCTCAGAGGCATTGCTATAGAATGGTTCCTATCGGTAGACACATATCTCTCTGGCCTAATGCCAAAATGTTGAGCGCAACTGTAACATTTGAACAGAACGCTTGTAGAGATAGAGGAATCACCCGTGCGTGCTACGGCCAATCCCACGTCAAAATCGAAGGCAACATTCACTCGGGTTGCACGGTCTTATCAGGAGAAGGTGATGGAAGGTCCAGCACAAAACAGCTCGTCTGACCAGCTTTCTAGCTCTTGTGCACTGATTGAACGGCCCCTACCGAAGGCCACGAACCGGCGGCCCCTACCTAATAACTTTTTATTGAAAAGACTAGATTTGCTCTATTGGAAGCGGCTGATGCGCTACTTGTATATTCGCTTTTTGCGGATGCAGGGAAGTTCGGCTGCGATCGCACGGGGATTGGCAGCAGGTGCGTTTGCGGGGTCTTTTCCGCTACTGGGTTTTCAGACTTTGATTGGAATTGCGATCGCGGCCCTATTTAGAGGCAATAAAGTCATGGCCGCTGTGGGGACTTGGATTAGCAATCCGCTGACCTACGTGCCCTTGATGGCGCT
>JBCBDN010000309.1:0-4663 GCA_038529685.1 Cyanobacteria bacterium J06598_1 | reverse complement strand
TGAGGAGGTCTTCTTTAGGGAGCATAGGCGCATCCAAATTATTCGTTCACAAATTGTCTGCTCTAAAACGTATGAGGGTGCAGGTTTTGTATCCTTGTACGTTTTTGCTGTCCGATATCCTGTCATCACCACAGACAGCGAACAGACAATTTGTGAACGAATAATTTGGATGCGCCTATGCTCCCTAAAGAAGACCTCCTCAAACATTCAGACAATAAGGAAGCGCTCTCAAAAATTATTGATCGAGCCGAGCAAGCTATTCGTACTTGGGAGCCAGTCACAACTGACTTTCTCTCTCCTCCTGAACTTTTTGAGGCTCAAACCGCCTTTAGTCGCCTCACTGACATCCACACTATTGCAAGTGGTGGCTATCCACAGGCTGAACGCCAGAGACTTACTATCGCCCGTTCCGAAATCCCTTTAGAGGGCACTCCGACTCCTCTGGCAGCTGTTAGCATTGCAGGCAATTTTCTGTTTGATACGGCTAGCCATCGAGACTTCCTCGGCTCTTTACTGGGCACTGGCCTAGTGCGTGCAAAGGTGGGTGACATCATCGTGTTGGGTGAACGAGGTGCGCAGGCCATTGTTGTCCCAGAGCTCGTAGAATTCTTGATGACGAGTTTGACTCAAGTGCGATCTGTGCCAGTAAAGACGCAGCCTATTGATATTAATGAACTGCGCGTTCGTGAGCCCCGCCGGAAGGAAATGACGACTGTAGAAGCTTCTATGCGCCTCGACGCGCTCGCTTCTGCCGGGTTTGGTATGTCGCGTAGCAAAATGGCTGACATGATTACAGGTGGTGATGTTCGGGTGAACTGGAAGCCGATTACGCAGTCTAGCCATACTGTGCAGCCAGGGGATTTGATTGCTATTCGGGGCAAAGGGCGCTTAGAAATTGGCGAAATGAGTATCACCAAAAAAGAACGCTACCGAGTACAGCTCACTCGCTTGGTATAGAGCGACACTTTGAGAAATGTCATGTACGCAGAAGCTTTGTGTAGCTTTCGTATGGCTAATGTTACGTGTTGATAAAATGGCCGGGTTCCTACGAGTTTTTACGTAGGTGGAAAATAGGAAACCCCCGCAAAAATCTACACAGTTCCTGCTATGACACGCTTGAGTGATCGCGCCTATCAAACCGTAAAAAAAGAAGTAGACCGCCACTACAACGCCCTACCCGAAAAGCAAATCACGCAGGATCAGCGGGTTGAACATATGATCCTTTTGGCGAGGCTAGAAACGCTTCATCAGAAGGGCGGCAGAGGCGTCACCAAAGCTCAACTTTGGGAAGAAGTTTGCGATATTCTGCCCAACTTTGACCCCGGCGTTTTGAAGCAGGCTGGTCGTTTGGATTTAGGGTCTCCTGCGGTGGGTACGTCTTTGGGGTTGGGTGCTGCGGGGATTGGCGTAGCCGCTGTGCTGATGACCAGCCCTACCGTGCTCGATGGGATGGGGGCGATCGCCCGAAGTCCCTCTACGGGTGATGCGAATCCTACCCAAGCTAGCCGCAGCAACCATTTAGAGACCTTCGAAGCAGCTAAATCCTTCGGCTGGCAAGCTGCGCTCAAGGGACAGAACCCGCCTCATAGCGCCCAGCATTGGGGCGAGACGGCTGCCCTTTGGCAGCAGGCGATTGCGCAGCTCGACCAGATTCCTCAGAACGATCGGTTTTATGCGATCGCACAGCAAAAGAAAACCTTCTACCAAAGAAATCTACAGCACATCCAGGCCCGCCAAGTCGCTGCGCAGAATGCTGTAACCGCTACGGTTGCATCGCCGCAGTTTACGAAGGCCCAGTCTGCTGACGCGCTGTCGGCTAAGGCTCAGCCAACCAAGACTCAATCGGCCAAAACCCAGCCGACCCCAACATTTTCCGTGCAGGCTGAGCCTTCGAATACTGCGACTCAGCCTCTCGCACCGCAGCCAGATTTTATCGGACAGGCAAAAACATACGGATGGCAAGCAGCGAGCGCTGCCCAAAATGCGCCTCACCCGGTAGAAAAGTGGGCTGAAATTTCTAAGCTATGGCAGCGAGCTATCTACACCCTCGACAAAATAGATGACCAGCACCCGCAGTACGTAGAAGCTCAGCAAGTCAAAGCAGACTACCAGTACAACCTGGTGGTGATTCGTCAGCGCTACCAGTTAGAACAAAATGCCAATCAGCGATTTCAATCTTTAAGAGATAGCCTCAACGAGCTAGATCGCACGTCACTTAGTGGTAACTACGCCAAGCGCAGCCAAATGGAAGCCATCGTCGAGCGATTACGCACTATTCCTACGGGTACTGTGGCCCACCTTGAGGCGCAACAGCTTATCAGTGCAACTGCCGAGCGTCTTCAGGCAATGCCCAAGCCACCATCAACCAAAGTGGCCGCTTCTGTAGAAAACGCTGAATAGTTTGGACCGTAAATCTTGCTTGCACCCACTACGAAACATTTTTATTTGATTAAAAAGATATATTTTGTAGCGCTCTCCACCAAAAGCGGCACGAAGAGCAGGGCAGGTTATGTCAATATGTAATCGGTTTGCCCATTAGCACAGATGGATTGGTGCTAATGGCAGGAAATGGAGTAAGCAATGGAATCCGTAGAGGCCATTTATCAATACGTCTGGCTGATACCTGTTTTGCCCCTATTGGGCGCGGCAATTGTCGGTACAGGTCTCATCAGTTACAACGACGCGACCAATAAGCTCAGAAAGCCGGTCGCTGCCTTTATCGTCAGCATTATTGGTGCGGCGATGAGTCTATCTATCATGGTGCTCGTGAGTCAGCTGCAAGGCCACGCACCCTACACCTATTTAATTGAGTGGGCCTCTGCTGGAGACTTCCATATCAATATGGGATTCACCGTCGATCACATTACGTCTGTGATGCTGGTAATTGTGACGACCGTCGCTTTCTTAGTGATGATCTACACCGACGGCTACATGGCTCATGACCCTAGTTATGTACGCTTTTATGCCTATTTGAGTCTCTTTAGCTCGTCAATGCTGGGCCTTGTGATTAGCCCTAACCTGCTACAGGTTTATGTATTTTGGGAGCTGGTGGGCATGTGCTCTTACCTGCTCATTGGCTACTGGTATGACCGCGACGGAGCAGCTGATGCCTGCCAAAAAGCGTTCGTCACGAACCGAGTTGGTGACTTTGGTCTGCTGCTCGGCATGCTCGGCTTATTCTGGGCTACGGGTACGTTTGAGTTTGAGCTGATGGGCGAAAGGCTCACAGACATGGTTAGCACTGGCACGATTGCGGGTGGATTGGCCGCACTCTTTGCCATCTTGGTCTTTATGGGTCCGATGGCAAAGTCAGCGCAGTTTCCGTTGCATGTGTGGCTGCCCGACGCAATGGAAGGTCCGACGCCTATTTCTGCCCTGATTCACGCCGCGACGATGGTAGCCGCAGGTGTCTTTTTGATTGCTCGCATGTACCCTGTGTTTGAGCACATTCCTGTCGTCATGAGCGTGATTGCTTGGACGGGAACGATTACCGCCTTCTTGGGCGCCTCAATTGCTATTACGCAAAACGATATTAAGAAAGGCCTAGCCTTTTCAACGATGTCTCAGCTGGGCTACATGGTTATGGCTATGGGCGTGGGTGCTTACACCGCTGGACTATTTCACCTGATGACGCACGCTTATTTCAAGGCGATGCTGTTCTTAGGGTCTGGATCGGTTATTCATGGCATGGAAGAAGTGGTCGGTCACGATCCCGTGCTTGCTCAAGACATGCGCCTGATGGGTGGCTTGCGTCGGTATATGCCAGTGACAGCTATTACCTTTCTAATTGGTACGCTGGCGATTTCCGGTCTGCCTCCTTTTGCTGGCTTCTGGTCAAAAGACGAGATTTTAGGTTCTGTATTTGAGGTGAACCCTCTGATGTGGGCGATCGGTTGGATTACGGCTGGTGCAACTGCGTTCTACATGTTCCGCATGTACTTCTCCACATTTGAAGGAGAGTTTCGCGGCAATGATGAAGCGATTAAAGCCACTGTCAGACGTCAGTCTTTGCAAATGGCGGGTGCTTCTATGGGGCCTGGTGCAATGAGTGCTCAGGAGCTAGCTGTAGAAGAAGCGTCACACGGTCATGACGATCATCATGCCGAAGCGCCCCATGAGTCGGCGCTGAGTATGATCTTTCCGCTGATGGCGTTGGCTATTCCGTCTACTTTGATTGGTTTGGTCGGTACTCCCTTTGCAAACTACTTTGAAGCGTTTATTCATCCAGCGGGTGAGGCGCTTACCGTGGCTGAACTGGCAGAAGAGTTCGATATGGCTGAGTTTGTGCGGATGGCTGGGCTATCTGTTGCGATTTCGGTGGCTGGTATTGTTTTGGCGGTGCTGATGTATCGGACTCAGAAAATTGATGCGAGTGCGATCGCCAACAAAATCAAACCTCTCTACAACCTCTCCCTCAACAAGTGGTACATCGACGACATCTACCGCAAAGTCTTCATCCAGGGCACTCGCAACCTGGCAAAAGGCGTCTTGAATGTAGACGTGAAAATTGTTGATGGCATCGTCAACCTCACCGGCTTCGTCACCTTAGTAACTGGTGAAGGCTTGAAGTACTTCGAGAACGGTCGCGCGCAGTTCTATGCACTGATTGTATTTGGCGCTGTTCTCGGTTTGGGGTGTGTCTCGGGCCTTCCTTGATAGAGCT
>JBCBDN010000308.1:0-4665 GCA_038529685.1 Cyanobacteria bacterium J06598_1 | reverse complement strand
TCCTTGAAACATGCAAACTTAAGCGATGCAAACTTAGATAACGCCGACTTGCATCACGGCACCTTAAGTAACGCAAACCTCTCCAGAGCCTCTCTAGATGGCACTAACCTGTACAAAGCTGATCTCTGAAAGACCTGTAGATTAGGATACTCAAACATAGGTGTAGTACTGCTATAAGCAATCGCTTTATGGCGGTGCAGCACACCACTGTAGACCTAACTTCTTATCGAGATGGAGCAATACAGGAACTACTTGGAGCATAATCGATCGCACTCCACCTCGATAAGAAGTAATTTTGAGAAAAGTCAGTGCTAGCGGCGATGCCCATCCATAGTCGTGATAGCCTGCAATAGCAAACAAGTTGACAGAGTAATTTGATGACATGTGAACCTGTTAACACGTTAAATTTCTGACAGATTAACAATTTAAAATGTTCACAATAGCGATCGCAACAAATAAAGGTGGCTCTGGAAAGACCACTACAGCAATAAACCTAGCAGTAGCAGCAGGCGAAGGAGCGCTACTTGTGGATCTAGATCCACAAGCTTCTGCTGTTGTTTGGGGAGAGCAGCGCGACGGCGAAGAACCAGGGGTGCTAGGTATTCAAGGTTATCAGCTTGAGAAAGTGCTAGAGAGTGCTGAGGACAACGGTGCTAAGTTCGCATTTATAGACACAGCTCCTCATAGTGAAACAACTGCGTTAACAGCCTGTCGCAAGGCCGATTTAGTCCTGTGTCCTTGTCGGCCATCGCTAGCTGACATCAGAGCACTTTCACACACCGTTGATCTAGTGAAATTGGCTAAGGCCCGTGGAGTGGTGGTCTTAAATGCAATTCCTACAGCGGGGTTAAAAATAGATGCCCAAAACGCACTTCAATCTATTGGCCTTCCTTTGTGCCCTATATCTATTGGTCAACGTGTAGCATTCAATCATTCATTTACAGCTGGCCAAGGGGTAACCGAATATGAGGCTAAAGGAAAAGCGGCTCTTGAAATCGCACAGCTTTGGCGTTGGATCTTAAAAGAGTTGAAAAGTTAACGTGCTCATTTATTGACCTGTTAACACGTTGACGTATTAGAATTTTGACAACTCAGAAGATCAACTATGTGTAGAGCTTGAAAAATGGCTAAAAAGAAGTCCTTAACAGACGCGATCGCAGCTGATGCCGGAGTCAAACAGCAGGCACCTACCGAGGTGTCTGATAAAAGCACTCAATCACCCGCGCCAAAGTCAAAGAAAACGCCTGCTCGAAGAAATACGAAAATGGTAGGTGGCTATTACCCCTTGGAAGTAAACACACAGGTACGTATCTTGTCAGCTGAGTTAGGG
Organism: Cyanobacteria bacterium J06598_1; assembly: GCA_038529685.1. GTDB lineage: Bacteria > Cyanobacteriota > Cyanobacteriia > Phormidesmidales > Phormidesmidaceae > Phormidesmis. The sequence goes on along the minus strand of JBCBDN010000308.1, from coordinate 3,335 downwards.
ATCACACAGCAAGCTTTACTCGCCAGAGCGTTGAACCAGTTCTTCGAGGCACACGGCAAGAACCCAATTGCGCCTGAATAGTCAATTTATTAACATGTCAACACGTTGATAAATTGACTTACTGTGTTGTTAACTTATCAACGTGTTGATTTTGGGAAATTCGAGTGAGCGGTAATTATCGATTGCTGTCCCACTTAAAGCCATCGACTGCCAATGTGACTGGGATTGAATATACAGACGCAACGCCCTAAGAGTAGGACGCAAAAGATGACAGAACCTCGTTTTAATCATTTGCCTTTGTGTGATCGCCCAGTACCAGCAGCGTCAGTCCTTCTCCTATCAGTCGGATGCTTAGCGGCAAGTCAACGCTTACACCAGAACTGGCCGTCAAGATTGCAGCTCATACAGGGGGGTCTCCTGCGGTCTGGATGAGGATAGAGACTGAGTACCGCTAAGCGGTCGCACAGCTGAAAACCGATACTAGCCATATCAAGCAGCGCGAGCTGTTGACCGCTTAGCATGTCAGAACAAAATGATGCTTCCAGGTTGAAGGCTGGGATATTTCGCTATAGATGGCTTATGTCGGCTCAGCCCAGGGCACTAACTCAGCCCTGCTAACCAGAAAAGTACTGCCTCCCTCACCGCGAAGGGTGACCATTTGGCCAACTTCCCCCTGAATTACCCAGGGCGTCGGCGAAGCCTCCCACCGCCACTGTTCTAATTCCATACGTATCAGGGTCTTTTGTGTGTCACACCCTCCCCCATTTAAGTAATTAAGAGGGGGGGCTGTGCCATCCGACTCGGGCCGCTCCCGACAGGCTTTGCGCCGTGCCAGTATCGTTAACCGCTGCGCATAGCAAACCGGGTCTAGCTCATAGACTCTGACGCGCTTGCCATCTTGTCTCGGCTGCGAATTGACGCACAGCAATCCCATCTGCTCCAGCAGCTGATTGAGAATCTGCGCCGCACTCATCTCTGGGTTGACAGTGAAGTTGAGCACCGCCTTAATCTGCGGGGCATAGTTCAAGGCGTTTTCCTTAAACGTCGAAAGCGAATCCTTATTCCAGGTCTTACCCAGCGCTAAGAACTGGTCGAGGCCCAATCTGACCCGCATCTCCCGCTTGAGCGTGGCATTAGATAAATCCCAAGGGGTATACCCCTGTTGCCACTGCCCTTGTCGTTCGAGCGCTCTGATGTCTGCTTCTGCTGCCGTCTCCGGTTCTAGCAACCGCTCTAGATTTAATATCTGTCCTCTGCTTCTGCCATTGTTATCAGAGAGCACCACATCGGCATCTACGTCGTCTATCGGTAAGCCGTAGAACTTAGCAATCTCATATTTCTGCAAGGCCAGCTGCTGCTGAGGCTCTAAGCTCTCCATCTGACTCAGTAGTGTGGCCTCAGCTTTCGTGAGGTTAACCGCTGCTTCAACGGCAATGGCCTGCTCAATCTTCATGTCCTCTCTGGCTTCTTTGAGCAGGACATGAGCCTTTTGGTTTTTACCGAGGGTGACGATCTCTACCTGATTGCCCTCATGCATCAGCCTGACCTTGAGCGCCGTTCTGAGTGACCACATCGACCGATTGCGCTGAGCTTCAATCTGCGACCAGTAGCGAATGTGTGGATCTGTCTCCCAGTCATAGCTACTGAGTGCCCGCTGATGGACTTCAGAGAGGCTAGCGCGAATCAATAGCGTATTCGCCTGCGTTTTTTGTTTGAGCAGGTCTCTGAGCGCACTGGGGCTAGTCTGACGGCCTACCTTGGAAAAGCTGCGGCCATACTTGGCACACCAGACGACTCTGGGGACAGGAGCCCGCACCCGTCCGAGGGCCTGGGCCATATCGGCATCGGTGGAGCTAGCCCCGTAGAACAGGCCGTAGACCTTATCGAAGTGGTCACCTTCGATGGAGAGGCCGGTGGCCGTACTGGGCGAGCCGATGACGGCTTGGAGGGCGATGGTGGTGAGATGCCGATCTGGGTTTTCCATAAAGGCCCGTTCGGTCTCGCCGCCGCTGGTCTCAGAGTTGAGCAGCAGGTTAGCGTTTTCCTGCTTGAGCGAGGTTTGGAGTTCGTCGATTAGACGATGGATGCGCTTACTGCCGCGTTTGGAGTCGGTGGCGATGTAGATGCGCTCGCCTTGTTTGAGGTCATGGAGCAGTTCGCCCATGATGGCGCTACTGTCGGGTGCCTGAATAAACCGGACGGCATAGCCGGGTGCTTGGTAGTTGTTGCGGATAAGGAAGAGCTGATTGGCTTGACGCAGTAGTTCGGGGTTGGGGTTGTCTTGAGTGCGCAGCTGCTGGATGTAGCGGATGGCGCTGTCATCGAGGTCGGCATCAGCAATGATGATGCGCCGGGCAGATTGGAGCAGCTGTCGGAAGCGGGTGAGTAGGACGGGGCGTTTGCCTTGCTGGTTGCAGGTGGATGAGGTCAGCAGGTGTCTGAGGACTTGGCAGACTTCATCGAGGACCAGGTCGCAGCCTGCGAACGAGTTGGGGTCGATGGCGAGGAGGCTATCGACGCAGGTGCCGACTCTGAGGGTGTAGCCACTGCCAGTGATGAAGCGGCCATTCTGTTTATCGAGATCACCGCGATAGTAGATGCCGCAGCGGTCGCACAGGTGGCGCATCAGGCTGATGCGATGTCCTGCGAGGAGAACTTTGGGCTGGTGGGCTACTAATTCGTTAATCAGGTTGGTTTTGCCGCTGCCTTTGGGGGCGGCGATGGCGATGATGCCGTGCTCGGGGAAGGACTCGGGGGTGAGGACTTTGAGCGTTTTTGATTTGATGCCGAGGGAGGAGCCGATGGTGAGGCGGTTATCGAGGGCTTGCCACAGCTGCCATTCTTCAAAGGTCAGGGCTGTTTTGATGGCGTTGTGACAGGCATCAGCGCTGTGGTTGGCGATCAGGTCATCGATGCCTTTGCCGTCTTTAACTGGCCAGCGCACGATGTTGACGTGGCAGTCGGCTTGGAGAAGCAGTTGGCCAAAGCGAGCGATGGCGATAGCGACGTGGCGGCGGGTTTGGGGTTTATCGTCTTGGTCGAAGGCGAGCAGGATGGGCCGTTTGGGTCCGGTGATGGCCTCTATGTCTGGAATGAGCGTCGGGGTGATGGGGTTGCCGAGGCGGTCTTTGGCGCGATAGCCGTTGTAGACACCGGGGAGGGCGATGGCGGGGTGACCGGCGCTGAGGGCGGCTCCTGCTTTTTTTGCGCCTTCGGTGATCAGAACAGGCAGGGTGGGGTCAGATAGCCACCAGGACCAGAAGTCTTTGTCGATATGAGTATCGACGAGCGTATCGGTATCGAAGTCGGTTGAGGGGGCGCTGAGGCGGTCGAGG
>JBCBDN010000307.1:0-4669 GCA_038529685.1 Cyanobacteria bacterium J06598_1 | reverse complement strand
ACATTCAGCTTTTTTATCTAGCTCATTTTTTACCTGGCTCACGGACGCTAGCCGCTGCTCAAAGTTCAATCGCATCTTGGGTCTTAGACGGCTCTTCTTCTTGCTTCATTTCCATGCTGCCGTGTCCTTCGCCGTGTCCTTCGTGGTTCATGAGGCTCATATTAGAGGGCCCCATCGCCATAACACCCATCGATACCGCGCCTGCTGCGATCACGCCCATCGACACAACACCGGCTGAAATTACGCCCATTGAAATCACGCCAATAGAAACAATGCCGTGAGAAATAATACCCAGTGAAAAAACCCCATGTGCAGTCACGCCAACGGCGATAAAACCATGGGCACCAAACCCAACAGAGACTAGCTTTCGCTTGGGTGAACAGTCAGTCGTTAAGCGCTCAGTCATAAGTCAGGCTCTAAATGATTAATTCTGGATTTTGGCAGAGCCTCATTAAAGTACTGCCTACAGCCTTGAAAGACAAAAGACAGCTCGTCAATATTACGGAAACGTTTACTTATGACGCACTGTCTTTTGACATCTCAAAAGGTCAAAAACATACTGAGGCTTACTCTTTTTTATGGAAGCTAGGCATGGTCACTCGTAACGTTGAGCCATCTTTAGAACAGCCTTCAGTCACTGAGGGACCCAGTAGCCGATTTTACAGGACGGTTTGGCGGTGGCATTTTTATGCAGGGCTATTTGTGGTGCCCTTTATGGTGATGCTGGGCATCACCGGCATCATCTACTTGTTCAAGCCTCAGCTAGATACTGCTATGTATCACAACCTGATGTTTGTGCAGCCCAGTGGCAGTTTGTTGCCTTACACAGAACAGGTTGAAGCGGTACAGGCAGCGTATCCTGGTGCAACCGTAAGCAAGTTCATTCCAAATGAAGCAGCAGACCGCAGCGCTGAAGTGACTGTCGCAACAGCCGACGCCCGCAGCTTAGAAGTGTTTGTAGATCCCTACGCGGGTCAGGTGCTGGGCGTGCGCGATGAAGAGAGAAACTTGCAGGCGATCGCTCGAAAAATTCACGGCGACTTACTCATTGGCAACTGGGGCGACTACCTCATAGAACTCGCCGCCTGCTGGGCAATTGTGCTGCTAATCTCTGGCGTTTATCTGTGGTTTCCCCGCAGAAGCATCTCGGTTATGGGGACTTTTATTCCTAGGCTCTGGAGCAAAAACAAGAGAATTTTCTGGCGCGACCTGCACGCGGTCCCTGGCTTTTACGGTGTGTTGCTGATTGGCTTTTTGCTGATCACAGGGCTCCCCTGGACAGGCTTTTGGGGAGACACCTTCGCCCAGGTGTGGGGGCGTTTCCCCGACAAAATGTGGGACAACGTGCCCCAGTCCAGCCTAGTGACAGGCTCACTGAACGAGCAGGGCACCCTCTTTGTGCCCTGGGCTGCCGAACAGATGCCCATACCGCTATCAAACCTACCAGACGCGCTTCTGCCAGACTCTACTCTGCCAGAAGCGCGTCTGGTGGTTGACCATAGTCGTCACGGCGCTGAAAAAACAGACGCTGTCTCTCAGAAGATTCCTGACGTGTTCAACCAAGTAGTTGCAACTGCGATCGCCCAAGGCGCACCTCCAGGGTTCAACATTACTTTCCCCGAAGGAGAAACCGGCGTCTACACCGCGTCAGCATTTCCTAACGACCCCAAGCAAGAAATCACGATTCACATGGATCAATATAGTGGAACCGTGCTCGCAAGCGTAGGCTGGAAGGACTATGGGCTCGTACCAAAAGCAGTAGAGCTAGGCGTTTCTGTTCATATGGGTAAGTACTTTGGACTGGCTAATCAGCTGGTAATGCTGTTTGCAGCCTTAGTCACTATTTTGCTAGCCATCACAGGCACAGTGATGTGGTGGAAAAGAAGGCCCAAAGGATCGGGGCTCATCGGCGCGCCGCCCATGCCGCCATACGTTCAAAATTGGCGGGTGCCCGTTGCTATCGTCGCGGTGCTAGGACTGGCGCTCCCCCTAATGGGACTGTCTTTAGTGATTGTTCTATTGCTAGATTATTTTGTTATCTCGCGCACTACGATCTTAAGACGATTGTTTGGGTAAGGGCTGGCTTTAAAGCTAATTCAACACTGCTTTTCATCGCTATACTGAGGCCATGAAAAGCAATGCTCAAAATCGAATAAAGCTCTCACAGCTACAGATTTTGGTGGCGGTTGCTCAGCACGAAAATTTTAGCGCGGCCGCGCTAGCGCTAGGAATTTCGCAATCGGCAGTCAGTCATGCGATCGCCTCTCTAGAAGACTACCTTGGCGTCGTGCTCTTCAGCCGAGGCCGCTACGGTGCAAGGCTCACCCCAGTAGGCTCGCGCATTCTACCCCATGCCACAACTATCGCTAGCAGCACCAGCGCCATCTTACAAGAAGCCGCCATCGGCAAAGGACTCGAAAAAGGCCAAGTGCGCGTTGCCAGCTTTCGCAGCATTTCAACCCATATTCTGCCAAAAGCTATCAAGCAATTCCAGCAGCGTTTTCCTGGCATTCAGGTCAATCTGGCCGAACACGATGACGATAAGCATGTAGAAAAAGCGCTGAAAGAAGGCCGAGCCGATATTGGCATTGTTCTTTTGCCTACCAGCCAAGAACTCACAGCGTATCCCCTCCTGGAAGACGAGTTTGTTGTTCTCTTGCCCCCTGGCACTGTTCTAAAAAACAATCAGCTCACCTGGCACACGCTCGCTCAACAGCCGCTGGTCATGCCTCCGGTTGACTACAGCATGATGCGCCCCCTGTACCACCATATCAATACGCGAGGCCACAGGCTCAACGTCGCCAACGAGATAGAAACCGATGCCGCAATCGTAAGCCTGGTCGCACAGGGCGTAGGCGGCACCATTTTGCCCCGGCTCGCCGCCGAACCCGTCCCATCAGAAGTTCAAGTCTACGCCTTACCAGAGCCACTCGCTCGCCGCATTGGGGTGGCGATTTCGACCAAAGCCCTACAGCCGCCAGCCGTCTATGCAATGTTAGAAACGCTAAACAGCACGCCTGAGAGCAAACCCTAACAACAGGATTAAGCGCTTAGTAGAGATAAAGAATTGAGCAGTGCTGTAGAAAGCGAACATTACAAATCCTTTACGCACACTTCACTGACTTATTAGCTACCACCCTATCCCGATACTTGAGTAATTTCACGTATTAATAAACAATTATAAGTATAGCAACGTAAGGATGCATGCTTACGCGGCTAGTCGAGTTACCTGCTGCTATGTGACGGTTTCAGCCGACGATAGTGTTCTAAGCAACTCGACAGAAGCAACTCGACAGAAGCCCTAGCGCCCTATCAGTTGGGCTTCAAAAGGCTATCTGATAGAAAGCAAAAGTTCTAGCAATTTAATAACGCCTATCGACCCTCAAGTGGCCACCGCTATATCTTCCCTGTGACATCAGGGCTTTTGAGAATCATGACCCTCTCTACCTCATCATCGCTGAGCGTTAAAGATAGATCAAAGCTACTACCGGTTGATCAGCGGCACCTGCGACAGGCGCTGAGTGCTTTGCCTGCCGAGCATTTTGAGGAAGCCGCTGCCTCATTGGGCTTTCTCAACCCAGCTAGCAGCTGGCGCGCGCAACACCGCAGGCACGCAGCCTCTAGCGATCAGCGCGCCAAAACACTTTTGAGCTGGGCAAAGGGTCCTAAGGGGCCCGGTGTTGAGACCGTTGAACAGGCGATCGCACAAGTCACCGCAAAATACGCTATAGAATATGACACAGGGGCCAAAGCCGTCCTTATTTTTGCCGTCACTCACAGTAGTCATGGCATCACAAACCCTACAATCAACGCTTTTGTAGCTTATTTAAGAGAGAAAACAGAAGACCGCTCTATTGAGATTGACGGTTTTGAGAAAAGTCCTCTGAAGCTCACGCTAAAAGGAGCTGAAAATAGGCTTGAAAGGCTGCAAGATTTGTTTGAACTAGGCAAACTAAAATACGCGCCTCTACCGCCCATCGAAACGGTACATCTGCTGGACAAAAACATGTTAGATCGCCGCAAGGCACTGCTGGTGAAAGCTTTGCGGCTACGAAATCAGGCACTAGCGCCTTACCGCCAGCATCTCCGCGCCGACGCTCGCTCGCGGGCCAATGCCCTCGCCCGCGTTCGCCACCTAACCCTCGCCCGTGTCCTCATTCGTGACCTCACGCGCAGGCCTTCTCACGCGCTCACGCTCATGTTGCACAGCGATGCTAGCCGTGCCGACCGAGCACTGGCTCGCCTCAGCGCCCGCGACATCAATAGTGAAATTGATATTAGTCGAACCATTGCCCTCATTCGCGCCCTAAACAGTGCCCTGTCGCGCACCCGTAATCACAAAATTGCTCGTGCCATTCGCTCCGCTCGGCAGGTAGCTGGCCTGTACACCCACACACGTTTCAGTAATTTTAGCTTTGGCATAAATCGGGCGATCGCCTTTGTACTGTTCTCCACCGTTAGCCATGCGCTTTCGCTTTCTCTTCAGCGCACACGCGACCTAGCCAGCGTTACAAGTAACCTCAATCTTGCCAAAGCCGATCTCAGGGGCGCTAGCTTAATAAACCTCAACCTGATCGAAGTCAATCTCACCAGGGCTGATCTTACCGGGGCCGATCTCACTGGCGCTGACCTCACCGGCGCAAAAGTCACCGGCACCCTCTTTGGCGAT
>JBCBDN010000306.1:0-4704 GCA_038529685.1 Cyanobacteria bacterium J06598_1 | reverse complement strand
CGCTCTTGGGCGACGCGACACAGCCCATCAGCCACGGCATTATTACAAAAGGCTTACAAATCACACGCTGGAGCTTTTTACTGGGGCTAGGAACCGGAATTTTTTGTATAGGCTTTCAGTCTGGCTTGTAGAGAGCCTTTCAGCAGAGAGCCCACCAACCTAGCTCACAAAGCTGACTGATAAAAAAGCCTATTAAAAAAGCCGGCTAAAAAAAGCTTATAGAGCCTTACTTAAACAAGCCCGAAAAGCTTCGTCTTATAATTGATCCGAACAATTGAGGGGCATCACGATGTTATCGCCTGCCTTACTTAGGATCAAGGATTAAATAACTTGTCGATTTGCCCCAGCCACCCTAACCCTACGGGAGGCTACGCCAACGACTCCGCTCAGGGTTCGGTGTCGGCACTGTCCGCTGGCTGAGCGGAGTCGTTCGCGAAGCGTCTGCCTGCGCAGAAGCCACAACCTACCGGTTTCCTAGATGCACGTTTTATTTAATTCTCGATCCTTACCTAAATTTAGGCGGCGTTATGCATCCACACTTTGCTATATTGAGCCGCTTTCGGGTATTTAGTGGTCTTTAAACAGGGATATGAAATGGTTCAAAAGGTAGTTGAAATTTTGTCAGCTGAGGAAATTCGTCGCACGCTCAATAGACTTGCCTCAGAGATTGTGGAACGCACAGGCGACTTACAAAAGCTAGTACTGCTGGGCATTCATACTCGAGGCGTACCGTTAGCACAGGTGCTAAAAGAACACATTCAACGACTAGAAACAGTCGCCGTACCCGTGGGCGCGCTCGACATCACATTCTACCGCGATGATCTAGACCAAATTGGGGTCCGTACGCCTGCCAAAACTGAAATTCCGTTTGATCTTGCAGGGAAAACAGTGGTGCTAGTAGACGACGTGATCTACAGCGGGCGTACGGTGAGAGCTGCGCTTAATGCAGTACACGACTACGGCAGGCCAGATGTTGTGCGGTTGGCCGTTTTGATCGACCGTGGGCATCGGCAGGTGCCCGTGCATCCGGATTTTGTTGGCAAGCAGCTGCCAACCGCTAGCGATGAAACGATTCGGGTGTTTGTAGAAGAAACAGACGGTCGTGATGGCGTGGAGCTGTCTCATCCTTAGAATTATCGGTAACTACAGAACTGGGTTGCTCACTTTACGATATGTGCGATCGCTCTGAAATAGCCCAAGTCAGTGCGGTAGTTTAAAGAATTACCGCATGCTTTAAGAGAGCCCTTGCCAGTGAGTCCATCTTCACCTGCTCCGTCATCCACAGATTTGCCCCGCAGATCAGTTACTATCGCCAGCCCAATATCGGATCAAATATCAGAAGAAGCCGCGCTAGAAACTCAGGTCCGTAAAGCAGACCACCTCCGCATTTGCTTAGATGAAGACGTTCAGAGTCATCGGATCACCAACGGCTTTGAGCACTACCGATTTACTCACTGCTGCCTACCTGAACTCAATCGTAACGAGATCGATATCAGCACAACCTTCCTGGGCAAAACCGTCAAAACCCCGCTGCTGATTTCTTCAATGACAGGCGGCACAGAGCAGGCGCGGCGAATCAACCAGCGACTGGCCAAAACAGCCCAGTGCTACGGCCTCGCTATGGGTGTGGGCTCTCAGCGAGTCGCGGTAGAAAATCCAGACCTCATCCCCACTTTTTCGGTGCGGCAGCATGCTCCCGACGCACTGCTATTTGCCAACCTAGGCGCGGTACAGCTGAACTACGACTATGGCGTTTCGCAGTGCCAAAAGGCAGTGGACGCCCTTGAAGCAGATGCATTAATCCTGCACCTAAATCCACTGCAAGAAGCAGTACAAACCGAAGGCGACGTGAACTTTAAGGGACTATTCGCCAAAATTGAGCAGCTAGCTAAGGTACTGCCCGTACCGATTGTGGCGAAAGAAGTGGGCAATGGTATCTCAGCGAGGATGGCGCAGCGACTGATGGAGGTGGGTGTCGCTGCGATTGATGTGGCAGGGGCAGGCGGTACGTCTTGGGCCAGGGTAGAAAGTGAGCGCGCCAAAGACGCTAAGCAGCGACGACTGGGCAATACCTTCGCTGACTGGGGCATTCCAACGGCGACCTGTATTGCAGAGATTCGGCAGATATCGGACCGGGTGCCTTTGATTGCCTCGGGCGGCATGCGCAACGGATTGGACGCGGCGAAGGCGATCGCACTCGGTGCCAACTTAGCGGGACTTGCCCTGCCATTTTTACAGGCCGCCGATCGCTCTGAAGCCGCCTTAGCTGAACTCAGCGAAGCCTTAATTGCTGAACTAGTCACTGTGCTGTTTTGTACCGGCTGCGCGACGCTTTCAGACTTACAGCAACCGGGTATTTTAGTCGGGCCGTAGTGGGCGGATGTTAGAAGCAGAATCTAGGGGCAATATCAATCTGCGGAATCTCTAAAGAGTGGGCGCCGGCCCAACCGAATGAGTTTCGTTAGTATGGAATCAACTAAGCTCTGTAGCCGTGGGTTGCCAAGGCGAATAAAACACATGAGAGAATTTTTCAAAATTGCAGCAGCTAGCGCAGTAGGCACTTTGGTTGGGCTATTTACACTGCTGCTGCTGGTGGGAATTGGGGCCTTTGGCTTAGTCGGCGTGCTGCTCTCTTCAGGATCAAGCGAACCAGAAATTGAAATTGAAGACGACTCGGTACTGGTATTTGATCTATCGACCGACATTGTCGATGGCGCTGTGGCCAGTAGCGGTGCGCTGTTTGAAGACGCCTTTTACGGCAGCAACCCTTCCATATCGCTATACAACGCCCTAGAAGCCATTGGCGCAGCCGCTGAAGATGACAAAATCTCGGGTATTTATATCAAGGGCTCCCCTCAAGAAGGCTTAGCAACGCTAAAAGAAGTCCGCGAGGCGCTGAGCGAATTCAAAGAATCAGGCAAACCTATCTGGGCTTACAACACCGGCTTTAATGAACGCAACTATTACATCACCTCTGTTGCCGATAATCTGGTACTCGCGCCTGTGGGGCTGATGGAAATCAATGGCTTTCGCGCGGAGACTCAGTTTTTGGGCAATGCGCTAAAGAAGTATGGCGTAGGCGTGCAGGTACTGCGAGCAGGCCGATACAAGTCAGCTGTAGAACCTTTCGTGCGAGCTGCGAGCAGCCCAGAAGAAAAGCAACAGACCGAAGCACTCATTGGCGATTTGTGGAAAGACTTTGTACAAACGGTGTCGGCTGATCGAGACGTGAGCCCAGAACAGGTGCAGCAGCTGGCCGATACGGTGGGATTAATTGAACCAGAACAGGCGCTGGAAATAGGCTTAGTCGATCAGCTCGGCTTTTATGATGACGTGCTGTTGGGCCTAAGAGACTTAGCTGGCATAGAAACAACAGAAGAAGAAGAGAGTTTTGACACCTTTGAAAATTTAGAAGATTTTCCACAAACATCTTTGGATCAGTATGCTCAGATTGTGGCTAGAGAACGCAACAGCGGTTTCGGAAGAGGGGGCGACACGGTCGCGGTTGTGTATGCTGAAGGCAATATCGTTGTGGGCTCAGAGACAGTACCTGGGGCAGTGACATCGCAAGGGCTATCGGCGGCGCTGCGCGAAATGCGCAAAGATGATGACGTGAAGGCAGTGGTGCTACGGGTGAACTCTCCGGGCGGTAGCGCGGTGGCTTCGGAGGTGATTGCCGATGAGGTGAAGCTTTTAGCTGAAGAGAAGCCGCTGATTGTTTCGATGGGAGACTATGCGGCCTCTGGCGGATACATGATTTCTGCACCGGGGGCGAAGATATTGGCATCGCCTACCACCATCACGGGTTCAATTGGTGTGTACAGCCTGCTGCTGAATTTTCAAGAGATTGCCAACAAAAACGGCGTCACCTGGGACGTGGTGAAAACCGCGCAGCTAGCGGATATGAAGACAACAGCGAGGCCCCAGACTGAAACGGAGCTTAAGGTGCAGCAGGGCTATACCGATTCTTTGTATGAGCGGTTTACGGGCATTGTATCGGAAGGCCGAGATATTACCCCAGAGAGAGTAAATCAGGTGGCGCAGGGCCGAGTATGGACGGGGGAAGATGCGATCGCAGCCAATCTTGTAGATGAGCTAGGGGGCCTGCAAGCAGCCATTGATGCGGCGGTAGAGTCGGCAGAGTTAGAGGCGTACAAAGTAAGAGAGTTTCCTCGGCTGCCCACCTTTGAAGAACAGCTGATCGACAGTATTTTTGGGTCGAGTGTGGCGGCGATAGGACAGCTGCCGTGGAACAAAGATCCGCTGACAGATGAATTACTAAAGCTGCGAGAAGAGTTCACACTGTTGGAGAGTTTGAACGATCCGCACAATGTATATATGAGACTGCCGTTTACAACCGAGATTGAGTAAAAAGACTTTTGGCTGCAAGCCCCCCAAGTATGACAACCCCTCGTCATTTATTTCGTCCGGCGATCGCAGCCATGAAAGGCTATGAACCCGGCGAGTGGCCCGCCCTAGATTCAGGCATTCTCAAGCTCAACTCCAACGAAAATCCCTATCCGCCTTCACCCAAAGTGCTCGCAGCGCTAAATGACGTGAGTGGCGAACTGTTGCGACGCTATCCCAATCCACGTGGGCAGACGTTTTGTGCGGCTGTAAGCGAGATAGGGTGCATCTCACTTTTGCAGTGAGCAAAAGTACTCAAGGTTTATTTGGTGTAGCCTCCGCTATGCTGAAAATACT
>JBCBDN010000305.1:0-4705 GCA_038529685.1 Cyanobacteria bacterium J06598_1 | reverse complement strand
GTAGTCGATGAAGTTTGTATGGTAAAAGCCTATGCACGGAATGTTGTTTTTTTTGGCGTAGGCGACGCCGGGTGCTTTGAGCAGACCCAAAAAGATGCGATCGGGCTCATCGACGTGGATGATGTCAGGCGAGAAGACTTCTAGTCCGCCTTCGAGGGAACGATTGGCTTTCGTGCTTAAGTTTCGCTCAAATTCCACGCCCATAAAGGGTTCGCTGGGCAGGCTAACAATACGAACGCCTGGGAAAATTTCACCTCGATGCTGCCGCCAGTCAGGATAAACCGATTGGATCTCTCGATAGTCAGGACAGAATACTAGGACCTGATGTCCGAGCTGGCTGAGTGTTTTTAACCTATGGTGCAGGGTAGTGGTAACGCCATCTACAACAGGGAAGTAACCGGAGCTGATAATGGCAATTTTCATGTTTGCTCCAACTCCCACAGCGTCAGTGCGAAGTCTCCAGAAGTAAGCGGTGGCGGCTGGTATATAGATGTCAAGATGCCAATTTTTTTATCTTCTATTTCTGTTTTGGCGGCTTCAGACGGTGCGAATAAAAATGTAGGCTGTTGAGGATCTATCTTTTGAACAATTACGTTTTCAAAAGAGGTGTCTTCTGTGGGCAAAACGTAGAGGGTAATGTCAGGGTCTAGCTGGTAACTGAGAGAAATTAAGTCTTGAATATAGTGGGGGGTTGTAATCAGTTGTGGAGAGGCGGATGCGTTCAGTAAGGCTGTGAGGTCTGCGTTGCTCAGATTGCGGCTCTTTAGGTAAGGAGAGGGCTGAAGAATGAGGCAGGAGACTAGGCTGACGATGAGAAGAAAGGAGATGGCGGCGCGGCGTTTGAGAGAGTTGGAGAAGAGGCCGCCGCGTAGCCAGTAGGCGAGCATGATGATGGCGCCTAGGTGGGTGGGCATGAGATAACGCGGGGTGGCGGCGGCTTGGCCGTTGCGGATGAGGTCGATGAGTAAAAGTAAGAGGGGGATGGCGAGGGTGTTGGCGAGAACGAGGCTCCAAATGGGTTGAGGCGCCTGGCGGATGAAGACGGTGGTGGCGTAGCCGATGAGGCCAATGGTGAGAGTGGCGAGGATGACTTGTAAGCCGAAGATAGGCGGGCTTTGGCTGACAGGTACGTCAAAAAAAAGAACGGCTAGGCTGTAGAACCAGGTGCCGAGGGTGGCCCAGAGGCTGCCGGGTGTGCTCATCCAGGCGGTGTTGGTTTGCAGGGTTTGCCAGTGGGTGACTACAATCCAGCACCAGGGGGTGAGGGTGAGTAAGGAGAGGGCGGTGGTGAGGAAGTAGGGGCGGATATGCTGCCGGTGGGTGAGGAGGATGGCAATAGATTGAGCGAGGACGAGGAGAACGGTGAGGAGAGAGGTGTATAGGGTGAGGGTGAGCGAAAGGGTGTAGGCAAGCCACCATTGCCAGCGGTGGGTGGTGAGCGATCGCGCTAAAAACTGATAGGTCAACAACAGCAGCAGTACCCACAGGCTGTAGGGTCTGGCTTCTTGCGAGTAGGCAATAAAAAAGGGTGAAATTGCCAGTAAACCCATTGCAGCTTGGCCGATGCTCTTTAGCGGGAGGGGGGCTTGAAACGGTTTTTCTTTTAGGCTGGACTGTACGGTTTTATTTTGAAAAAAATAACTTTTGCAAAGAAGTAGTATCCCAGGTAAGCCAAATAGACCGAACAGTACAGGTAGCGCGCGCATGGATGCCGGTGATGTGCCAAAAAGATCGGCCCAAAACCTAGCTAGAACAAAGTACAGGGGAGCATGTTCTGGACTTTGTGAGAGTACGCGGAGCAGGTCGCTTCTTTGGGTGTCTGATCTGATGGTTTGGAAGTGTAGCAGGTCTGGTGGGGTGAGGGGCTGAGCGGTGGCGACTTGAGCGATGACTTCTGCTTGGGTATAGCCAGAAACGCGCATGGTTGTGGCGACTTCATCAACCCAAAATACGGGCTCTGCGAGGTTTGCGGTGCGAAAGGCGATTCCTAAGCCGACTAAGATGGCGATAATCCAGCGCCAGAGTCGTCGTTGGGCAGATTTTGCTAGAGGGGTAGAGGTCATAAGGCGAATTTGTTATGTATGTTTCTCTATAAAGGTTTGGATGGCGGCGCTGTAGCGTTCTGCGCCGACGGTCGGTAAGTTGTTGTGATCGCCTTCTTCGATCCAGAGAAGCGTTTTAGGGGTGCTGGCAGGGGTGGCTTCGTAGAGCTGTTGGCTCATGGGTGCAGGAACAATGCGATCGCGTTTTCCATGAATCAGCAGTAGGGGCGTTTGGAGCGACGGTACTTTTTTCAGGGAGTCGAATTTGTTCTGTAGGAGCCAGCGGGTAGGGACAACCAAAAGAGGATACTGGTATTTGACCATGGCTGTCATGGAGGCGAATGTGGATTCGGTGATGGTGCCTGCGACGTTGGGGTGCTGGGCGGCTAGGTTGAGGGCGATCGCGCCCCCGAGAGAATGACCATAGATGACAATGCTTTCTGCGGAGATTTGGCGCTGCTGTATTAGGTATTGCCATGCGGCTTCAGAATCTGCATACACGCGCTTTTCATTGGGAAAGGGTCCGGAACTGAGGCCGTAGCCCCGGTAGTCAATCAGTAGAACGTTACACCCCCACTGGTGAAGCTGTGAAGCTCGATAAACGAGGTCGCCCACATTGCTACCGTTGCCGTGCAGGTAAAGGACCGTTGGTGCGATTTGGCTAGACGTATTCTCAGCGGTCGGCTTCTGGGCGGCTGGCTTCTGGGCGGTCGGCATCCACCATCCATGAACTTGGCCATCTTCAACTGGCAAAAAAACTTCTTCGTAGTTTAAGCCGAGGTTGTCGGGTGTATTGCGCAAAATGGGGTCAGGAAAAAATATGAGCTGCGTCTGATAGCGCCACAGCACTAAACACAAAATAAGATACGAAATGCCAGCTATTTTGAGTGCATCCATTAGCCATTTTCTTGAACGTTGTTTGCGGGTTCCCATTGGTTTCTAGGGGTGCAATCGTTCACCCCGATTAATGACTAAGCTTGAATCGCTAGACTCGTTGTGTATGATAATTTCTCGAAGCGTAACCCATACAGACCCTATGTTTCAGTTCACTCAAAAAATCCGAAGACACCTTCAAAAAACTACTCGAAAGGGCGTTCGGAGCATCGTTCATACCGGCTGCCGTTTGAGCCTGTGCTTGATGATTGGAACTGTAGCAGGATTAGCACTTAATACCGCTATGGCTAGGCCAGTAAAGGCGGCGGAGCAGGTGCGGTTGCGGTACGGTCTGTATGAGCTGTTGATTACGCGACAAGATTTGGAGGCGTTTGCGCAAACGGGGGTGGCGGAAGGGGACTTGAAAACGCTGGTTTCTCGGCTGGGGGATAAGGCAGAGCTATTGCAGGGAGCGCTTCAGGCTGAGTATGAGCTGGACCCGGTGCTGGCGAATCGGTTTGCCTACACGCGTTCAGGCGTTCAGCTGCTGACGGCGGCGGGAGAGTTTGTGCAAACGGAGTCTGGGTTGAATGGCTTTAAGGCGCTGCGGGCGGCGTTAACGCTGGCGGCAAGTGACCCAGCGGGATTAACGATGCTGAGCTTTTTGGAGCATTTTCCGTCTGAGATGCGGGTGAGTATTGGGGATGCGCTGGGATTAGCAGAAGATTACGGGGCGCTGCTGGGTGGAACGCAGCAGGCAGTGGCGCAGCTGGTGGCAGAGACTGAGATGGCGGCACAGGATGGGGCAAGGGTAGATTTTAGCCAGCTGCCGGATCCTCAGATGCTGGGTGAGGCGGCGGTTTCTGTGCAGACTTTGGAATTTTATGATCAGGGGCGCGACCGGACGATTCCGTTGGAGTTGTATGTTCCTGAAGCGTCTTCTGGGGACGCTGAGACGGCAGAAGAGACTGTGCCGGTGATTGTGGTTTCTAATGGGTTGGGGGCGAGGCGCGATCGCTTTAAAGATTTGGCGATGCATTTGGCGTCTCATGGGTTTGCGGTGGCGCTGCCGGATCATCCAGGAAGCGATCGCGCTCGGCTGCAGGCTTTTTACCGGGGTTTTGAAGCTGAGAACTTTGAGCCAGGTGAATATATTGACCGGCCTTTAGATGTGAGTTTTATTCTTGATGAGCTATCAAGATTGAATTCAGAGAGCTTTAGCGGGCGATTAAACCCGGAACAGGCTGGGGTGTTTGGCTATTCTTTTGGAGGGACGACGGCGCTGGCGCTGGCGGGGGCAAAGATTGATTTGGCACACTTGCAAACGTCTTGCGACACGCGCTCTAGTTTGTTCAATATTTCACTGTTGTATCAGTGTCGGGCGCTGGAGCTGCCCGAGGGCGCGGTTAAAAATGCTGAGTTAAAAGATGACCGAGTGCAGGCGATTTATGTATTTGTTCCTTTTAGCCGCAGCTTGTATGGACCTGAGGGCATGGCTAATGTTGAAGGACCGGTGCTATGGGAAGCAACAGATAAAGATATTCTAACGCCGTTTGTGGTGGAGCAGCTGCCTGCGTTTTCTTGGCTGAGTGATTCTGTTGAAAGGGGGGAAGATCGCTATCTAGCGATTACGGCGGGGTTACCCCATGCACGGATTACGTTGGAGGTGCTCAATCGCTTGACGGGTCAAGAAGCGGTTGATTGGGAAGAAATTAAGCCGATTGCGGAAGGCTACCATCAAACACTGAGTACTGGATTTTTTCAGGTGCACTTGGCGGGCAATGAGAGGT
>JBCBDN010000304.1:0-4710 GCA_038529685.1 Cyanobacteria bacterium J06598_1 | reverse complement strand
CGAAGCTGCCGCTGCAGCCAAAGATCTGCCCATCGGTCGTTTAGGAACGCCCGAAGACATCGCTAATATCGTCACATTCTTAGCCAGTGACGATGCCAGCTTTATCCACGGCGCGGCTATCACCGCTGATGGCGGCAGAACTACTCTGTAGGTTTTCCCTTGGCTTTCTGCGCTACCTATACAAGGGTGTTCCTTGGCTGTTCTTTTCGCTACGTGCGCAATTTAGGCTAAAAGGTATAATGCGGCATCTATCCAAAAGTGTTATCGGCATCATGCTCCAGATAGCGCGCCCGTTCACTGTCCTCAATACAGCCCTTTGATATGACTGGCCTCCAAAGACAGCAGAAAACCAGCCAGCAGAAAATCAGCCAGCAGAAAATCAGCCAGCAAAAAATTAGCCAGCTAACAGGTGAGTCGGCTGGGCTATCTTTGCAGGGAACGGGTTCAAATGCTTTGTCAAAACGGCAGTCAGCAGGTCAGCTCAAAAAACGCGAACGCCCGCTCCTCTCCAGGCCCCTACTCCACATTCTGGACCACGGCGAACGCCCCGGTGACATGGTGATCCGCACCAAGCAGCTCGCCCTCCACGGCCAAAAAGACGTTTATATCGCCCGCGCTGAGATAGAACTGCGAAATGCTATGCAGTCCTTGGCCTTTATGACTCAGTCCGAAATTAACTCTACCTCTACACTCACGGCCCTATCCCTGCCCAAAGCCGTTGCCCCCATGTTTTGGACCATTAACGCCCTGCTCCAAGGCAAATTCCAAAAGCCCAACGATCCTCAACACATTCATCATCGCAATCACGATGCTCGTCTCCTCTTTCAGCAGCTCGCTCGACTCGACCTGATGCCCTGGTCCCAGCGCAGTGTTGATTATCTTCGCCCGGACGAACTGCCTGATCACATCATGTTCCCGGTTGGCCATCCTATTTTGGGGCGCACCTACCGCCGCCATCCCTTCAAGGCTCGGTCCAGTCACTACTATCCCGTTACCGACTACTTTTCCACTCTTTTCAAAGAGCGTGAGCAAGCCTTACTCTCTCTCCTCGGTCAGCTCGGTGCCACCAAAATCACCATGACCCCCATCCCGGCTACTGCTACGCTGAACTGCCAGGAGAATCTCGCGACTCAGCTGCACCAAAAAGTATTTAAATATCCCAGTCGGATTAATACGCTGCCTCAGTCTCTCGACCTCAACAAGAACCCCTGGCTAGCTGGCGAACCCACCTGGCAATCTGTCGCCCGTGAAAGGCTGACCCAAGGTGCCCTCTTCACCCAGTTCGAGTTTGATTGCGACGTAATGGGCATGCTCAAAACTCAAATTAAAATGATCGGTCAGCTGGTTCCTGGACTCGACTCTATGGCTCTTCCTGATAATTATCAAGACATTTTGACGACTCAAATTCTCCAGACCCGGCGTGTGCAAGTAGAGTTCAGCGAAGCCACTTTGCTGGCTGCTCAGGCTTAGATAAAGCTTCTGCCGATGCTCCTCACAAGAAACATCGGCAGAAACGAGTATTCAACGGATGAGCGGCCAACGTCTTACGCTGCTCTATCCTACGCTGCTTACGGCTGCATCCTTTTGCACACCCGCTTCGGCGCTATCTGCCTCAGAAGGCGGTACCACCTGCCAGAACTTAGGCAAATAAGCCTGCCAATCAGCCAAGATACGCTGAGCCTTCGCACTGCCTGTGCGATCCGCATGCGCCTCAATCAACCCTTTCAACTGCTGTTCGCCTGCTTCAGTGAGCACTCGCTGAACCTGTACAATCTCAGGATTCACGCGCGTTTGGAAATCGCCCGCTTCATCTAAGAAGTAGCCTAGGCCGCCGGTCATCCCGGCCCCTACGTTACGGCCCACGCCGCCGAGCACGACTACCACGCCGCCAGTCATATATTCGCAGCAATGGTCGCCAGCCCCTTCTAGTACTGCCACACCCTTGGAGTTGCGCACGCCGAACCGCTCACCAGCAATGCCGTTGACGTATAGCGTTCCGCCACTCGCGCCGTAAATGCAGGTATTGCCCACAATCACATTGTCTTCAGCCTTGTATGTAGCGTTCTCAAACGGTTTGATAATAATTTCGCCGCCGTTCATGCCTTTGCCAACGTAGTCGTTTGCTTCCCCGGTGAGGGTCATCGTCATGCCTGCTAGGTTAAACGCGCCAAAGCTTTGCCCGACACTGCCGTTGAAGTTGAGGTTGAGACTGCCTTTAAATCCGGTGTTGCCATATTGCTTGGCGATCGCACCCGAAATCCTCGCGCCTACTGTGCGGTCCGTATTAATCACATCCCAAGCTTTCGTCACTGAAACATGATTGGCGATCGCATCAGCAACCCCAGCATCTGCCAAAATCTCATCATCTAACACAGGACCATTGGTATGAATATCATCGTGGTTCAGCCAAGTGCGATCGCTCTTCACGTCCGGCAGTACAACCAGCGCCGACAAATCCAACGCCTTCGTTTTCGCCAAAGACACATCGTCACGCGCCACCAGCAAATCTGCTCGACCCACAATCTCATTCAGCGAGCGGTAGCCTAGCTTTGCCAGCAAAGACCGAACTTCTTCCGCAATGAAGTAAAAGAAGTTCACCACTTTCCCAGGGGTTCCAGGGAAGCGCTTACGCAACACTTCCTGCTGAGTAGCTACGCCCACGGGGCACTGATTTGTATGACATACCCGCGCCATAATGCAGCCTTCGGCAATCATTGCGATTGAGCCGAAGCCGTATTCTTCCGCGCCCATCAGCGCGCCCATGATTACGTCCCAACCGGTTTTTAGGCCGCCATCTACTCGGAGAAGAACGCGATCGCGCAATCCATTCTCCATCAAAGATCGATGCACTTCCGTCAGGCCCAGTTCCCAGGGCAACCCAGCATGCTTAATCGAACTCAGCGGAGATGCCCCGGTTCCGCCATCGTGGCCCGAAATCTGAATAACATCTGCATTCGCTTTCGCTACACCGGCTGCAATGGTGCCGATGCCTACTTCTGCGACCAGCTTTACCGATACGCCCGCCTTCGGATTGATTTGGTGCAGGTCAAAAATCAGCTGCGACAAATCTTCAATCGAGTAAATGTCATGGTGCGGTGGCGGCGAAATCAGCGTTACACCCGGCTTAGACTTACGCAAAGAAGCGATATATTCGCTCACCTTTTTTCCTGGCAGCTGTCCGCCTTCACCTGGCTTAGCCCCCTGCGCCATCTTAATTTCAATTTGCTTGGCGCTCATCAAATATTCGGGCGTTACGCCAAAGCGACCAGAGGCCACCTGCTTAATCGCAGAAGAGGCAATATCGCCATTCTCTAATCCCTTCAGGTGTGGCAACGTCTCAGAGCGCCCTTCGCCATCCACGTCACTGAGCACCTTAAATCTCACAGCGTCTTCACCGCCCTCTCCCGAGTTCGATTTACCGCCGATGCGGTTCATCGCAATTCCCAAGGTCTCATGCGCTTCTCGCGAGAGAGAGCCCAAAGACATGCCGCCAGTACAGAAGCGCTGCATGATCGATTCAACAGACTCTACTTCTGAAAGATCAACAGAATCGCGATCGCCTTCAAAGTCCAACAGATCTCGTAGCGCCGCCACCGGCCTGCCCTTCAGCTGCTCGCGGTATACCTCATAATGGTCGTACTGCTGGGTCTCTACGGCCTTGTGCAACAGCTTCGTCATTGCCGGGTTGTTCATGTGGTATTCACCGGATGGTCGCGACTGCACGAAACCCATATTCTCTAGGCGTTTTCTCGTTAGCTGAGGGAACGCCTTTTCATGGAAAGACATCGTCTCTTGCGCCAACTCTTCAATGCTCAAACCGCCTAGCCGAGAAACGCTTCCTTTAAAGGAGAGTTCCTTAAGCTCTGTGCCAATCCCAATCGCCTCAAAAATTTGCGCGCCTCGGTAGCTGCTGATGAGTGAAATCCCCATTTTAGAGAGAATCTTCAGTAGGCCATTTTCCACTGCTTTACGGTAGTTCGCCTGGGCGCCGTTAAGGGTAGACACCGGCAGCTTGCCGCTGTTCATTTGCTTTTGCGTTTTGTCAGCGGCCCACCAGTGACGCACGCTTTCTAAAGTGAGATAAGGACAAATCGCTGTGGCACCGTAGCCCAGAAGGCAAGCAAAGTGATGAGTGCTCCAGCACTGCGCCGTATCGACAATGATGGAAGTCTCCATCCGCAAACCCTGCGCGATCAGGTGGTGATGCACTGCGCCCACAGCGACGAGTGGCGGGATGTAGGTTTGGGTGTCGGAGAGTGTAGTGGTGTTGCTTTCACTGTCTTTGCGATCGCTCAAGATCAAGATTTCTTTACCGGCTTGCACGGCTTTAGCAGCGCGATCGCATAAATCCCTCACGGCTGCTTCCAGTCCAGCAGGACCACCCGTCAGCTCATACAGCGTAGAAATTTCTCCTACCGAAAAGTCCGATGAGCGAATCATCTCCATTTCAGTGTCATTAATCACTGGTGACTCCAGCTTCAGCAGTCTAGCCTGCTCGGGGTGCTCCTCTAGCAGATTCCCCTGTGCCCCTAGCTGAGTGGTCAAAGACATGACCAAGCGCTCACGCAGTGGGTCAATTGGCGGGTTAGTAACCTGGGCAAACCGCTGCTTAAAATAGTCGTACAGCAGGTGCGGCTTGTTTGAAAGCACGGCTAAGGGCGTATCGTTCCCCATGCAAAAAGTCGGCTCTTTCCCCTGCGCTGCCATGTC
>JBCBDN010000303.1:0-4743 GCA_038529685.1 Cyanobacteria bacterium J06598_1 | reverse complement strand
GAAATCGCGCAGGTGACAAAGTCTCTGGTAAACCCCTAACCTGTTCAGAGTGTGTGGTCGCCTGACTAGGCTGGTCGAAAAAGGTGGCGCTACAGAAAAATCGACCGGGCAGGTCAGCTTTTGAATTTGTTTTGGCATGAACAAACTGGGTTTTCCAAGTCTGCGTAAATGCTTGCGCTTGCTCGAATCGGGTAGGGCCTACCGCATGGCAACCTACCACCACATCGAGCGCGACAATGGACCACTGCTGAGGCGAATCGTAGTAAAAGTGGCGCTGATGAATGTTGCCCAAGGCTGAAAGGACTACCCAGGGTGCGATCGCCTCGGTAGGAAACGTAAGGCTCGCAATTTTGGCCTGATCAGTTTCAATCGCTTTCTGCTGAACCTGTCTCAAAAACTCAAACGTCTCTGCCATCTCGGGCGTCATCTCGGGCGTCATCTCAGGCACTACACCATCCATCGCATTAAGAGATGTTTCAATAGCCGTTTTAGAGTGAGCAATTCCGTGTAAGGCAGCAGGCATGAAGGTTGCAGTAACAGGCAATCCGTCTATTTTCTCACGCTATTCACCGATAGCAAAGTGACCTTTTATGTTGACAAGATTAGGAAAGTCATTGCCCACTACACGTCATCTTCTGTCAGTAACTTGTCAGCTGTCATTGAAAAGTCCGAAAACGCAGCTGACTGAATAAAGTCGGTTCCTTGATAACAAGCTTCCTGATATTGGCCGCCTTTCAAAATTAAGATGGTCACGACCTGTTGATGGCGGTCGATGATCCAGTACTCTGGGATCCCTCTTGCTTCGTACTGAGCTCGTTTGTCTGTGTAGTCTTCATCAGAGTTAGATTCACTGACGACCTCGGCTACCAAAAGTGGATTGTCTTGCTCTAATGAGATGCCGCTGTAGTCGTCCCGAATTTGTTCAAAGCCTGCTGGCGTTAAAACCATTAAGTCAGGAATGCGTGCTTTTCTGCGCACTTGCCGGGTTCTTCCATTGGCCAAACGCACAGACATAGGCGTTACTTCTATCGCTGTCGCATTCATGCGGATCAGACGGCGACTGACAAACTGCTTAAGATACTCATACAGATCCATTGCCAAATTGATATTGATGTCATTTTCGTTGGACAATTCAATCAATTCTCCATTGTCTAGAAGCTCATAGCGTCCTTCAGCGCCGTTGTCGTATGCGAGGTAAGCCTTAAAGTCGAGCGGCTTAACTGGAGAATAGGCAGCAGTCATAAAACTTCCTCAACACGCACTAGAGGTCTTTTAATTATAGGCTTTTAGTAGTGAGTGCCTGTTTTACGGTGATGGAGTGCTGTTTTGGCATTCATGTCCATGACCTCTCCGCCGCTGATAGTGGCATATACAACCCAGTGGTCGCCGCAGTCCATCCGTCCTGCAACTTCGCACTCTAGGTAGGCGATCGCATCGGTCAAAATTAGCTGACCATCTTCAGTTTCCTGTGTCTCTACGCCTTCAAAACGGTCTTCACCGGGGCCAAAGGGCTTGAGAAAGTGCTTCATCGGTCCGAGGTGCTTACCTTCAGCCAAAATGTTCAACACAAAGCTACCGCCGGTGTGCATCAGGTTTTCGACAGCGCGGTCTTTGGCAACGGCCACTGTAAATCCGGGTGGTGTGAAGGTGGCCTGCGCGACCCAAGAGGCGAGCATAGCGCTGCTGATATTGCCTTGCTTGGCGGTGACGATGCACATAGAGCCCACTAGGCGACCAATGGCTTTTTCGACTGAGGATGCAGCGATTTTGGGGGTGGCTTTCTTCTTCTTGGCCGCTTTTTTAAGCTGTTGGGCGAAGTCGGTGCCAGCTTGTTCACAGTGTTGCAGCGTGCCAGCATCGGGGGTGAACTTAACGCGGATGGGCTCAAAGCCAAAGCTATATCCAGCATCTTTGAACTTGTTCTCCAGTAGGTCAATGGCTTCGCCGCTCCAGCCGAAGGAACCGAAGACGCCAGCGAGCTTGGTTTTGCTCGCAGCGCCGAGGACGACGCCTAGTGCGGTTTGGATTTGGGTGGGGGCGTGGCCGCCTAGGGTGGGTGAGCCCATAATGAAGCCCGCTGAGTTTTCGGCAGCTTCTTTGATTTCGGCGGTGGTGGCCTGCTCGGCGTTGATGGAGTTAACTGAGACACCTGCTTTGGTAATCCCACGAGCGATCGCCTGCGCAATAGTTGCCGTATTTCCGTAGGCCGAGGCGTAAATCAACGCGACCGATTCGGTTCGATTTTTCTGCCGAGCGGCCCAGGTGTAATAGTTTTGGGTTAGCTCTACGACGCCTGGGCGTACGAGGGGACCTTGTCCAACCGCGTAGAGTCTTGGGGCGTAGTCTGAGAGTTTTGCGAGGGCGGTTTCTACCTGGCGAGCATTCGGTGCCATGAGGCAGTCGAAGTAATACTGTTGATGCTCTATGAGCATTTCGCGATCTAGGTCGTAGGCGTCTTCACCGCAGACGTGAGCCCCAAAGAATTTATCGCTGAATAGAACTTCTGTATAGCTGTCGTAGGTGCACATGCCGCCGGGCCAGCGCGGTGTGGGCGTAGGAATAAATTCGAGGTGATGGCCCTGCCCGAGGTCGAGGTCTGAGCCGCTTTTGACTTTTTGAATGGGGTGATCAATGTCAGCTGCTTCGATGGCAAGTGCGGCAGGCAATGAACACACAATCGTTGCTTGAGGGGCTAGCTCTAGTAGGACTTTGAGCGTTTTTATGCGGTTGGGATTGATGTGGCCCAGCACGATGTAGTCAATGTTGTGCGGGTCAATTTCGCCTTTGAGGGCTTCGGTGAAGATCTTGGTGAAGGAGCCACCGGGCGGATCGACTAGGGCGATTTGGTTGCCGCGAATCAGGTAGCTGTTAGCAGTAGTACCTTTTTCGAGGGCGTATTCGATTTCAAAGCGGAGACGTTCCCAGGAGCGCGATCGCAGCGCAATGGTGTCGGCTGCAATGGGTAGAACCTGCACGTCTCTGCTGCCAGACGGTCCGGCTTCGGCTTCGGTAGAAGTTTGTGGTGCGGGGATTTGAACAGTCATAGTGATATCCATCGTAGGGGCGTAAGGCTTTACGCCCGCCAACAATGAGGGCACTTAGCCAGTTCCGGTTCCCCTTACCAAGGGGAACCAACGGAGGGGTCTCGGTGAGTGCGATATACGCCGAAGACCCCTCCCTGACGGTTCCCCTTACCAAGGGGAACCAGAAGATGTTGCGCTTTAGTAGTAGTTGCCGACTCTTCTGTGGTGCACAGCAGTTAGCGCTTCTTCTTTAGAAACTTTGCCATTATCTACGGTGCAGTACACCAGCCAGTGGTCGTTCAGTTCCATCCGGCTAGAGACTTCGCACTCTAGGTAAGCCAAGGCGTCTGCTAGGATGGGTGACTTGTTCTCGGCGGGGCGAGTGCGTACACCGGCAAATCGATCCGCGCCGGGTGGAAAGCGCTTGAGGAAGTGCTTCATGAGCGGTAGGTGGTTGCCCTCTTCTAAGATATTGAGCACGAAGGTATCACCGACCTGCATGAAGGATTCAATCGCTCGGTCTTTGGCGACGGCGACGGTGAAGCCCAAGGGCTCAAAGCTGGCCTGCGTAATCCAAGAGGCTAGCATGGCCGACTGTACGTCGCCTTTGGTGGCGGTGATGATGTACAGGCCGCTGCTGATCCGGCCCAGGGCTTTTTGCAGGTCTGCATCTAAGGCTTTGATTTTTTTGATTTTCTTGGCCTTGGCGAGGTCTTGGCCGAGGTCGGTGCCGGTCTCTTCGCACAGCTGGTAAATGGCTTCGCTAGGCGTGTCCTTTACCCGAATGGGGTCGAAGGCAACCTTGAGGTCTAGGTCTTGCAGGTTGGTTTGCAGGGTGTCGATGGGCTCGTCGTCGCCGCCGTAGGATTCAAACAGGCCAAAGGTTTTTTTGCTGCTGACGCCTGCGAGGATGGTGCCTAGGGCAGCGCGGGTTTCTTCGGAGCCCTGGCCGCTTGAAGGGGGCATGCCGATGACGATGCCGGTAGAGCGGCTGACGACTTCGTTCACTTCTTGGGCGTCTGCAGAGCGTAGATCAATCATTTCTACACCGACGCCGGTCTTGGTGATGCCTCGGGCGATCGCCTGCGAAAGGCGATCGCTAAACCCATAGTCCGACACATAAAACACGGCTACTTGAGTCTCGGCGTTGCTCTTTTGCTGGCTCCACTCACGGTAGCGGCCTGTAAGCTCATCCAAGTTGTGCCGCAGCAGCGGGCCGTGCCCTGTAGCAATGGTGGTGATGTCGCCTTCGAGCTTGTCCATGCGCTTCATCGCAGACACTACGGAGCGGGCGTTGGGGCCCATGAGGCACTCGTAGTAAAAGCGGAAGTCGGGTGATAGGGCAGCGAGGTCTTCGTCAAAGGTGTCGTCGGTGCAGTAGTGAGCGCCGAAGGCATCGCAGGTGTAAAGGATGCTGGTTTTGTGGTCGAAGGTGAAGATGGTGTCGGGCCAGTGGAGGTTCGGCGCGTTGATAAATTCCAGAGTGTGGCCGTTGCCTAGGTCGAGGGTTTCGCCGCTCTTGACGATTTGGCGCTCGAAGGGCTGGTGGATCAGTTCTTCAAGGAAGGCAATTGCCACTTTGGCGCCAACGACAATTGCCTTGGGTGCGAGTGCGAGCACGTCCTTAATCAGGCCGCTGTGGTCGGGCTCAGTGTGGCTCACCACGATGTAGTCAATTTTCTCAGGGCCGATTTCACCTTTGAGGGCGGCGATATACTGC
>JBCBDN010000302.1:0-4777 GCA_038529685.1 Cyanobacteria bacterium J06598_1 | reverse complement strand
GCCAGCGTTTGCAACTCCGTTTGTAGCTGGTTGCGCTGTTTCCAAGAAAGCGCCAAAAATTTATCTGGATAAGCCTGCGTGCACAAATAATAAACAGCGCTCATCAGCTGCTGCTTACTTGCCTCACCGAGGGCCTTCAAGTAGCCTCTATACAGCGAATCCAGAGCATTTTCCATGTCCTCTGTCCGCTGTTGGAGCAACCCCAGCTCTTTTTCAATTTGGCCGCTTGCTTTAACCATATGCTCTCTACAATAGCGATTTTGAAGTTATTCCGCTTCAAAACCTTCCTTTTTATACCGTTACCTATATGGAGCTGTGTCTGTTTAACCCCTAGCCATAACTCAAAGTGACAATTTAAAAAGTCGGGCTTTCCATCCATCAGAAAAGCCCGACTCACAAATTTCAGCTTAACCGACGCTAACGCGCTTTCTGGCTAAACCCCTACTCAACGGCCTACTTTTGGCCAGTTTGAGCGGCGACTTCATCCGCAAAGCTCACAACTTCTTTCTCAATACCTTCACCCAAGATGAATCGAGAGAAGCGGCGAATCTGAATGTTCTCGCCTAACTTAGCGACAGACTGCTTCACGAGCTCTGCAACTGTGATGTTTTGATCCTTAATGAACGGCTGATCTACGAGGGAAAGCTCCTTCAAGCGCTTATCGATGCGGCCTTGAACAATCTTTTCTTTGATGTTGTCAGGTTTGTTGCCGAGGTCATCACGACCCATCTCAACAGATTTTTCACTTTCCACGATATCTGCTGGAATATCTTCGATTCTGACGTACTCAACGTTTGGCGACGCAGCAACCTGCATAGCGACATCTTGAGCCAGCTGCTTGAAGTCTTCGTGACGACCCACAAAGTCAGTTTCACAGTTAATTTCTACCAGAACGCCGACACGGCCTCCGGTATGAATGTAGCTATGAACAAGCCCCTCAGAGGCAACGCGGCTCTCTTTTTTGCCTGCAGAGGTAATCCCTTTTTGGCGTAGCCATTCACTGGCCTTTTCCATGTCGCCGTCAGTTTCTTGCAGCGCCTTTTTGCAATCCATCATGCCTGCGCTGGTTTTATCGCGCAGTTCTTTTACCTGCTTTGCCGAAATACCTGCCATTGTGCCTCCTTATATTTTTTGATAATTAGCCTGTGCGTTTAGAAGTCAGCCAGCTATTGAGTGTTACTGAAGTCAGCTAGCCACCAATAACTGGCTGTTGATAACGGGGTAATGACCTATTCTGTCGCAGCAGCAGGCTCCTTTTCAGCACCTTCATCGTCGTAGCCAGTGCCATCGTAGCCGTCATAGATATCGGCGGCGTGGCTAGCGGCTTTGCTGCTGGCACCGCTATCGGTACCGCCGCCTCTCGCGCCTTCGTAAATGGCATCCGCTAGGCGACCAATGACGAGCTTAATGGCCCGAATGGCGTCGTCGTTACCAGGGATGGGCACATCAACCACATCAGGGTCGCAGTTCGTATCTAGCAAGGAGATGATAGGGAGGCCGAGCTTTTGGCACTCTTGAACGGCGTTGTACTCACGGCGAACGTCAACAATAATGACTGCATCAGGGATACGGCGCATGGTTTTGATGCCACCGAGGTACTTCTGTAGCTTGTCTAGCTCGCGGCGGAGCATGGAGCCTTCTTTTTTGGGTCGCATGGCGAGTGCGCCAGACTGCTCCATCCGTTCCAGCTCTTTTAGACGCTCTACGCGGGTTTTAATGGTATTCCAGTTGGTGAGCATACCACCTAACCATCTCTGGTTAACGTAGTAAGAACCGCATCTGGCGGCTTCTTGGGCGACAATTCCAGCGGCCTGGCGCTTGGTGCCTACAAACAAAAAGCTTTTGCCGCCTTCTGCTGATTTGAGTACGTATTGATAGGCCTCTTCGAGCAGTGTTGCAGTTTGCACGAGGTCGATGATATGGACACCGTTTCTGGACGTGAAGATGTATTCGTCCATCTTTGGGTTCCAACGTCGGGTCTGGTGACCAAAGTGGACGCCTGACTCTAACAGGTCAGACAGGGATACGACTGGCATGTGATTTTTTCCTTAGATCGGGTTTAAACCTCCATCTGGCTGCATTCGATCATGACAAATGAGTCTGCCGAACACCCGAAAATCCAGATGTGTGAATTTAGTACAGCCTTAGTAGGGTAGCACAGGATGTTAGCCGTTTAGGGGTGGGGTTTGTCGTAGTTTCCGTCTGTCGTTTATGGGCTGCCTTTTGAGGTGGTTTTTGTGAGGAGCTTTATCGCGGTTTCGACCGCGTGTTTTTTCCCAGTTTTAAGCCTTGTTTTGGGCAGACTAGACTTGCGTAAAGTCTTTTGCTGTAAAGGATACAGGGAATCTACGTAGTTCATATTTCACGCAATACCTGAGGGGCACCATGAGCAACCTGCAATCGCCACCTGCACCACCACCACGGCCTGCAATGCCACCACCACCACCAC
This sequence comes from Cyanobacteria bacterium J06598_1, assembly GCA_038529685.1. GTDB lineage: Bacteria > Cyanobacteriota > Cyanobacteriia > Phormidesmidales > Phormidesmidaceae > Phormidesmis. The sequence continues at coordinate 2,328 of JBCBDN010000302.1, read as the reverse complement.
CTCGGGCGATGCCAGCTGCACCGCCGCCGCCGCCAGCGGCTAGAACTCCAAAGCTGTCTGTGCCGCAACCGTCTGCGCCACCCAGCGCTCCTCAAACTGAGATGGTTCAAGCACCGCCTGCACGGGCTGCGGGTCATCGGGCTGCTGCACCCCCACCTATGCCTAAAAGTTCAACAAACGGTGGACCAACCCTAGAAACGATTATTCGTAAGGCGTTTGATGAGGGCTACTCGGATATTCATGTGGGCGTAGGAGAGGTGCCTCGCTACCGCAACCGAGGCGAGATTAACAGTACAGATTTTCCGGTGACGACACCGGAGATGTTTGACAGTTGGCTGACTGAAATTTTGACGCCTGAGCAGGTTTTGGAATTTAAAGAGACGCTTGATTTTGACGGAGCGGCGCAATACGACTTTTCTCGTGTGCGCATTAACATCTTTGATAGTCTCAACGGTCCTTCTATTGTGATGCGACTGATTCCGGTTGAGATTTTGACGATGCAGCAGCTAAATCTGCCACCAGTCATTAAGGATATGTGCCATTACCACAAGGGGCTTATCCTGGTGACAGGTCCAACGGGATCGGGTAAGTCCACGACGATGGCGGCGATGATTGACTACATCAATAAGGAGATGCCGAAGCACATCATCACGATTGAAGACCCGGTGGAATTTGTGCATCAGAGTCGGAGATCTCTGATTAAGCAGCGGGAAGTTGGGGTGCACACGCGGAAGTTTAGCAATGCGCTGAAGGCTTCTTTGCGAGAAGATCCAGACATTATTCTGGTGGGTGAGATGCGCGATCGCGAGACAATTGAGACGGCGCTAAAGGCAGCTCAAACGGGTCACTTAGTGTTTGGAACGCTGCATACGAATAGTGCGGTGAAGACGGTGGAGAGAATTTTAGGGATGTATGAGCCGGAGCAGCAGGCGCCGATTCGAGTTGCGATCGCAGAATCTCTCATCGGCGTTGTCGCTCAGGGCCTCTGCCGTACTACAGATGGCAAACGCGCAGCTTTCCACGAGATCCTCATCAATACAGATGCGATTAAGGACTACATTTTGCGCGGTCAGCTAGACGAAGTGGAAGCCATTCTGCCGAAGTGTACGTTTGACGGTATGTGCACTATGAACCAGTCGCTGTACGGACTGTACGAGGCCGGCCGGATTACAGAAGAGACGGCCCTAGAGCTATCTCCCAAGCAGAATGAGATGGCTCAGATGCTGCGCGGCCGCGTGTAGTGTTCCTGTTAGTTTGATTCGGATTGCAATCTAGTACGACTTAAAAGTCCCATAGCGAGGTGTGAAAACTGCGATCGCTATGGGACTTTATAGTGGCTATGTCGTCTATTCAATGCCCTCAACACTCGGCAATCGAAATAGTTTCAACCGTTGATGCAACCAGCTTCGTTCCTTTGGTTTTATAGCCGCGTTTGGAATTGAATAGGATTGAGCAGGCTCATTTAGCTGATTATTTTGATAGGTTGTCTTCCTTCTCTGGAGGAAGTTTTTCAGGCATGACAATGTCTGTTTTTTCTGGGGAGGATGATTGAGCAGGCTTATCAGGGTTGGATTCAGCCTGCGCTGAAAAATCAGGTAAAAGTTTGTTGACTCTGATACCTGCAATTAGAAAGTCGGCAGTGATCGTACTCCCTTCCACAGCTGCTACCCGCTTTAAAGCTTCAGGACTAATCAATAGTGCTCTTGCCGCACTGACAGAAATTTGCATGAAAGTAGAAGCGGTGAAAAATGCGATTGCCGCACACACTAGCCCAGCCCTTGCCGTCAATAGTGGGCTTACCTGCGGCGACATCGCATACAGCTGCGCTAGTAACCACACAGAAAAGAGTGCCACCCCAACCGCTAGCGCTTTTATTTGCCAAGACTTGAATATTTGCAAGCATCGCCGCTGGTCTTCACTGAGTACAGAAGGTTTGAGTGCGGACGGTGGCAGACTAAAAACGTAGAAGGGCTTGAAGCACTGCATGGCTAAGCCCGGAAGAATGCCGCTGAGTGCGATCGCCCAAAACTGACCACCAAACGGCAAAGCAGGACCAGCCGAAGCCAACCCTGCTAAGCAGATATCTAACAGCAGGGGCACAAACGCCAAACCGGCGAAATGTACCCACAAATAACGGTTTTGCTGCAACTTTATCATGGGAACCTACTCTACTGAGGCCAACTCTTTTTTGTCAGAGCTGATTTGTAGGAGCCGGTTGTACGCTCCATTACGCGCGTGCTAAGGTCCGTCGCTGCGAGATCATCTTGAAGGCGTCAATAATGTCACCTTCTTTCCAATCGTTGAAGCCACCAACCGCGATGCCACACT
>JBCBDN010000301.1:0-4793 GCA_038529685.1 Cyanobacteria bacterium J06598_1 | reverse complement strand
AAGTGCGGTTAACTCTCTATGAGCTACTCAATTTGTCGATATGACCATAGAGTCAGTCACTATGGAACCTAACTTTAAACGCTATGATGCTAAGTTTAAGTTTCTTAGCGCTCAGCAAACCGCCTCTCCTAGCTTGAGCATTATCGGAACTCAGCTTGAGATCAAAGATCTGCTCGATTACATAGGCACATGGGACTAGTTCTATCGTAGTAAGCTATAGCAAGATGCTAATTTCCAATGCCCTGCGCATTCGTCCAGCACCTATCATCTTTGTCATTAAAGGCTAATGAAAAGCAGCCGCACCCGCAGTCAAACCCAAGTACTCAAACAGCTAAAGCAGCTCGAAGAGCCTACATCCGCGCAAGATCTCCATATAAACCTGCGTCAGAGCAAAGTCAGCATTGGGCTGGCAACAGTTTATCGCGCCCTGGAATCGCTGAAGTTAGAAGGTGCCATTCAGGTGCGCACGCTCTCTAGCGGCGAGTCGCTCTACAGCTTGGCTCAAGCCGAAGACACTCATCACCTTACCTGCGTTCGCTGCGGGACTTCTACGGTGATGGCGGAGTGCCCGGTGCATGGCCTCGAAAGTCATCTCACCGAATCGCATCACTTTCAAATCTTTTATCACACCCTAGAATTCTTTGGCCTGTGCCAAACCTGTCAGCTCGCAGAGGGCGAACCCCTTGGCGAATCGCGCGCGACCGCAGGCTAGCTTGAGGCCGCTTTCCTACGAGCTAATGAACTAATGTGGAAGGGCCGGTGACCGGCTGCTCCTCGGCTTTAGCAGCAGATGAACTCGTTGCAGATTGGCTAGCAGCTTGACTAATAGATTGCTGTCCTACAGCGCCAGCGCCCACTGGACGACCCAAAAAGCTCATGGCCTCCTCGCACCAAGCCACCCAAGCCAGCTGCTGCCGAATACCTGCACGCAGCGCCAGGTACTGAAACTGACTCTCTCGCGATAGCTGCGGCACCAGTGCATATTGCTTAGCAACGGCCTGATAGCTTTTCAGCCTTTCTCGGTGCTGCTGATAGTAAGCATCGAGCGTAAATAGCAGCGTTTCGGTCGGCACCATATGCCCGACGGAAAGCTTTACCAGCAGGTTAGACTTTAGCGGCACCACCTCTTCTTCCGCTTCACCAATCCACTGTTGCAAATCCTGCCGTCCGCTCTCGGTAACGGTGTAGAGCTTCTTGTTAGGTCGATTTTCCTGCTCAATTTTTTCAGATGACACGTGGCCTTCTTCTTCTAGCTTGGCAAGCGCCTTATAAATTTGCTGATGGCTTGCGCTCCAAAAGCACTCCACTGATTTGTTGAAGCGTTTTACCAAGTCATAACCGCTACAGGGCTGGTTGAACAGCGCGGCTAAAATTGCGTAGGAAAGTGACATGAGCAGCGCCAGGAATATTCGCCTATAGACATACTAAGCGAGCACTCACAAAACGTGCTCAGGCAAAGTGGCGGTATTTCTAGTCATTTCATAACGCGATGACGTACCCTCACGGCTCAAAAATATTAAGGAACGCAGCTCTAATGCGCTAGCTGGGAGCATTCGCAGTATGGTTTTGAAAGGTTTTTTAGCGCACTTAACTAATAGTGGCAGGCGAACGTTTTCATGTCAGAATCCACCATCGAATCGGTATTGCAAGAACAGCGGGTATTTGAGCCGCCTGCTGAGTTTTCGGCCAATGCTCGCGTTTCCAGCATGGAGGCCTATCAAAAGCTCTACGATGAGGCGGCAGCAGACCCAGCGGCATTTTGGGCCAAGCTGGCTGAGCAGGAGCTGGACTGGTTTGAAAAGTGGGATACGGTGCTGGACTGGCAGCCGCCTGTTGCCAAATGGTTTACCGGTAGCAAGAGCAATATTTCCTACAACTGCCTAGACCGGCATCTCAAGACCGATAAGCGTGACAAAACGGCGCTGATTTGGGAGGGAGAACCGGGCGATTCGCGGCAGCTAACCTACGCTGAGCTGCATGCAGAAGTGTGCCAGATGGCCAATGTGCTCAAAGATATGGGCGTAGCGAAGGGCGATCGCGTGGGCCTATACATGCCAATGGTGCCTGAAGCCGCCGTAGCGATGCTGGCCTGCGCGCGCATTGGCGCGGCTCATACAGTGATCTTTGGTGGATTCAGTGCCGAGGCGCTGCGCGATCGCCTCAACGACGCCGAAGCCAAAGTCGTGATCACCGCAGACGGCGGCTTCCGCAAAGACAAACCTATGGGCCTCAAGCCAGCCGTAGACGCCGCACTCGAAGGCAACGCCGTCCCATCTGTCACCAACGTACTCGTCGTACAGCGCACTAAGCAAGAGGTACAGTGGACCGAAGGCCGCGACGTATGGTGGCACGATGTCCAGCCTTCTGCCTCCACCAGCTGCGAAGCCGAACCGATGGACAGTGAAGACCTGCTCTTCATCCTCTACACCAGCGGCACCACCGGCAAGCCCAAAGGTGTGGTCCACACCACCGCTGGCTACAACCTCTACACCCACATGACCTTCAAGTGGGCCTTCGACATCAAAGAGGACGATGTGTACTGGTGCACCGCAGACGTAGGCTGGATTACGGGCCACAGCTACATCGTGTACGGGCCACTTTCTAACGGCGCAACGACGCTGATGTACGAAGGCGCGCCGCGTCCTTCCAACCCTGGCGCTTTCTGGGATGTGGTGGAAAAGTACGGGGTCACTATTTTCTACACCGCACCTACCGCCATCCGCGCCTTCATGAAAATGGGAGACAAAGAACCCAACGCTCGAGACCTGTCTTCTCTGCGCATTTTAGGCACGGTGGGTGAGCCCATTAACCCCGAAGCCTGGATGTGGTACCGCAAGGTCATCGGCAATGACAGCTGCCCCATTATCGATACCTGGTGGCAAACCGAAACCGGCGGCTTTATGCTCACGCCGCTACCGGGCGCAACGCCTACCAAACCGGGCTCTGCCACCAAGCCTTTCCCTGGCATCTTGGCCGATGTTGTAGATGCAGAAGGTAACCCTGTCGGTGCGAACGAAGGCGGCTACCTAGTTATCAAACATCCTTGGCCTAGCATGATGCGCACCGTATATGGCGACGATGCTCGGTTCCGCCGCACCTACTGGGAGCACATTCCGCCCAAAGACGGTCAGTACATGTACTTTGCTGGCGATGGTGCCCGCAAAGATGAGGACGGCTACTTCTGGGTGATGGGCCGAACGGATGACGTACTGAATGTGTCGGGGCATCGCCTCGGGACGATGGAGATTGAGTCGGCGCTGGTGTCCCATCCATCCGTGGCAGAAGCGGCGGTTGTAGGGCGCAAGCATGACCTCAAAGGGCAGGATGTGTATGCGTTTGTGACTTTGGAGAGTACGTTTACCGCTAGTGATGAGCTAAAAGGAGAACTGAAGCAGCATGTGGTGAAGGAAATTGGGGCGATCGCTCGCCCAGGAGAAATCCAATTCACCGACGCCCTCCCCAAAACCCGCTCCGGCAAAATCATCCGCCGATTCTTACGCAACCTAGCCAGCGGTGAAGAAGTCGTCGGAGATGCCACCACGATGGAAGATCAAAGCGTCTTGGAAAAGCTAAGACAAGGGTCTTAATCGAACATTTCAAAGCGCCAAAAATCACGACAGGGTTAAGGACTCTACCTGCCCTGTTTTTTTAATGCACGCCCATAAACCGTAAAGTTAAAAGAGAAATAGAGGTTACTAATTCATCGCCAAGGTTAATCCTCTAAACATTGATCCAACCTTCTAAACAGTGCTGAGCAGTCCCCACAATCACCGTAAAGATAGGGTAGTGAGATACACAAACATGACTCAAAGCCTTTCGCAATTTCTCTTAGAACAAGCCAAATCTTCTGAGCTATGGGAGGGAGCCGCGCTATATGAGCGGTGCCTTGCGGGTAATCAGCCAAATCTACAGCAAGCTGATGCTTTGTACAGCTACGGCTATGAGTTTTTGGGCATGGCCTATACGGTGTACATGCACCGAGTCCTCGAAAAGATTCAACAGTACGGCATTGACCACGTGCTGTTTGTGGCCAGAGAAGGCTATCTCTTCAAAAGAATCTACGAAATCCTCATGCACTACGTGCCAACAGCCGTAAGTGCTGACGTAACGACTTCGTACGCCTACCTATCGCGAATGTCTACGTTTTTGGCATCCGCACCGCAGTTGACCACTCGCGAGCTAGTCATTGCAGACTACAAAGCCGTACCTACAGGGCTGTGGAGCACCTTAAAATACGTAGGCCTTCCTCCTGAGGAGTTTGTTTCGTTAGCCCAAAGTCACGGGCTAGATCTCTACGAGCCGATTCCAAACTATTGGAGTCATCCAGAATTGCTCAATTTTTTGAATGACCCAGCAGTACAGTCGCGCGTACGGCACTATCATCAGCAAAGCTACCAAAACCTACAACGGTATTTAGAACAGTGCCATTTTTTCGGTGAAAATCGCAAAGTGGCCCTAGTAGATATCGGCTGGGACGGCACCATTCAAGACAACCTTGCTCGGGCCTTTAACCATCTACCGACGTTTCCGTTGCTGCATGGGCTCTACTTTGGGCGGCGCGAGTTCAAGGCATTTCTCAAATTCTCTACGTCTTTCTCCAACGGACTCATGTTCGATACCCGAGAGCGCAGTATTCACGAAAAAAGTCTCAATAGCTGCGTCGAACTTTTTGAGAAAGGTGCAGGCGCACCTCACGCCTCCACCGTTGGCTACGACTGTGATAAAAATAACTTTGTCAGGCCTGTTTTCAAGCCAGAACAAAGCCCCTCACGACAGGAAGAAGTTGCAGCAAA
>JBCBDN010000300.1:0-4812 GCA_038529685.1 Cyanobacteria bacterium J06598_1 | reverse complement strand
CACAGATAGTTAGGTGCCTTTTCGCCTATTTTCTGGCCGGACTTAGCGCCCTTAAACTGGTGCTCGTACCATTCGATTCCTTTCTCAAAGTTCTTTTTGAGATTGAAAAAGTGAAGTTCACGGCGAGGTATGAAAATGTCTGGGTGCTGCCGCAGCTTATCTGCTAGCCAGGTGGTTCCGGCCTTTTGTGCTCCGATAATAAGGAAGTTAGGCAGCGCCATAGATCATGCTCTTCTGTTATCTTGTGTCCTAGTATTTATCTGTGTTCTAGTAGGCGGTGGCTCATTTGTCAGGCTAATGGTTAACGCGAGTAGGTCCGGATAATACCGTTTGTTCTGTACTTTTTTCGATTAGCGGTTTTCCATCACAGTGCTCCGGCGTCGGGATTTCCATAACGCCTAGAATAGTCGGCCCAATATCGATCGCAGCGCCTGCTGAGAGGTCGGACCCCGGTTCTATTCCTTCGCCTTTTGCCATCAGCCAGCCAGGAACACGATGACCGCCAGGGCGGTAGTAAGTTACTGGACCAATGCGTCCATGCTCAGGACTATCCACAACGTCTGTCGGCGTATCGTGCCAGAGGACCACTAAGTCTGGATCAGGCAGATTGGGCGAAGTATCTGTTGCTGACTTGCGAGTTTTGACTACTTCTTTAACGACAGGCTTACCTGTTCTGGCGTCAGTAAGCTGCATTAGCTTGTCGGTCAGCTCGGTGCAGAGCGCGTCGTAGTCGGCAGGGTCTACGATGCCGCCGGGTTCACGTCCTTTGAGGTTAATGCGAATGTGGCCTGCGGCGAAGGCGGGCAGGGCAAAGGCTTTCATCTCTGGCCACAGGTGCTGGTACCACATGGCAGGCTGCCAGTTGAGTGAGTGGGTGGTCCAAGCGGGGCAGCGGATGGTGTCACGCTCTGAACTATTTAGCCAGTTGTCTAGCTTGGTTTGCACAGAGCCGGGAAGATAGCGTCGCATGAGACGTTTGATGGGGTTGCGGCTGTATTTTTGTTGCCAAACTTCTCCTGGCCAGGTTTTGCGCTGGGGTTTGGTGTTAGGTGCCTCAAGACGCTTTCCTGGTTTGCCAGGGGCTAGCATCATGTTGCCGGGGAAGTTGAACCGGTATAGAAACTCGCCCAAAAAGAGCATGCTGAACACGTCGGTAACGTTGTTGCCCATGCTGTGGACGGAGAAGACAACTACGTTCGCGTCTTCGGGAGCGGCCTGTAAAATCTCTCCAATCGCGCTGTCTACTTTTTGGAAGGCGGCGAGCATGGGGTCACCTGCTGCTCTTTCTTCTTCCATATATGGATAGAGGGGGTGATCGCTTTGTGACAGGTGCCAAAAGTCATGGCTGGCGCTGTGTGTGTCACCAAAGACCGTGAGAAACAAATCCCAGTCGTCTTGCTTTAACAGGTCTTGGCAAATGTTGACTCGACGCTCAATGCTGATGCCGAGATTCTTCTTGATGTTACGGGCGTATTCTTTGTCCCACCAGCAGCCGTAATCTTTGTGGAGAACAGGGTTGTTGCCGTACTTTTCTACCACTTGATCAAAGAGTTCTGGGGGCTGGGAATGACTGGGCGTGTGGGGTGCATGGCCGCCCCAGCCTAAAATTTGTGGGCCATTGACTTGGTCTGAGAGCGCGGCAACTGGAGCATCGAAGACGGCGACTTTGTAGTCTTCTCCTAGTGCGTAGAAGGCTGGATGATTTTTGTAGTCGAATGAGTATTCTGTTTCGTGGTTGACTTCGTAGTTGGTCACGTCGTACTTTACTGGGCCCCAGTAGCCGGTGGTGTTGGGGAGGCATCCTGTGAGCGCCATTACCCAAAGCCGTTCTGTCGAGGAGGTTTCTACCGGAATATCGCAGTAGTTAACGGTGTTATCTAGCTGTCCATAGCTGCCCTGCTGGCGGAGCTGGTTTAGATTTTTTAGATAGCCTGCTGCCATCCACTTTTCCATGACGCTAGGGTCGACGGAGTCTAGGCCGATGGCTATGGTGGGACGCCGTTTGCTTGTCATCTTTAAGATCTCCTCAGGGTTAGTGGGTTAGGGCTGTTGGGTGAGGGCGGGGGATGGGGTTTCTGCTGGTTTAGATGCCGCTGTTTTTGTGGGTAGCTGCGCGATCGCTGCCATCTTGAAAAAGTAAAAGGGGCTGACCAAATTACCGACCAAAAAAGCCAGCTCGCAGGCGGGAACGGTTTCGGTAAAAACCTTTTGACGATAGGTCATCAGGTGGCCTACCAGCCGCTTGCTATTTCCGAGCAATAGCCGAGGAATGACTAAAGCTTTGCTTGGCCAATCAGAGCGTGCCAGTATTTTGAGCTGACAAGTGCAGAGTGCACAAGCGTAGATCAAGTTGGCTAGGTAGTCTTTTTCTAACCGCCAGCCCGGAATTTGATGATAGGCATGCATTGTGGGGGCGTACCACGTTTCCCAGCCTGCTTTGTGAATCAGCAGCATGGGTTCTAGATCTTCTCCGCCCACCATTGAGCTGCCGACGCGACCGATAAAGGTTGGCTGGTCAGGTACGTTTTGAGTCCAGGCTGTTTTGCGAGTGACGAAGGCTGCGCCGGTCGGCATGCTCAGTTGGCTCGGCTTGAACTGATAGGCTTGGGTCCCGTGTTCTCTGACGGCCAAGAATCCTTGAATTCGCTGAAATCCTTCTGGCAGTGGTGACGAGAAATTGCCGTGGATTTGGCCGCTAAAAAGTCCGATGTGGGGATGCTTCAGCCCAAACTGATAGGCACAGGCGACCCAGTCCGGAGCCGGCAAAACGTCATCATCTAAAAAGCCAACCAGCTCGCTATTGGCTGCCTTGACGGATTGATTTCGGGCAAATCCTGCGCCTTGAGTCGGCTCGAAAAGATATCTTAGTCGAGATGTGTTGGGCCACTTGGCCTGATATTGAGTGACCACGTCGGCAGTCTCATCACTGCTATTGTTGTCAGCAATGATCACTTCCCAAGAGATCTCTGCTAAGCCTGTTTGTGCAGTGAGGGCATCCAGGATTTTGTGCAGGTGAGGGCCGCTATTGTAGGTGGGGATTGCAACCGTGAAGTCGACCATGATGGATGGATGTCGTTTTGAAGGCTGTTGGTTTTCGAGACTGCTTATGTGTTCTGTAGCTGCGCAGGTGCAGGTGGTGAAGGAAGCAGCGCCCGATATTGTTTTTTAATCCAGTCCCGGATGAAGTAAAAGGGGCTCAGCCAGTTGGCTAGATAGAGCGCCATTTGGCAGGCAGGAACGAGTTCTGAACGCAGTTGGGTTCTGTACTTGAAGAAATGATTGACCAAGACTCTCAGGTCGCTACCCAACAGAATTCGAGCCAGCAGTGCAGGCTTTTGCCATCCGCTAGCGTTGATCATACGCAGGTGACAGTTGCATAGGCCGCACCCCCAGCTGAGCTTGATTAAATAGTCGCGGTCGAGTCTTTTTTGCGGGATCTGATGATGGGTGATGAGCGTGGGGACGTACCAAATTTCCCAACCTGCTTTGTGCATGTAGAGCAGCGGTTCATAGTCATCGCCTTGCATCATGGAGCCTTGGCCTCGGCCACCTAACATAGGGTTCGCTGGGACATTGTCTGTCCAGACAGACTTGCGAATTACCACAGCAGCGGCTGGTGGAAGGTCTAAAACGTCGGGGTTGTAGCGGTTTGGCTGATCGCCTCTATCTCTGAGGGCTAAGACGCTTTCGATATCACTGAAATTATCGGGTTGTGGCCCTTCCAGGCTCCCGACTACCTTGCCACCGTAGGCGCCTGCGTTGGGGTGAGTGCAGCCAAAATGGTAGGCACTGGCAACCCACTCGGTGGTGGGAATGTTGTCGTCGTCTATGTAGCCAATGAGTTCGCTTTGTGCGAGCTGAATGGCTTTTTGGCGGGCGAAAGCTGCACCTTGCCGTCGTTCAAAGGCGTAGTCTATGGCGTGGGGAAACGTGCTGTCGGCTTGATAGGTTTGGATAAGGGTGGCGGTGTCGTCTTTGCTGTTATTGTCGACGATGAGGATGTGCCAGCTGAAGTGCTCTGTGTTGGCTTGCGATCGCAAGCTTTCTAACAGTCGGGGTAGCCGCTTTGCGCCGTTGAAAGTAGGAATTGCAACTGTGAAATCAACCATGCATCCGCTGAGTTAGAAAAACTGTCTTGGAATCAGGCCACGATGTACACGCAAAATTGCCGTGAGATTTTGCTCGTGGTCCTTGAAGATGTAGGCGAAAATCTATACGAACCTGTCTTCCTTCATTAAGATACGCAAACCACCGCAGGATTACGGAGAATTTGACACCAACTTTATACAGTCTTTGTTAGACAGTGTCTGGCCGGTGAACAAAGGACGGTCCCACTTTGGCCATATTCTCTCCCATAGGCTTTTAACGCATGAAGGGCTCCCTCTTTATATAGAGGAACCCTTCACAACCGCTGCGATTTTGTCTAAGTTAACGATTTTCGTTTGTGACGCACAGATGCCTCCATACGAATCGAACGGCAATCAAAGGTCAGCTTTAGACAATTTTGAGCTGGTCAGCATTCAGATTCGTGACGCCATTGAGCTTAGCAATAGCCACTGCACCAAATTGATTGCCCGAACCATCGCGGTCAAACGATAGCGTTTGGCTGCTGGTGTCATACAGAAAGTTAGCGCTGCTCCCCAAAGAGATAGGGGCCTTGCCGCTGACCAAGACACCGTTAGCTGAAGCAGACTCACTGAGGGCGCTTCCTTTCTGAAGTCCGCCACCGAACGTTTTTGCGGTGATTTTGATCATGTCATCTCAACCACGGGGTAGACACCATCACAGACTTTGGTGGAGATGACATGATCA
>JBCBDN010000299.1:0-4825 GCA_038529685.1 Cyanobacteria bacterium J06598_1 | reverse complement strand
CTTGCTTCCTCACCGAAGTTGTGATGACCTTTATGTTCCTTGTGGTCATTTTAGGTTCTACAGATGGCCGTGCCCCCCACCCGAGAAGAGTTTTCAGGGTTTGTTTTTAAGCTACAGGCCAACATGGATCCTCGGCATCGCGATCGCATTGCTTTTATCCGCGTGTGCTCCGGCAAGTTTGAAAAAGATATGGTCGTTAGCCATGCGCGCACGGGCAAAAATGTGCGGCTCTCTCACCCCCAAAAGCTCTTTGGCCAAGGAAGAGAATCTTTAGAAATAGCCTACCCCGGTGACGTGATTGGCCTCAACAACCCAGGTATGTTCTCCATTGGTGACACCATTTACCAAGGCGAACGGCTGGAGTACGAGGGCATTCCGTTCTTCTCACCGGAGATGTTTGCCTATCTCAAAAACCCCAATCCTTCTAAGTTCAAACAGTTCCGAAAAGGTGTCTCAGAACTGCGCGAGGAAGGCGCGGTCCAAATTATGTACTCTGCCGACGAGTCCAAACGAGACCCAATCTTGGCAGCCGTCGGCCAGCTGCAATTTGAAGTGGTACAGTTCCGACTCAAGAACGAGTACAACGTGGATACTCGATTAGAACCGATTGGCTACTCGGTAGCTCGGTGGGTAACCGGTGGCTGGCCTGCCATAGAAAAAGCGGGACGCATTTTTAATACCGCAACCGTTAAAGACAGCTATGGTCGTCCTGTACTGCTGTTCAAAAATGAGTGGAACTGCCGCCAGGTGGAAAGCGATCATCCTGAACTCAAGCTCAGCAATACTGCCCCTGTGGTCGCAGGTATGCAGCCAGAAGATTTGTAAGGGCACTGACCTACGGCTTTTTTTACATTCTTTGGTTACATTGTTGCGAGAGAGATTAAGCCTTACTAAGCTTTGAGGGTGATCGCTCTCAGAAATAAATTCAATCGTTACCATGAATGAGTAGCCCATCGGAACCCCGAAGGACCACTTTTATGACTAACAATATTCTTCTGCTGATTTTGATCGGCTGTGCGCTTGCCGTTTTTCACATACCCAGCGTTGTGGTTACGCTGACACTCATTGGCGGCCTGTCTTTCTTAGCCATCAAACTGTTTTGGAACATGATGCAAATGTTTTCCTCTAGTGCTGGCACCACTAACGCCTGAACCACTAACGCCTGAACCACTAACGCCTGAAGAGCTCGCCTAAAGAACTGACACACTCGACGCATACATTCAGTCTCAAAAGTCTCAAAAAAAGGCATCGGTCGCGCTTCTTCACAGAGCAGACCGATGCCTTTTGGTTTAATCATCGGTCAGGCAAGGCTTCTCTTCGAGACTTAGACGGCTTCCAATAGAGCATCAGCGCCAGCGTTATTTGCTTCATTGGCCAGTACACAGCCGCAATCACCACAAAGGTAAGCAGCATCACGGCAAAAATTCTGGGCGTCAGCAGCGCCTTAACCAGATACATCGCAACACGGTGAGGCCCTGTCACAATATCCCAGCTGTTAAAGCGAGGAAACCGACCGAGATAAATGCCAATGGCACACAGGGCGTGGAGTACGTGTTCAGCTGGCAGCACCCAGCGCTGCTGGCCCTGCTGACGCAAATAGTGGCCCAAGTTCACCAAAGAACCGACATAGGCTTCTACCCCTACCAGCATAAAAATCAAATACTGTGGCACCAAAACAAAGACAATAATCCATAGCGGTGCGCCTTCTCGAATGAGCCTAACCAGATGAATAATATCCGTGAGGACATAGGGTGCATTCGGCAAAAAAGCCACGAATACAGCCAACCCGATCCACCAAGTCAATCGTCGGACGCCCGAGCCTTTACCCCGAAATAGCCACAGGCTCAGCACAAAAGGAATCACGGCCAAGAAGGTATTCCATGGCATGAAGAAAAGGCTGCGGTTCGCGGTATCGATGGCAAGGGTAATGCCATCGCTCAGGTCAGTAGGGAGCATGGTCAAGTTTTAGCAAATGCGTACATGAACGGTTAGATTAATCACTACCGCATAAACAGGTGTGATTTCGGATATCACCGCCACATATAGCAGTTGCCCATGAAATATCAACATAAGTTTGGGCGCTTCTGCCCCTTAGCCGATAAAATGGTCCGGTTGCTTTTGGCGATCGCACCCCTTGATAGAACGCTATACCTTGCCCGAGATGGGCGATTTGTGGACAGACCAGTATAAATTTCAAACTTGGCTACAGGTAGAAATTGCCGTCTGCGAAGCGCAGGCCAAGCTGGGAAAAATCCCGCAAGAGGCCGTAGACACTATCAAAGAGAAAGCCAACTTCGACGTAGCGCGCATCTTAGAAATTGAAGCAGAAGTGCACCACGACGTCATTGCCTTCCTCACCAACGTTAACGAATACGTAGGCGATGCGGGCCGCTACATCCACGTGGGCATGACCAGCTCTGACGTGCTCGACACCGCGCTATCTTTGCAAATTGTTGCGAGCCACCAGCTGATTTTGACCCATGTGGAGAACCTGATTCAGGCAATTCGCTACAAGGCGCAAGAGCACCGAAATACGGTGATGATTGGGCGATCGCACGGCATTCATGCAGAGCCCCTCACCTTTGGCTTCAAGCTGGCTGGCTGGCTAGCCGAAATGCAGCGCCACCGTGAGCGCCTCACCCGCATCACTGGCGAAATCTCCGTCGGCCAAATCTCCGGCGCAGTCGGCACCTACGCCAACATCGACCCCGAAGTCGAAGAAATCACCTGCCAGCTGCTGGGCCTTAAACCCGATACAGCCTCCACCCAAGTCATCTCCCGTGACGTGCACGCCGAATTCATCATGAGCTTGGCCGGTCTGGGCGCATCAATAGAACGCTTCGCCGTCGAGATCCGCAACTTGCAGCGCACCGACGTATTAGAAGTCGAAGAATTCTTTGCCAAAAAGCAAAAGGGCTCTTCTGCCATGCCCCACAAGCGCAACCCCATCAAGTCTGAGCGCCTGACCGGTATGGCCAGAATCTTGCGAGCCAATGCAGTCGCCGCCCTCGAAAATGTCGCCCTCTGGCACGAACGTGACATCTCCCACAGCTCCGTAGAGCGCGTCATCTTCCCTGACAGCTGCATCCTCACTCACTTCATGCTGGTCGAAACCACCAACCTAATCAAAAAGCTTCAGGTCTATCCAGAAAATATGAAGCGCAACATGAACCTCTACGGTGGCGTAGTGTTCAGTCAGCGAGTCATGCTCACCCTGGTCGAAAAAGGCATCAGCCGCGAAGATGCTTACCGGATTGTGCAAACCAACGCCCACCAAGCCTGGAACACCTCCGGCGGAGACTTCCAAAAGCTCCTCGAATCGGACCCTCAAGTGAAAGAGCACCTCACACCCGAAGAACTTACCGAATGCTTCAACCCCGACTATCAGCTGCGAAACCTCAGCAAGGTTTATCAAAGATTGGATATTTGATGTGTCAGCATTGAGCCTCCACAGCATCTATCAAATCACCTAGGGCAATGGCCTCTGAGGATGACTTGCCGTCGTCCCCAGAGGCCATTGTTTTCATCTAGCGTTGTTAGCTGTTCTGATCAGATTAAGTCCGCGCTGATTCAGCTATAGCCAGTGTGCTATCCAATGTAGGCACTCGCATCCGCTGCAAATAGCGCGCTAGGGTCGCTATCCGTTGCCAATGGATCGGCTGTCGCCTTTGCAGACTGTACAGCAGCGCTCCCAGAAGTCACCACCACATCATCAATAAAGCCACCGACCTTGTCGTTTGCCCCAACAGCTCTAAAGGCTACCGTAGGCGTATTGCGACGATTATCAGCTTTGACATCGTAAGAGAACGTTTGCCACTGATTGCGACTACCGCCCGCCTTAGTGACCGTATCTATCAGACTCCCTTCCCAGAACACTTGGATCTGGTTTGTATTTGCACTCAAACCCTGTCTAGGAGAGTACTTAAAAGAGAAATTATAGCGACCACCGCCAGTCACAGCATCTATGTTCTGATACATCGTACTGTTGCTAGAGCTATCTAGCTCTACCCAGGCGTCGCCTTTTGCAGCACCGCCAAACTGATCTCGCCTATCTACCTGGATGCCACTACCGTCGTACGTTGTCCAACCTTGAATTCGCTGGAAAACGCCGAACCGATTATTAGCAACAGGAGAGTTTTCAAAGCTCCCATTGACCACCAAATTCTTCTTAGGTTGTGGATTAGGCGTTGGATCAGGTGTGGGTGTCGGATCAGGTGTTGGATCAGGTGTGGGTGTGGGTGTGGGTGTTGGCGCAGATGACCCCAATCGACGAACAGACCCTTTACCCGAACCGTAAATATTGCGGATGCCATTGATGTCATCCTGCAGCAAGAAAGCCTCACCCGAATATCTGTTCTTGATACTCGAATTCATGATCGCCCCGGTGCCGTTCTCATGACCTAAGCCAAGCGAATGACCAATCTCATGAACAGCCGTTTCCAAGAACAAGTTCTCTCGCCAGGTCTCACCATTATCAAAGGTGATATCTCCACCCTTCGGGAAATAGGCAAACGCCAACGTGTTGGACCGACCGTCAATGTACTTATCGCTGACTCGAATATCGACCAAATTTCCGTTGCCAGGATCCGCGACTTCCTTGAAGTTCAAAGGTGCGTAGTCTGACCAGACCTGAAGGGCTTCAGCAAACAGCTCCTTTGCTCGGTTGAGTGACAAA
The DNA here is from genome assembly GCA_038529685.1 of Cyanobacteria bacterium J06598_1. Taxonomy (GTDB): domain Bacteria; phylum Cyanobacteriota; class Cyanobacteriia; order Phormidesmidales; family Phormidesmidaceae; genus Phormidesmis. The sequence continues at coordinate 150 of JBCBDN010000299.1, read as the reverse complement.
CCGGGCGCATCAAAATCTTTTGCGAATGAAAAAGAGACATCTAAAGCTGTGCCTTTACCACCCGGCTGTGCCCATTTACCGTAGCTCCGGCCAAAATTATCATTGCCGCCAATCGTGTTGAATTCAGACTTACGCGCAGCACCCGTGCAA
>JBCBDN010000298.1:0-4835 GCA_038529685.1 Cyanobacteria bacterium J06598_1 | reverse complement strand
TTTGTTGGACGGTGAGGGCAAGCCAGTTTTCAGTCTTTAGAAGAGAATCAATAGTTTCCATTGAAGCGGGTGTTAGATCCTGGTGCTGCGTACTGAGTTTTTCCAGATAATCGACAGCGACCTCAAGTGTGGCAGCTTTTTTGAGAACCTCAGGAAGATGATCGGGATGGAGGACTGCTGTAATTTTTATAGGGTGTGTGGGAAGAAAATCTCCTTTGAGAAAAGGCCCTCGCAGATCGGGTTGGAGATTGAATAGGGCTTTTGTGTCTATGAGTGTGTACTCAGCCAAATCGACTTGAAAATTCACGACTAGCTGAGCAAAGTCTTTTTCAGTGTTGTCTAGCTGAATGGATTGAATGCTTATAGGTGATGCAGTTGGGTCAAATAACGTTAGCATTGGCTTGGCTAGTACTCTGCATAAATTTTCAAGAAATGATTGAAGTGTACATCACAGCTTTCAAGCAATGTATTTGTTTGCAAGCTTGAAGGCATGGAGGATTGTTCTACCAAGAAGAATAAGCTCAGTTTTTCGTGACCTGTAGGAAAAGCAGAAATGTCAGACGCTGAACAAGCCACAGAGAACAGACTAAAGAGCACCCTGAATTCTGTTCTTAACAAATTAAGAAAACATCAGCGCAGCGGCGACTATGTAGCTGCAGCCACCTGCGGTGACGCGCTCCCTGACGAGCTGAAGGCACACCCCAAGATCGCGATAGAACAGGCCCGTTGCAGCATGCGCCAAGGCTACATTGAAAAGGCAGAGGGGCTTCTAAATGCGGTAGATACAACGTTAGCATCTGCGGGAGAGCAGCTGATTTTAAGCCTGGAGAAAGCCTCTCTCCAGGTTTTAAGAAGAATAGCTGTAATTCAGGGCCTAAAGGATGCTGAGCAGGCTTTCAAAACATTTGCAGCAGGCGCTTCGCCGATAGAACAAGCCGAGGCGCAGCGAGTCTACACTCGGGTCGTGTTAAATGCGGCTATTTATAAAGAGATAACGGTTGAGGAAACACGGGTCCAGTCAGCCAAATTACTAAATGTTGCAGACGTATTAGAAGCAGCAGGGCATCTGGATGAGGGGCTCTCAGCTAGGTTTACCTATGCAGAAAATCACTTTTCGGGTGAGGCACAGCTAACGGCTTTGGGTGAGCTAGCGGTGCTGGCAGAACAGGCGGGGTTTGCTCATGTGGCAGGAGATGTTTATGTAAGGCGAGCAGAGCGCCAATTAATTGCAGGAGGCACGAGCGCAGATATTGAGGCTGATTTGCACAGGGCGACGGTTGCCTACGGCCAAGTGAATCATATTGTTGGGCCGGTGGATGTTCGACGGGTGCGATCGCATTTGGCAATTCAACGAGCTTTAGCAGGGCCAGCCGAATGGATTGAATGTTTGGCATTGTACCAGCAGCTGGACTATCCCAAGGGGGCGCTGAGTTTGCTGCTGGATTTGTCTCAGCTAGCGCATGATAGTGGTGATACGGTGCTAGCGCTGGACTACCGCCAACAGTGCAGGACGCTGGCCAAAAAGGTGGGAATGGGGATGGCTGAAGATAGCTGCCAGCTCGCCTGGATAGATCTGTTGATGAGAAATAGTCAGTATGGCGCGGCGATAGAGAGCTGCGAGGCGGCGATCGCCAGCGACTTACCCAGGTTTAGCCGGGGCAATTACGAACAGCTGTTGAGTACGGCGTATTCGTTTGTTAAAAACTCAGAGAAGTCGATGCATCATGGGCGACAGGCGATCGCACTCTTTGATGAACTGGGCGCAGAGGGTTCCACCACCATTGCAGTCACCAGGCTAGCAAGCGACTTAGATGGACTGCGCACAGCAGCCGGTTGGCACGAGGCAGAACAATTGCTAATAGAGTGGATTGAGAAAGACCTAGCTCGGCAAGATGTGGTGGAGGCGGTGCAAAAGCAGGAGCTGCTGGCACAAACTTATATTAATCAGCTTGTTTTCTCGGAAGTAGAGAATAGGCAGCCGCTGCTAGAGAAAGCAGATGACTTATTGAAAACCGCTGAAGAGCTAGCACTTACGCTAGAAAAGAGAAATCAGGTGAAGCGGCTGGGCGCGATTTATCAGATGCGAGGTCAGACTCGGCAACTGGCAAATGACTTTGCAGGTGTAGAACAAACCTGGGAACAGGCGCGATCGCTATACGAATCGGCTGGCATGCTGATGGAGGCGGCGAACTGCCGTTACATCATGGGCGCACTGAAGCTAAATATGGCCAATCAGCAGCTACTGCCACACTTTGGCGATGCGGAATCTCATTTTCAGGCGTGTCTATCGTTTTACGACCAGTCTGAAATGCGTAAGCAGGCAGCGGATACGCACTTTATGTTCGCGCAGCTGTATACCAATGCTGCACAGCATCCTCAGGCGCAGAGTCTAGCGCTGGAGGTGCGATCTCAAATGCTTCAGGCCGCTCTAGATCACCTAGAGGCAGGAGAGTTCAACTATGATGCGATTCGGCGAGACTTCTATGCGGGGTCAGCGCTAGAGGCGCAGCAGTCCAAGCAAGAGATTATTCGGCAGAGTTGGCGACTGTACGATCTGGCATTGAAGATTTTGCTACACGTGGCACCGGATGAAACGGCGGCGTGGCGCTGGGCACAGCGGGCTAAGGCAAGGACGCTGGCCGATACGCTGGGGACGGCGGCGGTAGTTCCAGCACGAATTTTGGCTGCATTGAGTCAGCATCCGGCGTCTTTAGCGCTATTTGAAAAAGAGAGAACGTTGGCGGAGCAGTTAGCGCAGGCGCGGCCAGAATCTAAGGCTGAGGTGAGAGCCGCACTCATAGCGGTGCGAGAGCAGATGGCGCAAGATGAAAACCTCTCGGATTATTTAGAAATTAGGACGGGCGTTGCATTTGACCTAGACGATGTGGAACGGACATTCCCAACCGCTGAAGATAAGCAATGCGTGTGTATTGATTGGGTTGAGGCCAATGGGGAGCTGTGGCTGTTTGCGCTGAGGCCGGGAGGGCCGCCAGTAGCGCGTAGGTTGGGGGTGCGCGCGGAGACGATGAGTGTATTTGTGGAACAGAACTTGAGCAAGGCTGCGTTCCGTTCGACTTTGCGAGATGTCCCAGAGATATTAGAGGAGATGACCGTACTGGTCGCAGCGTTAGAAGCGTTAACGAAACCAGAGGAGCTGTTGGTTTTCGCGCCGACGGGGTCTATGCATGCGATTCCGCTACATGCGCTTGAAGTGAATGGGCAGGTTTTGATTGAGCGGAATCCGATTGTGTACTGTCCGAGTTTGAATGTGTTGCGGCAGTGCTTGGCGCGGGGGAAAACCACGGTGGCGGAGACGGTGCCAAAGAAAGTTGCCCTGTTTGGAGATCCGGAGGGCGATCGTCCGGCGGCGGCGGAGCTAGTGAGTTCGCTGGCAGAGCTTTACGGTGCTGATTGCTTGTTGCAGGAGCAGGTGAGTCGGGTGGCTTTTTTGAGTGCGATCGCTGGCAAAGATATTGTTCATTTTCAGGGTCATGCGTACCACGATATAGCAAGGCCGCTAGAGTCTCATTTGCGGCTCGCAGACGGTAAATTTACGGCGAGAGATATTTTTGAGCTGCGTGGATTGGCAGCAGATATCGTAACGCTGGGGGCCTGTGAGAGTGGGGCAAATGTGATTGATATTGGCGATGAGCCACTGGGATTGATTCCGTCGTTTTTGTTTGCGGGGAGTCGTTCGGTGTTGGCAAGCCTGTGGAAGGTCAATAGCAAAGCAACGGCGCGATTTATGCTGAATTTTTATCAAGCCCTGGCTAAGAATTCGAGTGAGAATGCGACGATGGTAAGTAAGGCTAGGGCGGTGCAGCGTGCGATGTTGAGCCTACGTGGCGATCCTGATTTTTCAGCGCCTTATTATTGGGCGGCGTTTGTGCTGCATGGTGATTGGCATTAGCAATAGAACAGAACCCGATAAAGCACAACTTGCAGGAGACCCAAAATGAGTAATGAGAATCAGCTGTTGATTGACTTGCCGTTGGTGGCCGATGAGGATGCCGATGAAGAGTTGGGTTCGCTAGCGGCGACAGCGATCGCTGATGAAGATTTGCAGGGAAGTCGGCTGCTGTTAGCGCTAAAAAGTGTGAGGCCAATAGACATTGAAGGAATGCCAGGTGGCCTAATAGAAATATCCTGCACGTTTCAGCCTGGTTACAATACGCGGTTTACCTGGGCGAGGTTGACGGTGATGTTACAGAGCCCGGAGGGTGTGAAGATTGTAGACTTGGCACCGCGTGAGATTAAGGATGAGCAGCCGGTGAAAATCAGTGTGGATAGTAAGGGAAGTTTGGGATTGAAGAAGGCTCCGGCTGAAGCAAGTTTGGATAAAACGGTGAAGGAAGAGTATGAGGTGTATCAGTGCCTAGTAAGAGGATCGGGGGAGAGCACTGCTAAAGCTCGTTGGGACTTTAATGAAAATGACCATCGACAAAGTGGACTCGGTACGGAGCAGACGCTGGTGATGACGTTGCCAGTGACGGGGAAAGTATCTGGGTTAGTGTTGATGAATGCGAGGTTGGCGCGATCTGGAGTTGAAGGTGCGCTGTCAGCAGTAAGAGATTTAGTTGTAGGTGCTAGACAAAGAGACAGTACGTTCTCTGTAGAGATTCCAAAGGAATAAGACTCGACACGAGGCACTTTGATGCTTGAGCAAGTTCTTATGTTCCAAAAATGTGGCTGGAGATATTGCCAATTCAGCATCTAATACCGGGAAAAATGTCAGTGTGTCGTTTTTGTTAGTATCTCGCTCTATATTATATAGGGAGAAAGACGTATACACATAGATCATTGATTAAAATTGTAGAAGGCCGTTGATAGCTATA
>JBCBDN010000297.1:0-4869 GCA_038529685.1 Cyanobacteria bacterium J06598_1 | reverse complement strand
GGCCTGAGCATTCAAACAGGATTGTTTGCGTAGAGGTCAAATTGACACAGCGTCAAGTTAGATAGATTCCTTTTTCTCCTCGGTTTCATCTTCGGACCTGCCCGGCTAAGCAACGGGTTAGGTCCATTTTTTGTTTTAGATTTTTACTCACGCTTACTTCTCAGAGGCCGCTGCATCACACGGTTCGAGATTGATACAGCCTAGGTTTTCAGGCAATGGCGTGGCTTCACCGGTCAGTGAGTAGCCGTTGGTGCGCAGAATCTCTTCTAATCGCTGGATGCGAGATTGAGAGAGCGGATGGGTTTGTCGCCACTCGGCAACTTGGCCAAACGCACCAAAGTCAGGCTCTTGTGATTGGGCACGTCTAAAAAAGTCGAGGCTGTGGTCGCCGTGAGTGTAACGGGTTTGGATGAGGGCGATCGCAATATCATCCGCCGCTGTCTCTTGCCCCCTGCCATAGTTCAGCTCCGCTAGGTTAAAGGCACTGGGCACGACACTCCCCCCCTGTTGACCAACGCCGAGCAGCGCATTCATCGATAGCCAAACCAGCGATCGCCCCAGCGCCGTCACCGCATCTCGATTGTACAAATGCCCAATTTCGTGAGCTAGCACAAACGCCAGCTCATTCTCACTGGTCACTTCAGCGAGTAGCCCTTCGGTCACAAATAGGTAGCTACCCGCCATAACCATCGCATTTTCCACTGGCGTATCCAAAATGCCGACCTTCACCAGCGGGTACCCATCCGACTCAAACCCCGCCTGCTCCAGGTCAGATTGAATAGAAGCCACCAGCTCATTGAGATAAACCAGCCGAGAGTCTGAGCTGCCCTCTGCCCCCGCGCCTTCTTTGCGAAGCGGCACCGTTTGCACCAGCAGCGTACCAATTTTCTCTTCCGCTTCTGGATTGATGTGCTTAGCAATCTCAGTGGCTACAACCCCCAACAGAGCATAAATAACCACGCAGCCCAGCGCCACCGTTCCCAGCAAATACGCCAAATTCACCAGTGGATTCACCGGCGTCGTATTCACCTCTTCTGTAATCTCTTTAGGAACGTATTTCATGGCAACACTCAATCACACACTCGGGCAGGCACCACATTAAACCTATCCGTGCCACCTCTATCGGATAGCCGTGCCGTAGGCCATAATCTCTACTGCCGCTAGCCCCTGGCTAGACTGCCCACCAATGTTAGAGGTTTCAAACCGAACATTCACAATCTGCGAAGCGCCCCAGTCGATCGCCGATTCCTTCATGCGTAGCAAAGCTTCCCTTCGGCCTCTATCCACCAGGCTTTCGTACACCAGGATTCGTCCACCGACCAGGCTGCGTAAGCTAGCTGAAATCGTTTTGAAGTAATCATTGGCAACCACCACGCTACCCACAAACATCTGCGCTTCGTGAGCGTGAGGCAAGTCTTGCTTCGCCCCGAAGTTCATCATCGGCACGTGCAGCGTTTGCTTTTCTCTCGCTTTAATATCGTCGTAGTGTTTTTTCTCTAAACTTCGCCCAACGAAGAAACCTACTGCTGTAAGAAGTAGGAGAATAATCAGCTGTTCCATGTGTCTGTCTCAAAATATCTGGCTCAAAATACCTGGCTCAAAATGTCTGGCTCAATAATCTGTTGTTTGGATATTGCTAGCGCACCTTCACGGCGGTTCCATAGGCAAACAGCTCAGCGGCTCCCGGCGCGACAGAAGACGTCGCAAAGCGTACGTTCACCACAGCATTTGCTCCCAGCTGCTCTGCCTGTAGCACCATCCGTTCAACAGATTCTTGCCGCGCCTCTTGCAGCAGCTCTGTGTAGCCTTTCAGCTCGCCACCCACAATATTTTTGAGCCCCGCCATAATGTCTTTTCCAACATGCTTTGCTCGGATGGTGCTGCCCTGCACCAGTCCGTAATGCTCCACAATCTCTTTACCCGGAACGCCTTCAAGCGTCGTGAGAGTCAGCCGTGTATCTAGAGGTGTATTCATGAAGAAGTCTTCTATAGGAGGGTTTCAAGGTCAATCGCTAGAGGAGGGTAGATTCAACAACTCGTTAGCTGCTCTGCAAAGTAGCCTGAAAGAAGGCTGTTGTTTTTTTCCAGGAATCTTCAGCCGCTTCAGCGTTATAGTTTTGCCCGGAAGGATTGGCAAAGGCATGACCCACACCAGGGTACAGATTAATATCCACATCCTTGCCGAGATCCGTCAGAACCGATTCAAAGTTATTCACATCGTCTACGGCAATGGAGCTGTCGTCTTCACCAAAAAAGCCAATGATCGGCATATCTAGCGCATCTAGTGCTTCGGGAGCCAGAATCAGCTGCCCGTAGTAAATGGCCATTGCATCTAAGTCAGAGGAGAGCAAAAGACCGGTGCGCAGTGACCAGTTGCCACCAAAGCACCAGCCAATGGAGCCCACAGTCGGCGCGCTGTATTCCGTCTTCAAAAATTCAAACGCCTGAAAAATATTGTCTTGAGCTGGGCTGGGCGTGTCCATCACGCTGCGCATTAGGTCGCGGGCGGCCTCAGGATCGGTGGCCACTTCGCCGTTGTACAGGTCTACAGCGAGGACGGTGTAGCCTTCTCCGGCGAGGCGGCGGGTCATGGCTTCTATATTTTCGTTGAGGCCCCACCATTCATGAATGGTGATGATAGCTGGGAGCGCTTCGCCTACTTGGTCTGTGGGCTGGGCGAGGTAGCCGGTGATGGGAGTGCCGTCAATAGTGGCGTAGGTGAGCTGCTCGCCCGTGACCGGGACGGTAGGCTGGGCGATCGCAATCGGTGTTGCCGTCGGCTTATCGCCTGCATGCTCTTGGGCCAAAGCATCTACTTTTCCGTCCGCTTGGCTAGCGACCGGAATCTCCGTATTGGGAACATCAACGGTCGTAGCATCACCCACGCTATCAGAAACCGTAGTGGCATCGCCGCAGGCTTGAAAGAGAAAGGTCAGACAAAGGGCCACTGCAAATAGCACACCCCACAGCGCTTTTCCTCCTAACCGGTCCCAGGCTTGTTTCACATGCTTCATGGCCACCTCGTTTGCGTATGCGCGTATTGGATTAGGCTAGCGTGATCTGTCTAATTTGATCGGGCTAGCTTGACCTATCAATCATGCTTGCTACGTCGCAGAAGCGAGCCAATTGTTTAAAAAAGTTTCCAACCACTGATCGACCCCCTGAGCATGCTGATGGTGGCCCGCAATTTGCTGGCAGCGAGGCTGAGCGTTGGGGGCATCTAGCAAGTCAGCCCCCTGCTCGGTCCAAAATTTCACCATGTCTAACGTCATCTCTGGGTGAAACTGAAGGCCGTAGGTGCGATCGCCCCACCGAAAAGCCTGATTCTCAAAAGTGTTTCCAGTAGCCAATCGCACGGCCCCTTCCGGCAGCTCAAACCCTTCGTTGTGCCACTGATAGGCTCGCAATACCTCTGGGAAAAGCGATCGCCCCGCCTCAGCCGCATAAATCGGGTAGTAGCCAATCTCTTCTAGCGCCTGCTCGTGAGGCTTCACCCTCGCACCGAGAACTTTAGCCAGCAGCTGCGCCCCCAAACATATGCCCAGGTAAGGTAGCCGCGCGGCCAGCACTTCTCTGATCCAGGCAGTCTCCCGATGCAGATACACCTCATCGTCATTCACGCTCATCGGCCCGCCAAAAACCAGCGCCGCCGCATACTCATCTAGACACTGCGGCAATTCATCACCCAAAATAGGGGCTCGAATATCTAATTCGTAGCCCCTATCAGCTAGTTTTTTGCCAACCACACCAGGAACCGTCGTTTCCTTATGAATCAGCGTAATAATTTTATTGGGCCGAAAAGGCAAGTCAGAAGTATCAGAATCCATGAGGATTAGTCTAATAGCTCTACTGACAAATTTCTGCTACTTTTTCGTGAGGCTTGTATCGAAATGTTCTCAGTTAAGAGGTTGGCTGTCTTCCCTTTAGCGATCTTCCCTTTAGCTATCTTCGGCAGAACTGTCTTCAGCAGACGACTCATACAGCGCGTTTAGCTTCTCCCTAGCATCTTTGATCGAAATAGAGCGCATCACTAGCAAAGGCTCATCAATCACATCACCACTATCGTTGAGTAGCTCAGGGTGAGGCACCGGGCGATCGGCACTAGGGCGAGTGCTTTGCCTAGGCGGTTGCTGCACCTGAGTACCCAGCTGAACCACGTTGCGAATCATATTTGACACAGCAATAACGGCTAGCACGGTAAAAGCAATCACGTAGATAAGATGGAGCATAGGTCTAACGGTTTGATTAAGCGTTTGTGATTAGACGTTGGGGACTTGGCGTATGGAGGGTCTAGGTTGAGTTGTGGCCTTTCACCCTTTAGAGATGGTCAGAAGGTATGGTCAGCAGATATGGTCAGGGGTTGTCTCCGTTCTGGCGTTCTCTTCTTTGGCGCAGGGCAATGCCCCAGCACTCATGGACAAGCTTGTGCCATCCCATCACCACAGGCATCTCAATACCCGCTTTACCATCCGTTACCGAAGAGAGGGCTTTAGAAGCCGTCACCTGCTGCTGAGCCGTCTGAACTCGTGAGAGTAAATCAGCCTGCTCCACAGGACTCAAGAAGACGATGTTTTCCGCCTCTAGCAAGGTTATGGTGCGGCCAAACCAGTGCTGAAAATCCTCTAATAAAGGAGGAAGCACAGCCTTGAGCAAATCAGCATCCTCTTCTGGTGGCGGCGAAAATGTCATAGGGGTTTCAAAAGGCAAAGGATGAGAGGTGATGAGTCTCGCTGTTACATACAACACTTAACTATAGTAATACGGTTTCTCAGAGCAGGTCGTATTTCATAGGGGAGACTGCGCTCTGCTCTCCGTATCTTTACTTAATTCTCACGAGTTCAGACGGCTCAGCAGCAGGTGACGGCTTCT
>JBCBDN010000296.1:0-4876 GCA_038529685.1 Cyanobacteria bacterium J06598_1 | reverse complement strand
CAGTCTCTACTGGCTTCAGGACGAAGAGATAGAAGAATGGGTTTCACTACAGCTCCCGTGGCTGTGCCAAAAGCTGATAAAAGCAGGCTACCAGTGGATTGCATTAGAAGCGATTGAGCTGCTGGTGCACTATCAGCCAGAGAGTCCTTTTGCAAAAAGAATCAAAACCTTACGTGCTAAAACCAACGGTATTTCCTTACTCAATATTGTAGAAAGAAAAGAAGCCTGGGAGCGATCGCTAGACGCTCTAACTTCGCTCGCAGCTCCCCCCCAAGCAGCCATTCCAACAGTCCCTACACTAGAGCCTACCTACCGATTAATTTGGAGGCTCCGATTTGACTCTCTCGAAAATTGGAATCTGGTCCCTGTAGAACAGAAGCTCAGCGTAAAAGGCGGCTGGACCAAAGGGAAAAAGCTCACACCCAAAAAGCTGTACGGCGGCTACGCCTGCCCTGACTACTTTACTGAGCAAGATGCCGCCATTTGCGAAGCGATTGAACGGCAGTACAACGACAGCTACAGCTACCGGTCGGGCCCTTCTTATTTTTTTAGTGCCGATGCACTCGTCGCACTCGTGGGCCACCCACACGTCTTCCGAGAAGATGCCGCCGATGTGAAAATGGACGTGGTCGAGGGCGAACCTGAGCTGCTGGTAAATCGATTGACAGAAGAGCGGCTACAGCTTTCCCTTTCGCCACAAATCACCCGGCGCGATGTGATGGTGATGAAAGAAACGCCGACTCGAATCAAGGTGATTTCGGTGACCGATCAGCATAAGCGGATTGCAGAAGTGCTGGGCGCTGCAAACAAGCTTATCGTGCCTGCAAAAGCAGAAGAGAGGGTGTTGAAGGCGATCGCATCCATCGCCAGCCTCGTTACCGTACAGTCTGACATTGGTGGCGGCACCGAAGCCGAAGAAGTACTCTCTAACGCCATTCCGCACATGCACCTGCTCCCTGCTGGGGACGGGCTAAGAGCCTCCTTTCTGATTCATCCTTTCCCAGAAGGTGGCGCTTGCTATCGACCAGGAGATGGTGGTGAAACCGTACTTTGTGTAGTGGATGGCGTTCGCTTGCAGACCAAAAGAGACTTAACGGCAGAAGTTCAAAACACGGAAGCCGTCAGCACTAGCTGTCCCGTTTTGTTCCACTACGTGCCCGAAGAGAACGAGTGGTGGATTGAAGACCCAATGGACTGCCTAGAGCTGTTGCTCCAGCTACAGCAGCTGGGTAAGGCGGTTGTGATTGAATGGCCAGAAGGAGAGAAGTTCAAACTCTCTCGGCAGGTCAGCAGCAGTGATTTTCAGTTCAACATACGCCGCAAAAAAGACTGGTTTGCAGCCAGCGGTGAACTAAGAATTACCGACAATCAGGTACTGGACTTGCAGCAGCTGATGACCCTGTTGGACAAAACGGCAGGGCAGTTTGTGCCGTTGGAGAATGGTGAGTTTTTAGCACTGACAGAAGAGTTTCGGCAGCGGCTGCAAACGCTGAGCCGGTTGGCGCAGCGAAAAGGGAAGGAGGTGCGGATTGATGGATTGGCTGCGATCGCAGCCAGCGAAATGATAGAAGGCTTTGAGCAGCGAGAAGTCGATAAAGCCTGGAGCGCCCACATCCAAAGCATCAAGGCCGCTCAGTCCATCCGACCCAAAGTCCCCAAAGCGCTGAAAGCCGACCTGCGCGACTACCAAAAAGAAGGCTTCGTGTGGCTCTCTCGGCTAGCAAAGTGGGGCGTCGGCGCTTGCCTTGCAGACGACATGGGCTTGGGCAAAACCCTGCAAGGGCTCGCGGTGCTGCTCAGCCGAGGTGCCAAAGGTCCCGCACTGGTGATTGCCCCTACGTCAGTCTGCGCCAACTGGCAAAGCGAAGCCGCTAGGTTTGCGCCTAGCCTGCAAGTACTGAGCTTAGGAGAGGCGAGTCAGGCAAGCCGTGGACTCATCCTCAAGCAGATTGGAGCGAAGGATGTGCTGGTGTGTAGCTACGGACTGATGCAGCAGGAAGCCGTAGCAGATGCGCTAGCAGAGGTGGATTGGCATACGATTGTGCTAGATGAAGCGCAAGCGATTAAGAACCATGCCACGAAGCGATCGCAGGCCGTGATGGCCCTCCAAAGCCACTTCAAAATCATCATGACTGGCACCCCCATCGAGAACCACTTAGGAGAGCTGTGGAACTTGTTCCGATTCATTAATCCGGGCCTGCTCGGCTCTTTAGAACAGTTCAAACACAAGTTTGCCAACCCCATTGAGCGAGACCCCGACAAACCTGCTAGCGCTGCGGCCAAAGCAGCCCTCCGCCATCTGATTCGTCCTTTCATGCTGCGACGAACCAAAGATCAGGTGTTAAAAGAGCTGCCCTCGCGCACAGAAATTACGCTATCGATAGAACTCAGTGAGGAAGAAACCACCTTTTATGAAGCGCTCAGACGAGAAGCGGTAGCAAAGCTAAAAAGCAAAAAGTCTTCTGCTGGGCAAAAGCATTTGCAAGTACTCGCAGAAATTATGAAACTGCGCAGGGCCTGCTGTAATCCTTCATTGGTGAAGCCGGAGTTGGCGATCGCTAGCACCAAGCTAGAAAGATTCACAGCTCTCATAGAAGAACTCCTAGACAACGGCCACAAGGCTCTGGTGTTCAGTCAGTTTGTTGATCATCTCAAGATTTTGCGAGAACACTTAGACACTCAACAGATTAGCTACCAGTATTTAGATGGCAGCACCCCCGCCAAAAAGAGAAAAATAGCCGTCGATAGTTTCCAGAAGGGCAAAGGCGACATCTTCCTCATCAGCCTAAAAGCAGGGGGCTCCGGGCTAAACCTCACCGCCGCCGACTACGTGCTACACATGGATCCCTGGTGGAATCCAGCCGTGGAAGACCAAGCCAGCGACAGAGCCCACAGAATCGGCCAGCAGCGCCCCGTCACCATCTATCGCCTCGTAGCCAAAGGCACCATCGAAGACAAAATTGTAGGCTTGCACAAAACCAAGCGAGACTTAGCAGACAGCCTGCTCACCGGGACAGATATGAGCAGCAAAGTCTCTACCGATGAGCTGCTGTCTCTGATTCAGCAGTAAAATTCAGCAGCTTTCTGCACAAGCGAAACAGTGCTGTGCAGAAATAAACGCCGTCAACAGACAGCAGTCTCCACTGTGAAAGACAGCCCAATGTCTGTTACGAAATAGAAGCAAGCTTTCTCAGAATTTGGCCAACTCTTACCAAATTATTAGCCTGATCAGAGAGCAGCGTAAAGTTATGAGAAAGCGCATACCGATTGGGTTCTCCTAACTGAAGCTTAAGAAAGAGAAAGTCGTACCCATTGGTAGCAAGCCCGAATAGGGGGCGACGTTCCGCAGAGGGCGTTACGCCATCAAACTTTGGGCTTGCCATCATGTATGCAATCGTCTGCGGAATCGCTTGCAGCACATTGAAGCCACCTCTTTTTCCTTCTACAACCACCAGCCAAATATCGTCTTGCAAAACTAACGCATCCATTCGGCCCTCTACCAAGGTTGGACCTTGTTCATCATCTGTTTGTAGAGATAGCCGGGTCCATTGCTCCCCTGAAATTCGATAGGGTGGATCGCATAATCCTAATGCATTCAATAAGGGAGAAAGCATTATGAAGTTAGCCGTCCCTTCGCTAATCTCACCACTTTCTAAGTAGTAAAGATATCGATTCTTGAGGCGTGTCAATTCTGCCTTTTCTAAATTCGATAGCTCAGGCAAGTCATTTTGCCACTCCGTAAAAAAGTCAGCGTCTGCCTTACGCAAGTCAAATAGCTCATGAGCGTCTTTGAGCGTTTTTACAGCTTGGGTAACCGCTATTGTAGTAGCCATATTGCAGTGACTCGCTTTCGACTAACGAAGGTCTAATGTTCCTAGTCTAGCTTGCTATCCATATCCATTACTGCGAAGTGAGCAAGCAGTTCGCGGTGAATGAAGCGGAAGCTGCCACCGACTTGTTGGGTGAGGCGGCGTTCGGTGGTGTAGCGGAGGAATTTGGCGTAGTTGTGGGGGATGTGGCCTTGGCGGTGGAGGAAAAAACGGAGAATGAGATGCTGAACAACGGCATCTCCACCTCCACCAAAAAAACCAAGGAGTAAAGACAAAAGAGCCGCAGGAAGAAGGGTTTCTTGCCACGCAATGTCGCCTCCAGCAACATAGGTAGGGAGAAAGAGAAATGCGATACTCGCAACGTAGAAAAAAGGAATTGTAATCAACATGTTTTTTGCAGAAGCAATCACTCCTTGATTAGGGGTTTCTCGTGTTTGAAAATCTGTTTGCAGACCAAATGTCAGACCACCTATCAGACCACCTATCAGACCAAATATCAGACCAAATATCAGACCAAATATCAGATTATTCCAGAATTCTTTTCGCGCCTTGCGCGAAAAGGAGAATTGAAAGGTTTCAACAGTTTCTATATCACTTAGACCAACTATCAGACCAAATATCAGACCAACTATCAGACCAAATATCAGACCAAATATCAGACCAACTATCAGACCAACTATCAGACCAAATATCAGACCAAATATCAGACCAACTATCAGCCGGTACTGCCATTTTTGAGCTGTTGTTTCTAACCAGGTTGGCTGCATCCGCTCTATCAGAAAATTGTTGGTAATGTTGTCCTTAGCTAGGTGTTTGGCAAGCCATATCAGATATTGTTTCGTCTGTGCGGGCGTTGGCTCATCTTCAACCTCGGCATAGGCAAAATCTGTCATTGCCCCCTGAGACTGTGCCCAACTGCGATAGCGCTTTCGATTATCCAACCGCAGCTGATGCGCAATGTACGCATCGAACAAATCGACCTTTGTTTTGATTTGGCTCTCAGGCTCATAGGCGATCGCCAACATCTGCAAAAACAGCGGAATTTG
>JBCBDN010000295.1:0-4882 GCA_038529685.1 Cyanobacteria bacterium J06598_1 | reverse complement strand
CTTCTCCCTATAGAGCACATGCAAATGCTGTGAAAAGAGCTGTTACGCGGCGGTTCCCACAGATAGATGCTAAGGCTATTGGTACCGTTCATACCTTTCAGGGGTCAGAAAAGCCGGTGATGATTTTTTCGGCAATGGCCTGTTTGTCTCGCAGTAACCTAACGTGGTTTGATAGTCGGCCTAACCTGCTTAATGTTGCGGTTTCAAGGGCAAAAGAGCTGTTTATATTAGTCGGCAATCTGTCTTATTTGGAAAAGGGTCGATTTACCCGTAGGCTCATCGAGCATATTGAAACGTATGGCGTTGTTTCAGAATATAAAACTGAGGCTGAAGTAACCTCGCCATATGACACAGGCTCTAATATTGTTATTCAGAACTGTGAGCATCTCAGCGTATTTGCAGATGCGCTTGCAAAAGCTAAGAAGTCACTTGTTATTGTGGTGCCTACAGTCTCTGGAGAGCCTGTTAGGCAGTTTATGGCTCAGGTAAAATCTATCCTCGACAGAGGAGAGGTTGCGGTGACGGTTCTGTACGGGACGCCTAGCCGTAACGATGCATCCAGTGGTGGACCTATTGTTAGAGAAGAAAGGGCACTCAAAGAACTCTTTAGCCAGTACGAGATGGCTCGTATGATTCGGCTAAAGGGGATGGGGACTAACCAAAGGCTGCTGCTGTGCGATGAGCAGTTTGCGATTGCAGGAAGCTGGAATTGGCTCTCACACAGATACGGTCCGGCCTGTGCCCGCGCTGAGATAGTAGAAGGCGTTCAAATTCGTGAAGAAACCAGCTTTAAACAAACAGATATTGCCACGATTAAACGGATTAAGGCAATGATTCAAAGGTTAAAGTAGTCAACATAATTTTTATGCAGGCGATCACACTATGGAATCGTTGTCATTGTTAGCAAGCCTTGTGAGTAAGTATGTGGTTCCTAAAGCTTTAGAGAAAATAGGTGAAAAAGTAGGTGAAGCTGCACTTTCTAAAAGCAGCCAGTCTATTCAGTCTGTGAAAACTACCGTTCGCGAAAGAATGCAGGCTGAAAACATGGATGGTGTACTCACCAAAGCACAGGAAAAGCCAACAGAGGCTAATCTTCAGGTCTTAGAAACTGTGCTCTTAGAGCAAGTGAAAACTGATCAAGTGTTTGCTGCTCGACGGCAAACTCTGGTCGATACTATCCAGCTACAATCTCCTGCACTACAGTCTGTTTTAGAAAACGTTCGCGTCAAAGGCTCAGTAGAAGTAGGTGACATCACACAATCCTCTAAAGGCAGCAGTCATCAAGTCATTGGTCGTAACCTTGGTGCGGGTGGCGACCTTAAAATTGGCAATATTACACAGCAAAGTTCTGATGTTTCCTGAGGTGAGTTTAGGCTGTCACAATGTCCTGACTCGCAGCCCATTGCCTAATGTCATCACGGCTGATGGCTGCTGCCATGAGATCTGGAAATTGGTCGGGGGTGCAGGCGAAGGCGGGAATGCCTAAGGCGGCGAAGGCGGCGGCATTTTGATGGTCGAAGTAGGGGGCACCGTCGTCGCTGAGGGCGAGGAGGGTGATGACTTGTACGCCTGTGGAAATCAGGGCGGCGATGCGTTTGCGCATGGCTTGGTTGTCGCCGCCTTCGTAGAGATCGCTGATGAGGACGAGGATGGTTTCTTGTGGCTGACGGATGGTGCCTTGGCAGTAGGCGAGGGCGCGGTTGATGTCAGTGCCGCCGCCGAGCTGGGTGCCGAAGAGGACATCGACGGGGTCTTCTAGCCTGGGGGTGAGATCCACTACAGCGGTGTCGAAGACAACTAGCTGGGTGCGAACGGCAGGGATGGCGGCGAGGACGGCGGCGAAGATGCTGGAATAGACAACAGAAGTGGCCATGGAGCCGCTTTGGTCTACGCAGAGGATGATGTCTTTGAGGGCGGTGCGTTTGCGGCCAAAGCCGAGGCGGCGTTCGGGGATGATGGTGCGGTAGTCAGGCTGGTAGTGCTTGAGGTTGGCACGGATGGTGCGGTGCCAGTCAATTTCGTTGTGGCGGGGGCGGGTGTTGCGCTGGCTGCGGTTTAGGCTGCCGGTGATGGCTTGCTGCATGGGGCTTTGGAGCTTTCGCATGAGTTCATCGACGACTTTGCCGACGACGAGGCGGGCGGTGGCTTTTGTGGTTTCTGGAATGACGCCGTTGAGGGACATGAGATTGGCGACGAGGTGCACGTCGGCTTCTACGGCTTCGAGCATCTCGGGCTCTAGGAGCATTTGATGGAGGTTTAGCCGGGTGAGGGCGTCTTGCTGCATGACGCGCACCACAGAACTGGGGAAGTAGCGGCGAATATCTCCGAGCCAGCGGGCGACGTTGGGGGCGGATTTTTCGAGGCCGCCTTTGCGAGCTTTTCCGTCCTGATCGCCATAGAGTGCGGCGAGGGCTTTGTCCATTTCTTGATCGCCACTGCCTAAGCTGAAGCCGCTGCCTTCCTGGTCAGCACCTTCTCCAGAATTACCTGTGCCTGTGCCGTCGAGGCCTGCCTCTCCTTCTCCACTGATGCCGTCGGCTTTGCCACCACCGAGGACTAACCGCCAGCGGCGTAGGCGTTCGGTATCTGTTGGGGTTTGCTGAGGCTGTTGTTGTTGTTTAGTCTGTTGGTGATGAGGCTGTTGTTGTTTAGTCTGTTTGGGTTTGGGCTCTGTCATGGGGTCACCTCCTTTTGCGGTGTTGGAAGGCCTAGGAGTTGCGCGATCGCATTCAAGCTCGCATCAGCCCGCTGTTGATCAAAATCGCCATTGCTAGAAGCCAATGCCGATACCGGTTGTTCTGCGGTGCGCACCCGTTCACCCATTTGCCTCCTTTCAGGGGCAGAAAAGTTAGAGAATGTTCGCCTTAACAATGGCACTAAGGTGATGAAAGCTTCGCTGGAGAGCGTTGTGATCCAATCGTCTAGCACGTGCCAAATAGTGTTGTCATGTAGCAACAGAAGCCCGCTGCCTTGCAAAAAGCCTTCGACCCAGGCGGCGGCTTGGGTGGGTTCATTGGCCAGGGAGAGGGCGAGTCCTAGGCGTCGGGCGGCTTCGTCACCGGTTAAACTGCCTTCGTCTAGGAGAAGCCGACAGCTATGTCCGGCGAGCAGACCGTGGAGGGTGGACTGGTCGCACAGCTGCCTTAAAACGGCGGACCAGGCTTTTGCATGGTGGGGCTGTTGGAGGAGTTTGATCGCGCTGTGGGTTTGCGCGATCGCACTCAGCATTTTCTGTGCGGCTTCATCATCTAACGACGCGCAAGCACCGGGCAGGCCAATGCATAGCCGTGCCACCAGCCCATCTACCACGGTAGCGACGATGTCGGTGTCCGTTTGGCGAACGTCGCGATACCGCAGGATATTGGCGAGGGGTGGGAGGGCGGCCATCAGGTGGGTGACGTCGTGGGCGATCGCAGCGGCATTTTGTAGGCAGCGCATCAGGTGGGCGATCGCATCGGGTAAGTTAGCCAGCAAGGCAGGCTCTAATAGCTGCGTGAGTTCAGGTAGCTCCTTGCAGTTATCCGCCCGTTGTTGCGTGTAGGCACTGGCCGCATTCATCACCGTGTTGCCCCAGCAGCCTGCTTCGATAATGGCGAGGCTGAGTTCTGGCTCCCAGCGTAGCTGCCAGGCTTCTTTGAATGTGCCCTTCCCGCTGGTGCGTTTGGGAAATCCCCACCTGATGTTGAGCAAGCTGAGACGGTGAAGGAGGTGCGACCTGGCTAAATCTAATTCTTTTCTCAGGTCCAAAGTCAGCAGCTTATCGCTGGCTTCAGGCCTCATTCGCAGTTTCTTTTGTAGCTTTTGCAGGTCTTGCTGGAGGGGAATGAGCGGGGTGCTTTCGGGCACTTGGCCGAGGCGATCGCTAATGATGAGCTTTTGTTCTATGAGCTTTAGCGGGGTGGCATCACCAAAGCAAAGAACAGTTTGCGTGGCTTCTGTAAGTTCTTCTAAGCCGGGCATGGCCGCATCCCGAATACTGGCCAACGCCTCAGCGAGTCTGACCGTTTCAATCACGCTGGCTGAGGAGGCGTCTAAGTCTTCTCCTCTGAGCAGCCGGGCGACTTTTGTGAGCCACTGAATAGACGAAACTGTTGTACTTTGTGATTGCTGGGAGGCTTTCCACAGGTGTTCGTACCAGCCCGGTGAGTCAATGCCTGCACCGTAACCACTTTGTTTTGATAGGCGAGCGTAGGTCCAAGGAATCCAGGTGGCTTTTACCTTTACTTTGGGCAGGCCTTTTAACAAAGCATTGTCATGCTTTTGGGTGGGAAAGGGTTCTGTGAGGGCGGGGCTGTGCCAAGCACCGCAGACAACGGCGATATTTTGAAAGCCTTCCTTTTGGGCTTTGCGAATGGTTTTACGCATGTAGGCTTCGCGCTGTGCCTCACGGCGATGGCGAGGATTGTTTTGCACATCTGGCGGTGTCTCTTTCTCGCTTTCCTCACGGAGCGCGCCCATTGCCTCTAGGATTGCCTCGAACAGCTCAGTACTGTCTTGGCGCTGTTCTACCATGTGCTCCCACCATCGCTCTCTGTCGGTGTAGCCTGCGGCTTTTGCTAGGTAGCCTAGAGGGTCTTGGGAGAGGTTTTGACTTCGGCTACGCTCAGCCACCGGTATTACCGTCTCCGAAGACTTAAGACCATGATGCTCAGTCCTCGGGATTCCCGTCTCTGTAGACTTTAGACTCCGCTCAGCCAACGGCTGCGCTGTCCCAATGCAACCCTCCTGCTTCCCACCCGGTGGCTGAGCGGAGTCGAAGTCACGTTTCTCCTGTGCAATTCGCTCCGCCATCTGATGGCTTTGGGGTAAGTCCATAAACCGCACAGGAATATTGTGTTGTAAGCCGTATTGGATGGCTTGCCACTCTGGAGAGAATTCGGCA
>JBCBDN010000294.1:0-4886 GCA_038529685.1 Cyanobacteria bacterium J06598_1 | reverse complement strand
GAAGCCACAAAAGCGGTAGAAGCTGGGTTTCAGCGCCATTTGGCTAAACCAGCCGGACCAGATGAGCTAGCAGAGGCTATTTCTGAACTCCTCAACCGGTAACAAAACACCGTGACTTCAACAGATGCTGATTTGGCATTGCTGAATTCAGGTATGAATTGGCGATCTCCAAGGAACTAGAACATCCCAGAATTTGAGATAGTGAATCCGTAGTCGAATCGAATGATTCAGCATCTCTAGCGACTTTGAGTAACACAACGTCTTACGATGCAACCGGGCCAAGTAGTGCCTCAACGCAAATATAGTGTCCACACGGTCTCTAATGGGGACATCGTCTTACCGACCCAGACCAGCCAGAGTGGTTTATGGCGGGGTACCCCCGCGTCGTCCAATCGTTCCACTAAGATGAGGTGCAAAGCTAGTGAGGCTGCGGCTAGTGAGAACTGCATCTATCAGATTAAACAATCCGTCGCGGCCATTGCCCATCAACTGGTAGGCGCGCTTGCGCATTCGTTCTAAATCGGTGAAGCTTTGCATAGGCTCCCGGGGATGGTAGTTCTCCCTCAGTTTCGACTATTGAGCGGTTCGCTTTTTTGCCCAGGCCTTGCCCTCGCTAACAGCGAACCGCTCTTTCAACACTATTTGTCTAAACTCCAGAAATAAGCAGCGCTCTGTATATATAGTAAGCAGCTAGTAAGCAGCGTATATATTGCACAGCTCAATACATTGGCTTGATGAGTTGGCTTGATGAGTTGGATCGATGAGTTAGCAGTATTTTATCCATTGCCTGCACGCGAAACAATCCGCCACAAAACTTAAAGCAAGTCAACAAAGATGTAATAAACCAGTGGGTTATCTCGTAACGTGAAGCATAGAGATAACAACAGATGGTTTTGACTGCTTTTACGCATCTGCTTCCATGTCAAGAACCGAGTGTATTCCTGAACCGCTAGGCTAAACCGCTGCGTTATCGAAAGGTAAAACCCACAAATCTGCTAGAGGCGCACATGGCGCTAGCAGATTTGATATATCTGTTGATAGCCGATGCAGTCTACCACTAGCGTACAGGCGTTCTCTTTTGAGAAAGCAATTATCAATACACAGCCCCTCACAGCCACCCCCCAAACGAGGCTATCAAAAGTTGTTGCGCTCATAGCCGCCAATCCTGAAGCGAGCTGTGTGGTGGTGATTTATCGACGGAAGGTCTCGGGCTTAGTCACTCGCGCCGACCTTTTAAAGGCGATCGCAGCCCATGAAAACTGGCCCCAAATCCGGCTCTCAGTGGTAATGACCCGCGCTGCTATTACCGTAATGGCCTCAGAGTCCAAAACGCTAACCTCCCTTTTAGAACAGTTCAAGCAACATCGTATCAGTCACTTACCGGTCGTAAATGAAGCGCAGCAGCTGGTGGGATTAATTGAGCGATCGCAGCTACTACAAGCACTGCATACCCGGCACGAACAGTCTCAGCTACACTTGCAGCATCAACGCACGCAGCTACTGGCAGAAGTAACACTCAAAATCCGCCAGTCGCTACAGCTCAAAGAAATTTTGCAAACCACCGTTGATGAAGTCAAACGATTGCTCAATGCCGATCGGGTGCTGATTTATCGGGTATTGCCTAATGGCACCGGAACAACTATCAGCGAGGCCCTCACCCGCCCATATCCATCCATTCTGGATATTGCCTTTCCAGAAGAGGTTTTCCCAGCAGACTATCAGAGCCTTTATGCCCAGGGCCGAGTGCAGTCGGTGAGCGATGTTCGTCAGCCCGAGTCGGGGCTGTCTGAGTGTTTGGTGGAATTTGTGGAGCAGTGGCAGGTAAAGTCGAAACTAATCGTACCGATTTTGCAGTCACCGCTAATACAACAAACTAGACAGCAGCCAACCGAGCAGAAACCAATCGGACAACAGCCGCTAATGCCACCAGTAGGCACCGCAGATTTGAGCAAACAGCTATGGGGACTGCTGATTGCGCATCAGTGTAGCCATCCTCGGCAGTGGTCGGAGTTTGAGCTGGATTTGATGCAACAATTAGCAGGGCAAATCAGTTTGGCCATCTCCCAAGGGCAACTGTTGGACTATTTGGAAGATCGCGTTGCGCAGCGCACAGCAGAGCTCACACAAACCAACCAGGCTCTGCAGCGAGAAATTAAAGAACGCCAGCTGATAGACGAAGCACTCAGGCAAAGCGAGGCCCAGCTACGGCTAATCACCAACAATTTACCGGTGCTGATTGCCTATGTCGATTGCCACGAGTGCTACCAGTTCAACAACCAAGTATATGACCATTGGCTCGGGCAATCCCCAAAAAAAATTACGGGTAAATCTATCAAAGCCGTGATGGGCAAAGGCCACTACCAAAAGATTCAAGGGTACGTGGCTACAGCACTAGCAGGTAAGGCAGTGAGCTATGAAAGTGAACTTACCTTCAAAGGGGGGCGATCGCACTCCGTAAACGTCACCTATATTCCCCATATTGAACTCAGCAATAATGCTAGCCAAAAAAGCAATAGAAAACGAAAGAGCAACAGACCAGACAAGCCCCAGGTAAAAGGCTTTTTTGCGTTAACCACCGATATTAGCGATCGCATCGCCATTGAACGGATGAAAAATGAATTCATTGCCGTTGTTAGCCACGAACTAAGAACGCCGCTCACCTCCATCCATACCTCCCTCAAGCTACTGGCGACCGGGCGATTGGGCCAACTCTCTAACGACGGTCAGCAAATGCTAGAAGTCGCAGATGAAAACACCGATCGGCTAGTTCGACTCGTGAACAACGTACTAGATCTCCAGCGTATAGATGCTGGAGAGGTCACCATGAATACTCATGCGTGTGACACTTTGCAGCTGCTAAAGCAGGCCGCCGAAGCCATGCAAACCTTGGCCCAGCAGCACGAAGTGAACATTCAAACCCAGGGCGATTCTCTCTCTGTCTGGGTTGATCCAGACTACATTATCCGCATCCTCACCAATCTAATCGGCAACGCCATCAAGTTTTCAGCCTCTGACCAGTGCATTCGCATCACAGTAGAACCGTATCTCTCACGCCCTCAGCACGCCCTCTTTTGTGTCCAAGACTATGGTCAGGGTATTCCTGAGCATAAGCTAGCGGTTATTTTTGAGCGCTTTCAACAGGTAGACTCATCCGACTCTCGCAAAAAGGGTGGAACGGGCCTGGGATTGACTATTTGCCGAAAAATTGTTGAGCAGCATGGCGGCAAAATTTGGGCCGAAAGTGAGCTGGGAAAAGGCAGCCGTTTTTATTTTACGGTGCCGCTAAGTAAGCCGTGCTGATGAACAAACCGTGCCGCTAAGCAATATGCCCCCTACCTGGAGAGCCCCCCTATGCCAACCAAACGCGTCCTGATTATCGATGATGAAGTCTCTATTCAAAAAGTGGTGAGTCTTAGCTTGCAAATGGAAGCCGACTGGTCTGTGATGTCGGCATCCTCTGCCAAAGAAGGCATACACTTGGCCGAATGCCACAGACCCGATGTAATTTTGCTCGATGTCATGATGCCAGAAACAGATGGGATTGCCACCTTTGAAGCACTACAAAACAATCCGGTCACCCAGTCCATCCCAGTTGTGTTGCTCACAGCCAAAACCAGCGCCGCCGACACGCAGCTATTTCAATCTTTAAGCGTAGCCGGTGTTATTACCAAACCCTTTCCACCGTTGGCTCTAGCCAGCAAAATTGCCGAATTAGTTCACTGGCCACTGTAAATGAGAGTTCTCCTAGTAGATGATGACAGCGCCTTCAGTAGCTGGCTCATGCAGCAGCTGAGCCAGCAAAACTATGTTGTTGACCAAGTCGCTGATGGTGAAACCGGTTGGGCATATGCCTCTACCTTTGAGTACGACCTGATTGTGTTGGACTGGATGCTGCCTCAGCTCAATGGCCTTGATCTTTGCCAACGGTTGCGACAGCAGGGGTACACAGTGCCAGTTCTGCTGCTCACGGCCAAAGACCAACAAACCGACAAAGTTCAAGGGTTAGAAGCAGGCGCAGATGACTATGTGGTAAAACCCTTTGATATGGCAGAGCTGCTAGCGCGAATCCGGGTATTGCTGCGGCGATCGCCCACCGAAACAGACACCATTTTACGCTGGGGCGACCTCTGCTTAAACGCGATGAGCTGTCAGGTAACCTATCAGCGGCAGCCCGTTGCGCTCACCGCCAAAGAGTACGCACTGCTAGAGCTGTTTTTACACCACAGCCATCAAACCTTTAGCGCCGCCACCTTGCTCGACCGCATTTGGTCCTCTGAAGACTTTCCTAGCGAAGCCACCGTACGCTCCCACATTCGCGGACTGCGCCAAAAGCTCAAGCGAGTCGGTGTCACCGCTGACCTCATTGAAACGGTGCACGGCATCGGCTACCGGCTAAAGTCACTGGCCACCGACCAGCGACAGCAAGGCACACTGGAGACCGCCGAGTTAGAGAGTCGCGAAGCTCGCTACCTAGAGGGGCTAACCCAAGCTTGGCAGGCCCACAAAGGAGAAAGCCTAGAACGGTGGAATACGCTAGTGCAGCTGGCTCACTCACTCACAGCGCACGAATCTACCGCTGCAAACGCAACTCTTCTGGCAACAACGCCCAGTTCAACTCGCACCCTCAGCGAACAGCAAAGGACACAGGCCCAGCAAATGGCCCACAGCTTAGCGGGCACCCTAGGCACCTTTGGCCTGATGGAAGGCTATCGCTTAGCGCTACAGATAGAAGCACTATTACTCCACTCAAACACCGCTTTATCACCCTTCCAAATCACACAGTTTCATACCTTGGTAACCACCCTAGGCCATGCTTTAGATGAGTCCCCTAAGTTGGTTTGTCCGATCGAAAACGCGCCATCAGCCCCGGCTTTGCTGATTTTAGA
>JBCBDN010000293.1:0-4887 GCA_038529685.1 Cyanobacteria bacterium J06598_1 | reverse complement strand
TAGGTCTTGTGAGGTGATGGCTCCAGAGATTGTGAAGGCAGGCTGCTGTTTTACTCATGTGTTTTGCAGTCCGGCAGTGCGGGCACAAACCACGATTGAAGAGATTGCAGCGCACCTGTCTATTCAACAGCCTGAACAGTTGGAGAATTGCGATATTACCTGGCAGGTGGACAATGCTCTGTATACGTTTGTTGAAAAAGACTTGTTGAAGTGGTGCCAGTCTTTAGACGAATCACTTTTTGACGTTGTGGTGATAGGCCATAACAGTGCGCTGACTGACTTTGTGAACATAGCCGCAGGTCAACACATCGAAAATGTCCCGACCTGCGGCTATGTTCAGTTAGCGCTGGAAGGCGCCTGGTCTTCTGTGTCGCTAGGTTCGGCAGCGCTGGTGAGCTTCCTGAAGCCGAAAATGTTTATGAGCTAGTGAAGTAGCCGTTTTGAAGCTAGTCACGGCCTGTGTCGAGCGCCTCTGTGTTAAGCGCCTCCGTGTTGAGCGCTTCTATCAGAGACGGTGGCCCAATTTCCTCAAGCTCATAGCCCTGTGGATAGCTACGGATAGCTTGATCTGCGAAGAAGTCAGGCAGTTTTCGAGGCGCTGTTCGTCGCACAAATCGGCTGCGTAGCTTAAGGGTCTGACTGATCAGGTTCGTGAGATTCGTGGGTGCAGGCTGCCAGCCGACTGATTGCAACAGGGCAGGATCCATTAATGCTGGGATGATTTTGTGGACAGGAAAGTGAATGACTTTTGGGAACCAGTTCAGCAACATTTGGCGAGTGGCGTCTGCGACTCTTTGATTGGCCGCATGGTATCTGAAGTGAGTTTTCTCGTAATTCTGGTTGTACGTTTCAAAGGCTGGGTACGTAGGTGGAATTTCAACGATATTCATTCGCTGACCTACCTCGCGCCAAAAGACATACATCGCCTGCTTTTCGTGGGTAGTCAGCGATCGCCAGCCAAACCGATCAATCCAGCGGACAGGCTCGTAAATAAAGGTAGAGAGCACATAGAGATAGTCTGCGTTGTTGATGGTGTAGCGCCGATGGATGGCGTTCATTCGCTGGAGGAAGGCTTGGCCACGAGGGTGATGATAGCCCCACTTAAAGAGTTCTGAGACGATGATGCCGGTATCGTCGTAGCGCTTTTGGGTGTGATGGTGGAATTCGCCGGTGCGGTCGAGTAGCTGGGCGATGCTAGGCACGCAAAAGGTCCGCAGCAGAGCGATTTCGAGGGCACGGGTGATATCCCACGGAAATTCGTAG
Organism: Cyanobacteria bacterium J06598_1; assembly: GCA_038529685.1. Classification (GTDB taxonomy): domain Bacteria; phylum Cyanobacteriota; class Cyanobacteriia; order Phormidesmidales; family Phormidesmidaceae; genus Phormidesmis. The sequence goes on along the minus strand of JBCBDN010000293.1, from coordinate 3,624 downwards.
CCTGCCAGGAGATGGCAGATGGCGATCGCATCCTTCTCCGGGTCCATTTGTTGAATTCGCTGCGCCGTCGCTTGCCGATCTTGTCGCACTTGATTTGGCCACATAGTGTCACCGCTCTAACCCTAAACGTTTAGTCCAAGCCGTTTAATCCAGGATGTTTTTGTTCTTGGTACGAACCCTCGTGTAAAACTCTTCCATCACCTCAATAAATGAATTGTTACGCTGCCAAAAAGGTGGAAAATCACCTTGCTTTTTGATCAGAATGGCCGAGACATTGGCAGGCTGAGGTGTTTCGACGGCGGTAGGCAATGGTTTTGCGCCTTGCCAAAAGCTGGCTGGGGAAGAAGGCTGCTCTAACGCTACCGTTTTAGGTCGGGTGTGCAAACTCTCTACGGGTTCGGGTGAGGCAGGATCGGTGGATAGCTCTTTAGAAAGCGCTACGCCGAGTGGTGTTTTGGCCAGTTCTGCGAGCAGGTCTTCTCGGGATAGGCCCCGCAGCTCAAACAGCTTAAGCGGGTCGCGATCTAGCTCGGCAGCGACAAGGTAGTACACGCCTGCAACATGTTTGCAGGGATTGCTCCAGTCTGGGCAGGTGCAGTGACTGGTAAAGTCTCCTTTCTGGGGCAGCAAATGCAGCCCCAGCGTTTCAAAACTTTCTTCAATGTTGTCAGGAATTTCGCCCATCAGCAGCTGAGAAAGCACGCTGACTTTGGACGCCATCAGCGCGATCACGGCGGCCCACTTAGCGCGGCTAATGGGTTCAAATTCTAGCGTTGTGGTGTAGAGCGGCTCTGTGTAGACGCCGTAGTAAGGGTTTACGGAGCCGCGCACTTCGGCTGTAACACGATCGCACTCTATTTCAAATGACTTCACCTTGCGGCCATTGGCATAGCTGCGCCCCCGACTGAGCCGGCCCCGATCGGTAAATTTTTCAATGGTGGTGAGGAAGCTATCGCCCCACCAGGTGTGTGTAAAGTTGCTCATAATTAATCCATGATGGCGTTTTTATTCAGGGCGATCAGGCGTTTGAAGGCGTCGTTATCCAGCTCTGTGAGCCAAGACTCGTCTGAGCCGACGATGGAGCCGGCCAGCTTCTTTTTATCTTCAATCATCTGGTCAATTCTCTCTTCGAGCGTGCCGATAGAGACAAACTTGTGAACGAAGACGTTTTTCTTTTGGCCAATGCGGAAGGCGCGGTCGGTCGCTTGATCTTCTACGGCGGGGTTCCACCAGCGATCGAAGTGAAAAACGTGGTTGGCTTTGGTGAGGGTGATGCCGACCCCGCCTGCTTTGAGCGAGAGAATGAAGACAGAGGGGCCTGTGCCTGCAGACTGGAATTCGGCCATCATTTTGTCGCGCTTTTTGCGGGAGGTGCCGCCGTGAAGGTAGTAGGTATTGTAGTGATAGGTTTGGTGCAGATACTTCTCTAGGGCGTCGCCAATCTCTCTGAACTGGGTGAAAATCAGCAGGCTATCACCGTCGGCAATGGCTTCTGCGACCATGTCTCCAAGGCGGCTGAGCTTGTGCGATCGCTTCGGCAAAAAGTCGCTGCCATCCTGCAAAAACTGAGCGGGGTGGTTGCAAATTTGCTTGAGCTTCATCAGCGTAGAAAGGATCAGGCCCTTGCGCTGAATGCCCTCGGCTTCTTTGAGCTGTTTTTCTACATCGCGTACGGTGGCCTCGTATAGAGACGCCTGCTCTTTGGTGAGGTTGCAGTACAGCTTTTGTTCTACTTTGCTCGGCAAGTCTTTGATGATCGATTCGTCTGTTTTCACGCGGCGGAGGATGAAGGGTTCCACCAGCTTTTTGAGCACCATTGACTGGGTGCGATCGCTATTTCGCTGAATAGGTCGCTCAAAGTTCTTCCGAAACTGAGATTCTTTGCCCAGGTAGCCGGGATTGAGAAAGTTGAAAATAGACCAAAGATCCAACAGTCTATTTTCAATCGGGGTGCCGGTTAGTGCTAAGCGATGGCGTGCTGATAGCTTTAAGATGGCTTTCGTTTGGGCGGCCTTCGGGTTCTTGATATTTTGCGCTTCGTCCAGCACAATCCGGTGCCAGCCTACGCTATCGATTAGCTCAGTGTCGCGACGGGCGAGGGCAAATGAGGTGATGAGCAAATGGTTTCGTTTGCACAAGGCTTTGAAGGCTTTTTTGTCTTTGGCGCGATCGCTGCCATGATGCACCGTCGCCTTCAGGTGCGGCGCAAATTTCTGAATCTCCCGATGCCAGTTACCGACTACTGACGTGGGTGCAATCAATAGCGTGGGTGGCAGGGTCGTAATCTTAGCCGCCTTGGCCTGTTCTTCTTCTTGCAGCAGCCGTGCAATCACCTGCACGGTTTTTCCCAGGCCCATATCGTCAGCTAGGCAGCCGTTTAGCCCCAGACTCTCCAAATAGCTCAGCCAAGAAACGCCGCGCTTTTGATATTCTCTGAGCTGGCCTTCAAACCTATCAGGATTCTCTACGGGCACTAGCGCGCTGGTGTCGTTGAGCTTGTCCATCATGGCAAGCAGGGTGCGATCGCGGCTGAAATCCACCTCTACATCGTCGCCCTGCTGCGCTGACATCTGCATAAATTCCAACAACCCCATTCCATTGGTGCCGGAGGGGTTATCTTGACGATGCTTTTTCCAGAAGTCCATCATCTCTTGCATTTTCGCTTGGTCTAGCTCCATCCACTGCCCGCGAAACTGCACTAGCGGCGTTTGAGCGTCTACTAGCTGTTGCCACTCCTGCTCGCTAACGGCTTCTCCGCCAATCGAGAGTTCGTACTGATACTCCACCAGCGTATCGAACGAGAAATAGCTTTTGCCTTTCTCTTCTTTGCCTTCAGATTTGCTGCTGGCCTTGAGCTTGAGCTTGGCCCGTCGCCGCCCTTGGGGCGTCCACCAAGACGGGACCACCACTTTGCACCCGGCGTCTTCTAGTACCCAGGCCGCTTCGTTCAAAAAATCGAACGCCGCGTCTACATCCAGCAAAATACTCGCCGGTTCATCGGTTTCTAGCCCCTCCCACATCGGCGGATAAATGCGGGCCGCATCCCCCAGTGCGAACAGTAAATCTTGCTCAAAATTCTCTCCCAGCTGAAGCTTGAGCGCCATCTGCTGGTGAGGTTTGAGCTGCCAGTAGTCGGCCAGTGCAATCCGCAGAGAGGGGTGCTCTTTGGGGGTTACCTTGAATAGGATTTCCCAATCTTCTTCGGGATTGGGCGGGGAGTGCAGCTGAAAACAGAGATAGAAAGGAACAGAACTTTGAGTGCGGGCAACGCGATCGCGCCAGGGCCGCCACTGCTTGTATAGGGAGAGTTCTGTGCTGGTTGTCCAGTGTGTGGACTTAAGACAGCTGTAGATCAAAGATCCTTCTATTTGCTTATAAAAGGCTTGAGGTAGGGGTGTTTTGGTGACAAGGTCGTGTAGTAAACATTCCGAACAGTGTCGCAGCAGCGTCTCTTTATCGTAAAAATGGAGGGGCTCAGTGTCGGCCTTGCTTTTTGAAGGGTCTTCGGAGGGCAGCGCTGAAAATCCTGAGACGCAGGCCAATGGCATGTATTCCACGTAGCGCTGAAGCGTTTCTTGGTAGCGATCGCTAATAATCTCCCAGTGGGGATAGGTCTCAAAATTT
>JBCBDN010000292.1:0-4919 GCA_038529685.1 Cyanobacteria bacterium J06598_1 | reverse complement strand
GTGGGATTGCTTAATGGCCTCTAGCCGAGCTGGATCGCTAATCGGTTCAGCGGCCTGTACAAATTTGATGTACGCCTTTAGGTAGTCTTCAAACGCGCTAAATACATGGGTCTCCACGTCTGCTGTGTCAGCTGGGCGGGTCCACAAAAAAGCAGGCGAGAAAAAAGCTTGAGCCTCTTCAGGAAAATCGCCCCCCCAGGGTAAATGCTGCTGATAGCCGCGAAACATCTCCATGATGGGTTCGCTGTACTTTGCCTGATAAACCTCATCTTGAAAAAGCGGCTGCATGTCAATCGCGATGAGATGCCCCCCAGGCAAGGTCACTAGGTCCGCGCCAAAGAAGGGCAGATCGTAGTTTAGTTCTGGAAAGATAACAAAGTTCAGCACCTGTAGGGCGGCGCCGCCCTGCACATGGGCCGCCCGGATTTGTCTGAGCTTGGGTGCGCGAGAACCGTAGCTAGTGGTCGTAACCGTGGCCTCTCGCTTTCCTTTCCCGGTCACAGCGCTTTTAGATTCAAATCCGGCAGGGATCGGGTAGGCGCTAATGTCCAAATGCGCTTCGAGCAGGGCGATCGCCTTCGCTAAAAAAGGCTCGTAGATAGTAGCCATTACTTCGTTGCACTCACGGCTAACGGCACCGCATCTTCAAACAAAAACTCGTGAAGGAACCGTTCTGACCATTCGTGACCAAAGTAGCTACCGAATAGACCAGAGGCAGGATCACGCTCTGCACTGTACTGGTCGTAATCGCGCTGAGCCTTTGCGATACGGGCGATCTCATCTGCATCGTTATTAGGTGTCGCTGCTGCCAACATCTCCCAATAGAGCTGAAGGTAGTCCTTAAAGGCCTCTAATACTCTGGTTTTAACGGTGTCAGGGTCAGTTTTAGCAAACAGTAGATACTTCGAGAAATACTGGTTAGCATCGTAGAACTTCATCTCTAAGTTCTGCGAGAGGTCGGGGTATTTATCGTGCAGCACCTGCAAAGGCGCAATGTATTTCTGCTGGTAAGCCTCGTCCTGAAACAGCGGCTGAAAGTCCATCACGATCAGGTTTTTGACCGCGCCAAAAGAGAGGAAATCAATCCCGAGCAGCGGCAAGTCGTACTGATGGCCTGGATAGATAACGCTGTTAAAAATCTGGGCACTTTGGCCCGCGTCAATATAGGTGTAGCGAGCTTTGCGGAGCTCATCGCATTCGTAGCACCAGCTTTGAATCGTTGCTGGGTTGCGACCACGTTCGCTGATGTTGCACTCCAACCCTTCTGGAATAGAGCGCTTAGTCAGATCGAACCTTTGAGAAAGAGATTTCTCTAAATGTTCTAGAAAAGGGCGATACATTATCCAGCCGTGAACTACATTTGCGTTCCTTCACAATACGAGATGGCCGTGGGCGAGCGCATGATTATGAAAGACAAATACACATTCCTTAACAAGAGAAAATTGCTATCGAACCGCATGCTTCGCAGCCATCGCGGCAACGTCTTCAGGCGTGATAAATCTTTTTTCTGAACAGTAGGTCATGAGATTTACCCCATTCATCATGCGGGCGGTGCTCACCCGAACGCGAAAGTCATCTGTCAGAAACCAGCAGCGTTCCTGGCCTTGGTTGGTTTCGTAGTCGGTGTCGATAGTGAGCACACCGTCTTGGCCAAACCAGTAGCGACTGACCACCGGAATGGTTTCTACATAGCCGCGATCGCGCACCAGCTTTCCAGAAAGCCCCGACTCATCATCTGGTACATCCACTAGCACCGCTGCCGAAGAGCTTGGCGCACTGTCCGACAAATTCGCCTGCCATGCAAACGTCGCCCCGCCTGCTGCGAGGCTCGGGTCAATATTTTGAGACTTACAAATGTCGATTATCTTTTGCTCATCGGCATTGACCACACCCACGATTAGGTTAGATTCACCCGATTCATCAGCCACCACATCAAAGTGATGCACTGTTCGCTGAGTGAACCAAACGCCCTCACTTTTTTGGAAGAACGCCATCATCGTCATCGGAGGATTTAAAAGCATTTAGTTGCGCGCAGAAAGCCAAGTCTGCGATTCTGGTCATTGAGACAGTACTTTTTATCTTATATAAACGATGGCTCCCCACCAAGCCGACGCCACCAAAATCACCCCCCGCGCCCAGCTCTCCCAATCAGACTTGTCTGGCCAAGACCTATCCGGTAAAGACCTTTACAGAGCCAACCTGTCAAACGCCAACCTATCAGGTGCAGACCTCTCAAACGCAGGCCTCCTGGGTGCCAACCTTTCAAGCGCCAATCTCTCGGGAGCTAACCTCAAAAACGCTGACTTAAGAGGTGTCAGCCTCAAAGGTGCCGATCTCTCAGGCTCTGATCTAACAGGTGCCTTCTTCTATCGAAGTGACCTGCAAGGTGCGAGCCTAACCGGCGCAACGCTACGCGACACCCAGTTTAAGCTGGCCCTCTACGACAGCAAGACACAATGGCCAGACAGTTTTCGGTACAAAAGCAGCGGTGCAGTCGGCCCTGGCGCGGCGCTAAACGGAGCCTACCTAAATACAGCCAACCTTAAAGAAGCCGACCTCAGCGGTGCCATGCTGCTAGGCGCGTATCTCAGCGGCGCCAACCTCAGTGGTGCAAATCTCAGCGGCGCAGGCTTAGCCGGCGCAAACTTGCAGAAAGCATTCCTGACAGGTGCAAACCTCCAAGGCGCCAGCCTAGCCGGCGCAGAGTTACAGAATAGTGACTTTAGGGCAACGAACCTTACCGATGTAGATATGGAAGGCGTTGGCAGTATTGCTGGTGCAGACTTCAGTGGCGCCGTCGGACTAGACGAACGGGGTCGATCAAAGCTACGGGGGCACGCCGCCGCCGAGCTAAATGAGTGGAATGCATATACGCGGAAAACAACTTTGCAGAGCCTGGAAGCTTAAGAAAAATTAGAACAGCTACAGAAGTGTTGTAGGCCGATGCCCCAACAAATTAAGCAAAAAGTGGTCGAAGTTTATGTTTGGCGTCACGCGTGACGGCACCACCCACCGGACACCCCAATCAGCTTTCTCAGCTTGTTCCCAAAATTCCCTTTCGAGGGGTGTGGGGAAGTTAGGTCCCCACGCAGCACCCTAGGAAAGAATCAGAAGGAGGGGCCGGGGAAAACGCACTTCAAGAGCCAGGCTAAGGGTGCATAGTGTGTTTCCCCGAATCTTGACACCTTGCCTCTTTGTGCGGCACTGATGGCTCAATATTGAGCAAGCCTTTGAGACTTAGAGCGCATTTGAAAACCGGCTGGTACTGGCTTCGACTACGCTCAGCCACCGTATGGGGCCGATTCAGATTTAGCTGCTTAACAAACAGTCCTGACTACATTCGCTTCTCCAAATACTGCCCAATCATAATCTCCTCACCCGCCCGAGAAATAATTGTCTGCCGCGTCCGGTAATTTTCCCCAATCAACTTCAGCTCCTCCTCAAAGGACGACCCACCGTACTCCGTCTTCAACGTCATCGTCTGCGCATCTTTGAATCGGTAAAGCGCCGTCACCGGCTTCGGCGTCGCAAACCCGCGATCGCGATACATCACCTCATCCTTAATCCCAAACACCGTAGACCCCACCGACGGCTTCCGACTCGGACTCAAATAAGTACTATTCCAAGTCACCTTAGCCCCACAGACCATCAAAAAATCCAACCCGTGCCGCTCACCCAGCGCCAACAGCGACTGATCCCCCTGCGCCAAAAACTGAATCGTAATGTCGCTCACAACCTCTTGAGTCTCATCATTCGCCAGCGTGTAATACCGCCGCCGAGACTGCCAATTGCCAACTGAATGCTGAAAAAATGCGATCGCCCGCGACTCCAGCTCAGAACCGCTTAGCGCGCCCGACTTCACACTCTTTTGAGCAGAAACTACCATTACCTGTCTTTCCTCACTTGTTGGCTGAAGGGGACCAAGCCCAATATCTAAAATGTGAATAAATGTAAAAATCTATTTACATTGAAAGCATAGTGCATTTTCCCTTTCAGCAGCAATCTACTGAAGAAAGAAATCCGCAGGTGTCCACCCTGAACACTTCCAACCCCATCAAGGGTCGAATCAATTCATGCTGAAGGCACCCAACTCCACAAAGCCCAGACACCCATGAAGTGTCTCAAAGAGAGAAGAAAACATTAAGTCTTAACCTGCCGCATCGTACCGATCGGAGATCTGTAAAAGCAGCCTTCCAAAATCACCCCTATGTCGGCAGTAAATTCTCCAAAGCTGCCGCCACCACCTTGTGATGACTGTCTTGCCGCAGCCTAATCAAAGCATCCTTCGCCGCCTTTGCATCAAAAAGCTTCAGCGCATAGGCCAAATACATCCGCGATCGCCAGCTATCAGCCTCCACCATCGGCAACAGCGCCGTCAAAGCCGCCTGGGCCTGCTCTGTATCTGCCAGCATCCCCAGCGTCGAAATCCCCGCCTGCGCAATCGTCTCATCCGGATCTTGTAGCGCAACCAACGCAATCTCTAACAGCTCCTGCGGACACTCCATCTCCGGCAAAATCGCCAAAATACTCCGCCGCACCAGCCAATTCGTATTCTCATGAAACAGCTGCATCAACCGCCCCACAGCCCGATTCCCGTATAGCCCTAACGAATTGGCAATCTCCGCCTGCACATTGTGGTCACTCTCCATCGGCAGCATCTCCAACAACGTTGCATAAGCCGCCTCACTACGCTTACGCCCCAACCCCATCGCCACAAAAGAGCGCACCAAAAATGCCTCATCTTGCCGCTGCCCAATCAGCAAAGGCACCGCCGCCTCACTGTCATGATCCTTGAGCGCGACCAAGCCTCGCAACCGCAGCTGAGGGTCTTCATTTGAAAGCAGGTCTTTAATGTCAGCAATATCCATATAGAGACGATTGCGCAGGCGGGGATTTCGACGCTGGGGATGCTGGCAGAT
>JBCBDN010000291.1:0-4935 GCA_038529685.1 Cyanobacteria bacterium J06598_1 | reverse complement strand
TCCAAAAAGGGGAACGCCCTGCGCACCCGTGAACGTTTTCTCTTGATAAACCGGCTCAGGTTCTGCCAGCGTGCTTTCCCACTGATGACTAGCTCTAAGCCCCGCATAAATTGTCATCAAAAGGCCATTATTTAGAGGCCAAGGCGCACGGTATGAAAAGGGCTGCATGCAGATAGCTATTTATTAGGAGGCTCTGACGATTCTATAGCACCCCTTGAATGACTGCTTCCCACTTGTGCCGAGGGTGCTAGTAGTCACTAGGGATACAGAGCTAAGCGTAAGGATTTTGGACCTGCTTGAGCAAATCGTAAAAAGGTTGCCAGTTGTCTTCTTCGGTAATGGGTGCCCACACGGCTTCAATGTTTGGCCGATGGAGAACCACTGTGGGATTAGTCGATTTTAGGCACTGCTGGACGGCAGCCATGTCTGATTCGGATAGCTGGCTGAGACATTGCTGGTAAACGCTGCGCCACTGCTTGAGCTGCTCGGCAGCCTCTGGCTCGGCGGCATCGGCGGTGGTTGCCAGAATCGTATCGGCATCGCTGCGCCACTGGGGCTCAAACTGCTGGGTGAGGTTGAGAAAAAAGTCGTGATAGCTCACACGGGTTTCTTCAAGAAAGGTGAGGGTTTGGCTGATCAGGTCACGGCTGTGGGTGGGGCTGAGCTGGTTGGGGGTGAAGCCGAGTTTTTTGAGGGTGCGATCGCCAAAAACCTCAGCATATTTTGGCTGATACTGCGCCAAACCCGCTTCCATTTTCTGCGCATCTACCACGCCTTCTAGCGCCACCGCCAGTTTTTCCAGATTCCAATAGCAGGCACCCGGCTGATTGCCGTAGCAATAGAGCCCTGAATAATCGAAATAGGCCGCCGTAAAGCGAGGGTCGTATTCCTGCATAAAAGCAAACGGACCGTAGTCAAAGCTCTCGCCGGTAATCGACATATTGTCAGTATTGAGCACCGCATGGCAAAAGCCCGCCGTCATCCACTGAGCCACTAGCCTCGCCAATCGTTCTGCGAGCTCAGCAAACCATTGGCCGTAGCGACCTTGCTCATCCTCCACGGTCAGCAGGTGAGGATAGTAAATTTCAATGACATGATCCAACAGCTTCTTCGCGAGGTCAGGTTGCTGAATGTAGTGCAGCCGCTCAAACGTACCAAAGCGAATGTGCGAATGACTAAAGCGCACCATTACCGACGAACGAGTTGGAGAAGGCTCATCGCCACGGTGCAAGTCTTCACCTGTTTCAATTAGACTCAGCGTCCGTGAGGTGTTTACACCTAGCGCGTGCAGCGCTTCTGACGCCAAAATTTCTCGCACGCCGCCCTTCAAAGTCAAGCGACCGTCACCCCCACGAGAATAAGGGGTCGGGCCCGAACCTTTGGTGCCCAGGTCGTAAAGTTGGCCATCGGTGCCGCGCACCTGGCCGTACAAAAAACCGCGTCCATCGCCAATGAAGGGGTTGTAGCTGCGAAACTGGTAGCCGTGATAGCGCAGAGCCAGGAAGGGAGCGTGACCGCTAAATTCGCCAAAAGCTGAGATGAAATGGCGATCGCTCACTATCTCCGGCTCTAGCCCCACTTTTCGCAGCACCGCATCATTACGAAAGCGCAAAACGTGCTTTGGGAACGTCGCAGGCGTCACCGCATCGTAATAATCGCTGCCGACATCGGCAAGGGCCGACTCGTAGGGCAGCCTCAGAAGAGGATTTGTCTCCACCTAATCCACCGCTGTCACTCGCTTCAAATTCAGCACATCTGACAGCTTACGAATATGCGTAAAGGTTTGATTGAGATGGTTATGGTCACGTACATCGATCCCCAGCTCAATCTCAGCAATTTGGTCAGGGTGAGTCTTAACCCCTGCCTTATGCACATTGATTTTAAGATCCGATAGCCGCGTCAAAATATCTTTGAGTACGCCCACGCGGTCAATCACCTCAATTCTGAGCTGCACCGGATAAGTATTATCGGGCTGTCCTTTAGTCGCGGCATCAGGCTCGTTCCACCGCAGCGGCATCTGACGCTCGCCCGGAATATTCTCCACATTAGGGCAGCCGTGCTTATGCACCGCAATGCCTCTACCGCCAGTGGAAACGATACCCAAAATAGACTCGCCCGGAATCGGGTGGCAGCAGCCCGCAATGTAGTGCAGCAGACCTTCAAGACCCGCAATCGGCGCATGATCTAGCCCGGTGCGTCGGTTGGCAGGCGCCTTGACCGCAGGAATTTCATCTTCTAGGGTCGTGGGTTCTTCGGGCGCTTCCGGCTGCGCCTCTTTCACCGCCTCTTGCAGCCGGTTAACCACCGCATTTAGCGTAACTTCGCCGTAGCCCAAACCGGCCAGCAAATCGTCTACAGAAGAGTAATTGCACCGTTCGGCAGTGGCCTGAGCCGGGTCTGTTTTGAGCAGGGCGTCTAGGCCGCTTTTGCCCATGACTTTTTCGAGCATTTCGTGGCCGCGATCGCGATTTTCATCATGATGAAAATGCTTGTACCACTGCCGAATACGGTTGCGCGCACCCGTACTCACCACAAAGTTCAGCCAGTCGAGACTGGGGTGCGCGCTCTTTTGCGTAATGATTTCAACAATGTCACCGTTTTGTAGCTCCGTATGTAGCGGCACAATCCGGCCACTCACCTTAGCGCCCGCACAGTGATTGCCCACCTCAGTATGAATGCGATAGGCAAAATCTACCGGCGTCGCCCCTCGGCTCAACGGAATCACATCGCCACCTGGCGTGAAGGCGTATACCTCTTCATCGAACAAATTGTTCTTGACGCCAGAAAGATATTCTTGAGCGTCTTTGAGTTCGTTTTGCCAGTCGAGCAGCTGACGGAGCCAAGTGAACTTCTCTTCATCGTCGCCAACAGAGGGTTGGCTATTGCCCGACTCCTTATATTTCCAGTGCGCGGCGATCCCGTATTCAGCAATGTGGTGCATCTCTACGGTTCTAATCTGCACCTCAATAGGGCGACCGTGAGGACCAATAACAACCGTATGCAAAGACTGATAGCGGTTCGGCTTAGGCAGGCCAATGTAATCTTTGAACCTGCCGGGGATCGGACGAAACAAGTCGTGAGCAACCGCCAGCGCTCGGTAGCATTCGTCCTTGGTATTAACGATCAAACGAACCGCTGCGATGTCATAGATTTCTTTAAACTCTTTGCCCTGGCGCTGCATTTTTTGATGAATGCTGTAGAGATGCTTGGGCCGACTGCTGACATCTTCACACTGAATACCGAGCTTAGCGATCCCCTCTTGCAAAACGCTGCTGACACTCTGTAGCCTAGATTCTCTATCTGTGCGCTTTTCAACAATCAGCTGCTTGAGCTCGCAATAAGCATCAGACTCCAGGTACTTAAAGCAAAGGTCTTCCAGCTCCCACTTGAACCGACCGATCCCCAACCGGTTGGCCAAGGGCGCAAAGATCTCTAAAGTCTCTCGCGCGATCCGTACCTGCTTATCTGGACGCAGATGCTCTAGCGTTCGCATGTTGTGCAGGCGGTCGGCCAGCTTTACCACAATGACGCGAATGTCCTTAGCCATCGCTAAAAACATCCGGCGAAAGTTCTCAGCCTGCTGTTCAGTTTTACTGTCGAAGTTGAACTTAGAGAGTTTGGTAACGCCTTCTACTAAGTGTCGAACTTCTGCGCCAAACAGCCCCTCAATTTCATCAGCGGTGACATCGGTATCTTCCACCACGTCGTGCAAAAAGCCCGCCGCAATCATGGCGCTATCTCCACCCAAGCTACGCAGCAGCCCTGCTACAGCCACTGGATGCGCAATATAGTGATCGCCAGAAGCCCGCATTTGTCCTTTATGGAGCTGATAGGCAAACTCAAAGGCACGGCAGACTAGCTGTTCACCTTGAGGAACGGGCTGCTCAGCGGGGTCTTGTGCACGGCTATCTGCCGTCAGCTCGTCAAGGTCTTTCTGCTTTTGCTCTGGTAGCGCTTCAGTCAGAGTCGGGCTGCCCTTAGCCGCAGATTCTAGGGCAGCCAGCACGTGTTCATTGTCTGCACTAGCGCCGTGCGCTATCAGGCAAGAAGAAAGCCAGTCAGGCAGGGTGCAATCTTGAGAAATAGCAAGGGCGGTAACAGACATGACTGCACTCTCTTAATGTTGAGCGAAGGTTTACGAGAAAAGGGAAACAGGCGATGGCCTTAGAACCAGCGACTTTACCGTTGTGGACAGAATTACTTAGGAGCCAAGGTATGGGGGCTAAGGCATGGCTAAAAAGAGTCTGGTTTTGCAAAGATAGTTAAAGTAACCATTCACTTTGCCGAGATAAAAATCACACTTGAGCGGGCATATTTTGTTTTGACGAGCGCTGCCCTAGAAGATGGATTACCTCTAGAGCAACCCGTTAGGTGCAGCCGCATAGACTGCGGAAAGTATCTATGATTTCGATTGAGACGTATAGCGTGGTGAGTTCAATGCCATGCGTATTTACCGAAACCTATTGGCCTGGGCTATTAACCGCTTGATTGCAGCAGAGCGCGCGCTGAAACGCTTTGCCAATATAAGGTTTGGGTGGTCTTGACCTGGGATTACTTAATTCTCGGGCAAAAGGGTGAAGCCAGAATGAATAATCACAGAGCTTAACTTTTACTTAAGCGAAAATAACGTTGAAGGAAAAGGTTGAAAGCGCCTCAGGGTAAAGAAAAACTGAATTTGACAAGGTACTTTGCGAAGATAGGAGACGAGTCAATGCCACAGGTGATGGTTGCTTTTATGACCTTAAGGAAGGGCATGCAAGGCACGTGTGTAGCCTTGTATACAAGATTTATGTAACTAATCATAAACAAATCCTTCCGTTTCTGTCACAGCAGACACCATTTTTAATACGGCACCCCAATATCCTTACTCAAAGGGGACAGATTTGTTTATGATTAGTTACATAAATCTTGTATACAAGGCTACACACTGTGTAG
>JBCBDN010000290.1:0-4946 GCA_038529685.1 Cyanobacteria bacterium J06598_1 | reverse complement strand
TTAAGAAATTGCAGAAGAAAGAAATTGCAGAGGGAAGTGCAGCTTAAATAATTGAACAAGGCCAAATCAAGCTGTTTGACAATCCAGGACTCGATGCCTACTTAAAAGATATCGGGCAGACGCTAGCAAACGTGAGTGATCGCCCCAACATCCCCTACACTTTCCAAGTCGTTGAAGACGATGCGGTAAATGCCTTTGCGACCATGGGTGGCTATGTGTACATCACCACAGGTTTAATGGCCGCAGCTGATAACGAAGCTGAGCTGGCTGGTGTAGTAGGTCATGAGATTGGTCATATTGCAGGCCGCCATGCGGTGAAGCAAATGCGCCAAGCAGCGATCACTCAGGGGATTACAGGCGCGCTAGGTGTGAACCGCGATCGCCTAGTCAACATCGGTACACAAATTGCCCTTCAGCTCCCTGCGAGCCGAAGCGATGAATACGAAGCCGACCGACATGGCTTCCACAGCATGGGCCGCGCTGGCTACGACCAGTCGGGTATGGTGAGCTTCATGCGTAAACTCGTCCGCTCTGGAGCACCACCGGAATTTTTGAGTACTCACCCCGATGCTCGCAACCGAGTAAATTCTCTACAAGAGTTAGATACTGAAGACGCAATCCCAGACGCTACTTTTGGCACCAGCGAGAGCGATTACGCCTATCAAATTAGCGCACTCCGATAGACACTCATACCGTCAAACATCAGATGAATATTGACAAGAACCCTAGAGGCTACCTCCGGGGTTCTTTGTTGCAAACACTGGTACAGATAGGGTGCATCGCCGCCCGTAAAAATAGCTTTGCCTTCGGGGTACTGCTGCCACCAGCTGTGGATGTAGTCAGTCAGGGTAGAAAGGATGCCGTAGATTAGGCCGCTAGCGATCGCACCTTCTGTATCAACTGCCCACCGCTCAGGGAGCACCCCCTCAGACTGGGTTCTGATCTGAGGCATCAGTGTTCCTAAAACCGCCGTCCTCTGCGAGAGCGCCTCACGCTGCAACCGTAGTCCTGGCAAAATAGCCCCGCCAAAGACAGCCTGTGCAACACCAGCAGTCAACGTAATGGCAGTGCCTGCGTCGATCACTAAGACGGGCCAACCGGCTAGCTGACCTGCACCAAGCAAATTGATAGCGCGGTCTATGCCCAGAGTTGGATAGATGCCAGTGAGCGGAATTTGAGATCGCACGACAACTTGAGCAGAGCATTCGGGCTGCATCCAAAGCACACTTTGCTCAGGAACCGCAGAGGCCACCCACAAATCAGACACTGCAATATCAACGGTTGGTAAGCTCGCAACTTGAGCAGGTGTGAATTGCCCTGACCACTCAGCGACTGACTGCCACGCTTCAGAGCGAAAATGAGCTGCGTGAAGATAAGCTGCGATCGCCGCCGTCAAATGCGGCGTATGCCAAGCGCCAACAAATCGCCCTTGATACCAATATCCCCAGTGCAAGCGCGTGTTGCCAATCACTAAGGCTAGCCATGATGGCGCTGATTTAGGTTCACCGTTCCGCATAGATCCGAGCTTATCCGAGCTTACTAGACTAATGCTGGGCTAAAAGTTCTTGGGTTCCCTTTAAAAAACGCAAGAGCCGACCAAAGGTGGTCAGCTCTAAATGGGTTCAACTTGAATAAACAGTCTTTGAATGGGACCTCCAGTGTTAATGAACGATGGTGAAATCCTTCAGGTAAGAGGTTTACAACGATTGCTATTAACCAGTATGTAATATCCAGTGGATTTGGCTCAGCCTACAAAAATAAGACGTGAAGCCCAGTTTACTTAAGGCAATAGCAAGCTTTTTAGCTTGTGCTGTGAAAGGTCGCCTGGGTTGCTGAAAACAGCAAAGCCCGAATGCGAGTTATTCAGTTGTTGTTCGTACTTACTAAGTTAGCACCAGCACTCAGTGTATGGGGATCAGAAGATCGTAAGTTTACACAGTGCTACAGAAGTTCTTATGGGTTAATTATTCTTTGATTAGATCTGGGGATCATCCTTAGTTTTACCCTTGCTCTATCGCGACCGATCAGATACGCAAGCGAGAACGATCAGTCTTTAGACAGCTGTTTCTGAATCGCTTTTAGCGACTTTGCCATATCAGGCAGTCGCTTTAACAAAGCAGCAGACTTAAGATACACCTTGTGCGAAAAAGCAGGCGTCCCCGATACCACTTCTCCAGCCGGTACGTTGCTATGAATACCAGATTGGGCCGAAGCAATCACCCCATCCCCTAGCTTTGCCTGATTCGCGATCCCCACCTGCCCAGCCAAAATAACCCGATTGCCAATCGTCACACCGCCTGCCATCCCGACTTGCGCCGCCATCGCCACCGCTTCACCAATTTGGCAGCCGTGCGCAACATGTACCAAATTATCTATTTTGGTATTTCGCCGTATGCGGGTTTCCCCAACAGCCGGCCGATCGACCGTAGAGTTGCAGCCAATCTCTACTCCGTCTTCCAACACAGCGATTCCGGCTTGCTCCATCTTTTCCCAGCCGGTTGCGATAGGCACAAAGCCAAAGCCCTCAGAGCCAATAGCCGCGCCGCTATGAATCACACAGTTCGCGCCAATCTGGGCCCGCTCATGAATAACGCAGTTGGCGTGGAGCACAGTATTAGCGCCAATGTTTGCGCCAGGGTAGATGACAACCCCTGCATGAATACAGACGCGATCGCCAACGATCGCACCCGCATGTACAACGGCCTTCGGTCCAACCGCAACATCAGGGCCCAGGGTTGCGCCTTCTTCAACTACGGCAGTGGAGTGAATTCCAGGTGAGCGACGATAAGGCTGATAGAACAGAGCGATTCCACGCGCAAACACCAGTCGAGGATCTTTGACGCTCACCCAAGGTAGCTGTCGACTATTCGCTTTGGACTGTAGGTCAGAATCGTTGGGAAGGATGAGCGCGATCGCCTCAGTCGTCTCAATGTAGCTGCCAAACTTCTGCCCTTCTACGTAGCTAAGCTGGCCGCTAGTCGCCGTTTGAATAGCACCTAATCCCTCTACCTGTGGATTAGCCCGAGAGACAGACAGAGGAGCAGTCGTAGCCTCTCCTGCTTCCAGACTTGAGGCGACGACCTGATCTCCTAGCGCTTCCACAATCTGGTTAAATTTCATTGATGACTTTCCCTTGCTGAGCGGCACGCACATGGCCTATTGGCAGCTACGCTACCAGAAAGGCGGCACATTCCACATGCGATGTTTGTGGGAAAAAATCAGCAGGCTGAACTCGTGAGAGCCTATATCCACCCTCCTCACACAAAATGCGCAAGTCACGCGCCAGCGTTGCCGGATTACAGCTCACATACACTACTCGCTTTGGCCTAATCGCCACAATGGCCGCTAGCACCTCCGGCTCACAGCCCTTACGAGGCGGATCCAGCATCAAAATATCGGGCGTGGTCTCTAGCTCGGGCAACAGCATTGCCACATCGCCAATCTTGAACTCTACATTTTCGATATCGTTGAGCGCAGCGTTCGCCTGTGCTTGAACGACAGATTCAGTAAAGGCCTCTAATCCTACGCACTGCTTCACGTGCTTTGCAAGTGGCAAGGTAAAAGTACCCACACCGCAATAAGCATCCACAAGCGTTTCTTCGCCTGTTAGCGCTAGTTCGGACTGAATCTCGCTCAGTAAGCGCTCAGCCTGGGCCGTATTCACCTGAAAAAAGGTCGCCGGCTGGATGTGAAAGGTTAACCCTGCAAAGGTTTCTTCCAGGTGCGGCTCACCTGCAATAGAGAACGTGTCAGGTCCAAAAATCGCGTTTGTTTTCTTCCAGTTTAGGTTTACCAGCACGCCCACAACATCGGGATAGCGCGCCATCCACTGCTGGGCCTGTTCATGAATTCCTTTGAGCTTGACCGAGCGGCTCACCAGCGTCAGCAAAATCTGCCCAGTCCGTCTGCCCACCCGCAAAGAAAGGTGTTTGATATGGCCTTTGTGCGTTCTCTCGTCGTAAATTTTCCATTCACGCGCTTGAATGTCTTGCTTTACCTCTGCCAGTAGTGGGTCTAGCCGACTGTCTTGTACGGGACACTTGTTCAGATTAACGAGACGGTGGGAGCCTTGTCGGTAGTAGCCTGCCTGAACGGCTTTGGTTTGAGATAGCCTCACCGGATACGTTGCCTTATTGCGATAGCGCAGCTGTTCATCTGCGGCCAGTACCGGATCCACTCGAATATCTTCTAGCTTGCCAACTCGAGCTAAGGTATCTATCACCAGGTGATGCTTCGCCTTTAGCTGCCGCTCATATCCCACCTGCTGCCACTGACAACCACCACACTTATCGGCCACGATACAAGCCGGCCTCACCCGTTCTGGAGAAGGCTTCACAATGCCCGCAGGCTTACCAAAGCCATGAGTCGCTTTTACCTTAGTCAGCTTCACCCGCATTTCGTCACCGGGCACCGTGTTAGGCACAAAAACGACTCTATCTTCCCAACGCCCAACCCCATCACCGCCATTGCTCAGGTCAGAAATCTCAAGCTTAATGATTTCGCCTTCTTGCCATTTGGGTTTTCTTTCTGTCTCTGCCCAAGGCGTCGATGCAGTATTAGCATCGCTACCGCTTGCCTTTAAAGGAGAATCCTTGTTCGCCTTAACAGGTTGAGAGAGATGAGTCTCCTTGAGTTTTGGCATTTCCGAAGGTTGGTTCTTGATAGGTGCAGGGGTAACAGGCGGCACACTGTCACGGCTGGGCGAAGACTGACCAGAAGACGTAGACGGCGTTGGCCACACACTATTCTCAGTATTAGATGCCTCAGTATTAGATGAGTTCTCGGGGGAAGACATTGAAGGCAGCATGGTAACTATCGACTCTGGCAAATCGACTTGAGCAGCAGGGGCTTCTTAGTATGGACTATTTCTTCGCCAGTGAATGTCACCTGCCATCGCATTTTCTCTGAAGCTTCAGTCACGGTAGTAACAATATCTAACGTTCTTT
>JBCBDN010000289.1:0-4981 GCA_038529685.1 Cyanobacteria bacterium J06598_1 | reverse complement strand
CAGCTCAGCGTTCTACGAGGGACCCTTCGTTGCGCTCTAGCGCTCCCACGGGGGAACAGGATGAAACTGTTCGAGTAAGAAATCAATCATGGCTAGCACTTTCGGCGCAATGATTCGTCGACTTGGGTAGAGGAGCCATAGGGAAGCTTCTGTAATCAGCGGGAACGCTGGCAGTACCTCAACCAGAAGCCCAGATTTCAAGCTCTCGCTGGCATTCCAGACTGACTTCATACCGATGCCCATCCCGTGCTCAATCATCTTACGCATGGCCTCACCATCGTTGACAATCGACGAATACGGAACGTTGACGGTCTGTCCATTTTCAAACTTACACCGCGCACTTTCGCCCAGAATGACGAATTGATGAGCGGCAAGATCCTCAGGCGTAGTCGGAACACCTCGCCGTTCAAGGTAGTGAGGAGACGCTACAAGAATACGGCGATCGGTAGCTAGCTTTCTAACAATCAAACGACTATCTTCCAAGCTTGAATTCCGAATGATCAGGTCATAGGCACCCTCAACAACGTCAAGAACTTCATCCGACAATCGTAAGTCGAGGCTGACGAGCGGATATTGAGCCTGAAATTCGGCCAATAAAGAAAGAACATACATCCGCCCAAAAGAACCTGGCATGGCTATTCTCAGCAGGCCCTGCGGCTCTGAACTTTCTCCCCTGACCGCACTGAGTCCCGTTTCTAACGTCTCTACGGTTTGCTGAGCGTAGGGCAGAAATACCTCACCATCGGTGGTAAGCGATACGGCTCTAGTGGTTCTGTTAAAAAGACGAAATCCCACCGTTTCTTCAAGCTTAACTAGGCGAGCACTGGCGCTTGCAGGCGAAAGCGATAGGTCTCGTGCTGCTGCTGTGACGCCGCCAAGCGCTGCAATTCTTAAAAACAAACGAAGCGATAGAATATCCATTTATCAAAAATATCCGAATTATCTTTTCGTAGCAAGCCTGATTATCTTTTTTACACGAACAACTATCATGCTAGCAACGCTCACCCAAATCGAGAGGAAATACCAACGATGAAAGCCATTGGTTACCAGCAAGCAGGCCCCATCTCAGCAGAAAACGCCCTGATTGAGTTTGAAACGGACGAACCCAAGCTCGGCCCCCATGACCTCCTCGTAGAGGTTCGCGGCATTTCGGTCAATCCGGTAGATGTAAAAGTACGCGCCAGTGCACAGCCGGACGATGAGCCTCGGATTCTCGGCTTCGATGCGGCTGGCATTGTGAAAGAAGTGGGTTCACAAACCAGCAAGTTCAAACCCGGTGATGAAGTGTTCTATGCAGGCGATATCACCCGCCCTGGCACCAACGCCGCGCTCCATGCGGTGGACGAACGCATTGTGGGTCGCAAGCCCTCGTCCCTTAATTTTACAGAAGCGGCTGGAATGCCCTTAACCAGTATCACAGCCTGGGAAATTCTGTTCGATAGCTTTGGGCTAAAAGAAGGCGAAGGTGAGGGCGAAGCTTTGCTAATCATCGGCGGTGCGGGTGGTGTCGGATCGATTTTGACGCAGCTAGCCAAGCAGCTAACCAAGCTGACTGTTGTGACAACGGCATCGCGTGACGATACCCGAGCGTGGTCGCAAAAAATGGGCGCTGACCATATCGTCAATCATCACAACCCGCTAGATAAAGAGATGGAGGCGCTGGGCATTTCGCCACGATACGTCGCCGCGCTGACGCATACCGGCAGTCATTATGAAGCGATTCAAGCACTGATTAAGCCGCGTGGCCACATTGCGCTCATCGACGATCCAGAATCGTTGGATATTTTACCCCTTAAGTACAAAGCGATTTCTGTTAGCTGGGAGTTTATGTTCACCCGCTCAATGTTCCAAACAGAGGATATAGACGAGCAGCATAAGTTGTTGAACAGAGTGTCGGAACTTTTGGATGATGGCACGCTAATCTCTACGGTCAACAATCAGGGTGGCACGCTTACAGCAGAAAATCTGCGGGCCGCACATGAACTACAAGAGAGTGGAAAAGCAATTGGTAAAACCGTTCTAGAAGGAATTTAGCCCGCTAAGTAACAGCAAAGAACAACTGAAGATACTGCCTAAAATTTCTCACGCTAACCCAAAGAAAATTAAGGAGAGACCCAATGAACTACGACAGCTTCACGACCTTCAACGTCAAAACTGAAAACGGGATTGCTTGGATCACATTCGACTATCCACCCGTCAATATCCAGGGTTTACCGATGCTCTCGGACCTAAACATGCTGGCTCAAAAGCTCGAAGTAGATCGCGCCATTAAGGTCGTCGTGTTTCAATCAGCCAATCCCGAGATTTTCGTAGCCCATGCCGACACAAACTTTCTCAAAGATATGTCTGCGATCGCACTTTCTCGTGATGAAGTCCAGCTGCTCGATTTACAAGTTGTCTTAGAGCGCATCAGTAAGCTGCCTCAGGCCACCATTGCCAAAATCGAAGGCTTTGCCCGTGGTGGCGGTCACGAATTTGCCCTTGCCTGCGATATGCGCTTTGCCGCCCGTGGCAAAGCAAAATTCATGCAGATGGAAGTCGGCATGGGTATTTTGCCCTGTGGCGGTGGCGCATCGCGGATGGCCCGCCAGACAGGGCTGGGGCGTGCATTGGAAATTATCTTGGGGGCCCAAGACTTTGACGCAGATCAAGCTGAGGCCTATGGCACCATTAACAAAGCACTTGACCCAGAAGAGATCGGTTCGTTCGTCGAAGCGCTAGCCAGCCGCATCGCCCTCTGGCCCGCTGAATCGATCAATGCCTGCAAGCAAACCGTCTACGCCTCTATCGACAAGCCGATTGAAGAGGCACTGAAAGAGGAAGCTTATTGGCTTTATCAAGCAACAAGCCAAACAGCTGCATTAAAGCGCTTTAAGTGGGCCGATGATAACAGCGCACAGTTTGATATGAACAATCAGCGAGGTTGGGAAGAGATGCTGGTCGGCGTTCAGGATGTCAATTGAGAACTAACCAGAAGAACTAACCAGAAGAACTGACCAGAAGAACTGACCAGGGGCGCTTTGCGCGCCCCTAACGCGCTAGGGGACAGAATTTATCATGCTCAAACATAGAGAAAAATCAGGAGAAAACATCAGAAAAGAGGTAGGGTTTCAACCCATTAACCGAGCATATAACGCTGTCTTTCGGCCAAACCGGTTAAGCCTTGGACTGGTCGTGCCCATCGAAAACTATTCGCGGGGGCCTGTGCCCACGATGGAGCACCACATAGAACGGATTCAGCTAGCCGAAGAACTCGGTTTTTCAGCCGTCTGGCTGCGCGACGTACCGTTTAACGTGCCTTCATTTGGAGATGCTGGCCAAACCTACGATCCCTTCGTTTATCTAGGTCTTTTGGCAGGCCAAACCAAGCAAATCGCACTCGGTGTTGCCAGCCTGATTCTGCCGCTGCGACATCCTGCACATGTGGCCAAGGCGGCAGCGACTGTGGATGTGCTTTCGGGCGGTCGGCTTATTTTGGGCGTGGCTTCGGGCGATCGCCCCCAAGAGTATCCAGCGCTCAATCTCCCGTTTGAAGAACGCGGCACTCGGTTTCGAGACAGCTTTGACTACATCAGACACATGAGTGAGGATTCACCGACCTTTGAAAATGCCTTGGGTAGTTCCCGTGGTGAAGTAGATATGCTGCCCAAACCCACCGCCAGGAAACTGCCGCTGCTGGTGACAGGCGGCAGCCGACAAGCGCCCGATTGGACTGCGCAAAACAGCGACGGCTGGATCACCTATCCTCGCAGTCCCGCTATGCAAGCACAAGTTATTCGCGACTGGCAATCGCGCGTTAAAGCCAAAAACAATACAACCAACGATCCGACTAAACCCGTGATGCAGCCGCTGTATATCGATCTCACCGAAGATCCCGATAGCCCACCGAAGCCCATTCACTTAGGCTTCCAGCTGGGGGAAAATCATCTTCGAGCTTATCTAAAATCACTAGAACAGATAGGCATCAACCATGTAGCGCTGAACCTGCGGTTTAATCAGGCAAATATCGAGACAACCCTAAAACGCCTAGCAGACAACCTATAGCCTTCCGCGCTTAGCTTTAGACACTACGAACAGTTACAACCCTTACTATGTAGAGCGCATAGCGCATAGCAAAGTGCGAATGCATCCGCGCTTTGCTACACTGCCAAATTTTGCTCACTAGGAGATTAAAACTATGCCAAAAACAATTTTGATTACGGGCTCTACTGACGGCATCGGCTTAGAAACGGCTAGGATGCTGATTTCAGCCGGACATAAAGTGCTATTACACGGGCGCAATGCAACAAAATTAGAAAACGTGAAAAAATCTCTCTCTGCACTAGCAGGAGAGGGGCATGTCGAAAGCTATGTGGCTGACTTGTCGCGGATGACGGATGTAGAAGCACTGGCCAAGGAAGTTGCTGAAAAGCATGCTCAGCTCGATGTACTGATCAACAACGCGGGTGTTTACAGTACATCTAACCCCATTACAGCGGATGGACTGGATGTCCGGTTTGTTGTCAATGCGATCGCACCCTATCTACTCACCCAAAAACTGTTGCCACACCTCAACCCATCCGGACGGGTGATTAATCTCTCCTCTGCAGCCCAATCTCCCGTTAATGTGAACGCCCTAACCGGCAAAGTCAAGTTATCTGACAGTGCAGCCTACGCACAAAGTAAGTTGGCAATAACAATGTGGTCGCGCGCGCTGGCGCTTTCGCTCAAAGATAAAGGCCCAGCCATTATTGCCGTCAATCCTGGTTCAATGCTCGGCAGCAAAATGGTGAAAGAAGCCTATGGCGTATCTGGTGGCGATATCCGTATTGGCGCAGAAATACTGGCCCGCGCCGCCCTATCCGATGAATTCGCAGCGGCCTCCGGCCAGTATTTTGACAATGATAGAGGCCAGTTTGCCTCGCCCCATCCAGACGCCCTAAATCCACAAAAATCTGAAGAGGTTGTGCAGACTATCCGCAAGTTAATTGAACTATGCAAG